>CBFHLZ010000010.1:7929-22185 GCA_965656795.1 Patescibacteria group bacterium
CTTTGTGCGATTCATCCACAAACTCATGCAATCATACTATCGTCTTGCGAAAGTGTGAGTTTTTGAGTTGATGTATTTACATCAATAGGTTTTTGTTTTGTTGATTCTTTTGGAACTAAAAACCAAAGTGCTAAGTAGATAAAAAATGTCATTCCAAAGAAAAATAATCCTACGAGAAAAGCTAAACGAACCCAAAGTGAATCGATTGCTAATCTTTGTGCGATTCATCCACAAACTCATGCAATCATACTATCGTCTTGCGAAAGTGTGAGTTTTTGATTTTCTGGAGAAAAAAATTCTTTTACTTTTTCTGGATTGTAGCCAGTATGGTTTTGAGTTTCTCATGAAAATTCTTCTGAAAAAATTTCTTCTGGTTCTCAGATTTCGTTGACGATATCTATAACATTTTTATTCGTAATATCTCCTGAAATTTCTGAGAATTTTTCTGAAATTCTTTCTTGAATATCTTCATATAAATCCATTTCACCATTATTTTTTTTGAGATATTTTTTTACTCTTGATAAATATTTATCTAAAAATTCAATCGAAATTTCTGATAATTCAAAAGTTTGTCTATTTAAATTATATTTCATATTTTTGTATTATAAATTATTTATTTTTTTGAATATTAATTACAGCTGATTCTAAATTATTCCAAATTGATTCCATAGAACCTAATAATTCTTTTCCCTGTTTGGTAAGTTTAAAATATTTTCTTGGTGGACCAGAAATTGATTCAACCCAATAATACGTGATAATCGAATCTTTTCTTAAACGCGAAAGCAAAGGATAAAGCGTCCCCTCAACCACGATAAGATTATTTTCTTTCAGGATTTTTAGAATATCCGAAGAATACACTTCACCAGTATTAATAATCATCAAAATAATATATTCTAAAATTCATTTACGCATTTGAGCAGAAATTTTTTCTAAATTTTCTGACATAGTTACCTTGTATTACATAGTAGTTTCCTACAAAAATAGTAATTTCCCAGGCTTTAAAAAGAAAATTACTACTTTGTATTACAAGGTAGTTTATAAAAATATATTTTTTTGTCAAAAATTTTTTTATTTATAAGTTTTTTACAAAAAAAATAATCTCACTAAAGTGAGATTATTTTTTAATTATTCTTAAATTTTTCTTTCCTTTTTGGAGTAATAAAGCTCCATTTTCTAAAAAGTCTGATGAAAAATCATATTTTGAATCTGTAATTTTATTTCCATTTATTAAAATTGCTCCTGAAGAAACTGCGTTTCTAGCATTAGAATTTGATTTTTCTAATCCAGATTGAACAATTATTTCAAATAAGTTTTGATCGACGTAATCTAAACCTCACATCGCATTTTTATATGTTTCTAAATCATCACTATTAAGTTTTGATAGTTCTGCTACTTTATCTTGAGAAGTAAACATAAACTGCGTGATTTGCTCTGCGAGATTTGCTTCGTGTGTTCCATGAACAATTTCTACCACTTTGAACGCAAGTAATTTTTGTCCAGCTCTTTGTTCTGGTGTTTCTAAATGTTTTGCTACTATTTCATCAATTTCTTGCGTATCAATGAGCGTTAACATTTTCATAAAACGTGAAATATCTTCATCAGAAGTATTCATAAAATATTGGTAGATGAAATATGGTGATGTTTTGTTTTTATCTAAAAACATAGCATTTCATTCTGATTTCCCAAATTTTTTCCCAGTTGCATCCGTAATTAATGGCCAAGTAAGTGCGTAAGAATCTGCTTCATATTTTTTTCTAATCAGCTCAGTTCCCGTTACAAGATTCCCCCATTGATCTTGTCCACCGATTTGTAAAACTACATTTTTATCTGTAAATAATCTACACGCGTCGTATCCTTGTAATAATTGGTATGAAAACTCAGTATACGAAATTGATTGACTTGGATCTTCGATTCTTTTTTTCACCGTATCTTTTCCCATCATTACGTTTACGGTCATATATTTTCCAACTTCTCTTAAGAAATCTAGAAAATTCATATTTTCGTAAAAAACTTTATTGTTAATAAATTCTACTTTGAGATTATCTCCGGTAAAATCTTGCATATTTTTAGCAATTTGAGAAATTTGATTTGAAATTGCTTCTTGATTTTTATCTAAGGCATTTGTATCAAGAAATTCTCTCTCAGCATTTTTTCATCCTGGATCTCCAATCATCCCCGTAGCACCACCTGTAAGAGCCGTGTACGTGTTTCATCTCCTCATTATGTGAGTTGCCACCATAAAACCGATAAAGTTCCCTAAATGCAGAGAATCAGCTGTTGGATCAAAACCACAATAAAAATTTGCATTTCCTTGATCAATAAGTGCAAATATTTCATCAGAAGTATTTTGGTATAATAAACCTCTTTCTTCGAGTTCTTGTTTAATTGGTTTCATCTTTTTATTTTTTATATTTTTTAAAATTTCTAAAAATTTATAATTATTATCTATAAATTATAAATAATATTTTTCAGATTTAATTTTATTTTAGACAAAAAAATATTTTTTACAATAAAAAATATTTGATTTTTCGCTTAAATTTGTTATTTTTAATAATAAATAATTCTAATATTTTGTAAATGGGTTTTTGAAGCAGACAAGATTGGTTAAAAATACAGCCTGATGATTTAGGAAAAAGCGAATGTGTCTTTTGTAATCCTAAAAATACTCCTGTGCTAAAAGAATTTTCTCACTGGTATATTTGCAGAAATAAATATCCATATTGAGAGAATAAAGATAATCTCTTAGTTATACCAAAAAAACATACAAAATATACCTATGAACTTTCTGCTGAACAATGGGCTGAAATTTCAGAAGTAGAAAAATTTATGAAAGACTATTACGGTGAAAATAATTATTTTTCTTTTATACGTCAAAGTTGTGCAGGCAGAAGTTTAGAACACCTGCATTACCATTATATTCCTGGATTTATTTCTGGAGCTCACGTGGAACATATTTTACAAAACCAATCTTACACACTATGAAAAGTTTAGACATTTCAAAAATCTTTTGATCAAAATGTAGATCCAAACTCCTGGAAAAATTTTTCCTAGAATATGAATCTGGAAATAATAAATGATTTCATATGAGAGCACTTTCTCGTGAACTTGACGAACAAATTAATTCCGTAAAAAGAGAACTAGATAATCTCACAGAACTCGGTTTGCTCAAACATAAAACAGAACTCAAAAAGAAAATATTTTTTCTCAATAGTAACTTTATTTTACTCGATGAATTTATCGGAGTATTCATAAAAGTCTACAATCCAATGGAAAAAATCAAAGAATATTTCAAAACAAAAACAGATTTAGAACTCATCATCGTAAATGAATCAGTGAAATATAAATTACTCAAACCTGGGAAAAGTATTCTCGATATTTTCTTAATTTGAGATATTGATAAAGATAATTTTAACGAATTTCTTGGAAGTGTATTTTATGGAAGAAAAATAAAATATGCTATAATTTCCACAGAAGATTTTTACCACAGACTTGAATTTGGTGATAAACTCATCAAAAATATCCTCACAGAACCAGGAAATATGTATTTAAGAGACAGTCTTAAAATCAAACAAAAACTCGAAATAAATAACTAAAAAAATCTCGCGAATGCGAGATTTTTTTATACTTTCACAACTCAAATTTTTTCTTCGAATTGTTTATCGATAACTTTGTAATAGGTTAACATTCAAACCATTGCTGCATTGTCCATGCAGTAAACGAGTTTTGTTGGATATTGGAAATTGAGATTATTTTTTTGTGCGAGTTTTGCAATTTCATCTTTGAGTCTGTTATTTGCACTGACTCATCCAGCGAGTAGAATAGTTTTTACTCATTTTTCTTTTGCAGCTTGTACGAGTTTATAGGCTAAAACTTCTGTTACAGCACATTCAAATTCGTATGAAATTTCTAAAATATCTTGTTGAGATAATTCTCCATTTACTGAAATCCTATTGTCTACTTCCCTTTTTACAGAACTTTTTAATCCAGAAAATGAAAAATTATGTTCTTTTTTTACCAACCAAACTCTTGGAAACATCGTCGTTTCTGAGTGTTTTTCTGCTGCTGATTTATCAGCGTGTAATTTTTCTCATTTTTGTTTTAATTCTTCTTCGTACTGCGCTGATAATTTTGAAATAATTGGTCCACCAGGATACCCAAGTCACATCATTTTAGCGACTTTATCAAATGCTTCTCATCCAGCATCATCTCCAGAACTTCAGATTTTTTCCATATCCCACATATCTTTCATCGCATAAATATCATTGTGTCATCCTGAAACAGTCAGACAAATTGCAGGAAATGTAATATCTTGTCTACTTCTTTCTAAGAAATTTGCAAAAATATGTGCCTGAATATGATTAATCGGAATAATTGGAATATTTTTTGTAATAGAAATCGTTGAAGCAACAGTAGTTCCCGTTAAAAGTGATGGAAGTAAACCTGGATTCGTCGTCACTCAAATGTAATTTATGTCTTCTATTTTACAATTTGCATCGTCTAGAGTTTTTTGTAATACATCAAAAATCACATTTGCATGCTCACGAGCAGCAACTTCTGGTACCACTCATCACGTTTTATTATGGATTTTTATTTGTGAATCTGTATTCATCGCTATGAGGTTTTCATCTTCAAAAATTGCTATACTTGTATCATCACAACTCGTTTCAAATGCTAAAATTTTCATCTGTTTATTTATTTTTATGAATAATTAATTTGAGATATTTTACAAAAAAAACTAAAATTCGCAACAAATAAAAAAGAGCCAAAACGGCTCTTTTTTTACATAATATCAAAGTGATAAAGAATTTTGTTTATATCGCTTTGCGATTTGCGCGTATATATCATTTTGTTTAATTTTATAAAAATGATATGACGCAAGGAGTCCAAGACTAACCAAAGAACAAACCATAACAACTTCAGCAGGGTTTGTACTAAACTCAGACACTAGTTTTACAAATACTTCTTTCACGTTTTGTCTCCTTTTTTTAACGTGTAACTAAAACACAATACTATTTATTTTTATTTTTTCACTATATTGAGCAATTTGTATCAATATAGATTGTCGTAAATTATTTTTTAATTCTTCCAGTTCATCTTTAGATAGATTACTATAGTTTTCATAAAAAAAATTTACTCTTTTTTTACTATGAGCCTGTTTTAACAATTGTGAACCATTGAATGAAAATTGTAATTCCATTAATGCATTTTCATATGTTTTCATTCTGCAAAATAGTGGTTTTGCAAAAGTAATTTGTACTAAAATAGTCATATTACGATCCATTTGCAATTTTTCGTGAGACAAATATATTTTATTTTCAATATTTGTCAAATAGTATTTTTATGTCAAAATATACAAAAATAAACTTTGATATATTTCATAAAACAAATATTATAAAAATAATATTTCTAATACATTTATTATGAATTCACCGTATCAAGAAATTTGTGATAATAATGGAGAACTACAAAGCTGGGATTTAAAAGGAAATTATAAAAAATTAGATAAATATCCTGAAAACTCTAAAATAGCAGAAAGTTTTTTTACTCATAGTATTTGTATTATTTGTTTTTATTTACTTGAAAAAGAATGTAAAAGATATATTCAAAATATAGATTTAAGCGAAAGTTTAGGAGTTCACAGAGAGTTGATAGAAGATATATTAGAATCAAATGATATTAAAAATGAAAATAAATGACTCAATATTTTTATATGAAAATCACTTAATCACGAAGTTCACTCTATAAAAGTTAAAACATATGATTTTGTATTTAGTATTTTAGGATCTCAAAAACCTATTGATGGAGTAATCTATTTACAAGATTACATTGAATAAGAAAAGTAATCATTGACATATCAAAATATAATCATACAATAAAACCTCACAAAACATAAAAAAGGAGTTACATTTTGGAAACACTGCTATCTCAACTAGGTCAGAATAAAGACATATCTGGTCTAGTAAAATTATTTGAAAAACACGGTGAAAAAAATATTTCAACTGTGCATTTAGATAATATGTATCATTTATGCTGGCTAAAAATTTTAGATCTTACTCTCGAGAATAATTTAAAATTTTTAGCTTGGTGTTGGAGAAACAAGAAATCCAAGCGATCATTTTTAAAAGCATTTTTAGTGCATTTCAAAAATAGATATTTTGGAAGCAATATAAAAGCACAGATTTTATAATCTGTGCTTTTTTTTATTTTCTTCTATATAAATAACAAAGTTCTCCTCCGTTATATAATTTTCTTTTTTTATAATCAGACAATTTTATTAAATTATCAAACTCAGCATATCCACTAATAACTCATCCTTTTAATTCTGGATTGAGTCTAAATAGTTTATCAATATTTCTATATAAAGTATCAATATTTGCATCTTTTAGTCTCAAATCATACGGTGGATTTGTAATAATTGTTCCAGTGAATTTTTCGTCTTCAACCATTTGTTTGAAATCTTTGACGCTAAATTGGATTCTTCACTCTTGTCCAGCTCTTGCAGCATTTGATTCAGCAATTTTTACCATATCTGCATCTATATCTGATGCAAAAATATCATATTCTCATTCGAAACGTTTACTTCTGGCTAGAGCTCTTTCATTTTCACAAGTTTCCCAATCTACGAGTTGTAAATTCTCAAATGCAAATCTTCTTTTTAAACCTGGAGCAATATTTCTCGCAATCATGAGTGCTTCAATAGCAAAAGTTCCACTCCCACAAAATGGATCATAAAAAGGTTCTTTAAATCTCCAATTTGAAAGTAAAATACAAGCTGCCGCAAGGGATTCTTTAATTGGAGCTTCACCAGCTTGCGTTCTATATCATCTCATATGAAGTGCAGCTCAGGTAGTATCGAGTAAAACTCTGAGTTTATTATCAATAAGTAATATTAAAATACCCATTTTTTCTAAATCTTCGTCTTCGTTTACATGTTCTCCAGAACCTCCAGTAAGTGATTTTACAATCGCTTTTTTAGAAATTCCTTGAATTGAAGGAATTGCTCCAAGTTCACTACGAAGAGATGTTGCTTTTACTACAATTGGAAAATCTTTTTTGAAATATTTTTTCCAAGCGATTTTATTTACCACATCAAATAAATGATCAAAATCAGCTACATTTTCTTCTTCTGCTAACAGCATATACATTTTGTTTCCGACTCTTGACCAGAAATTTATTCTTGGAATCATTTCAGCTCCCCCTGAAAAAGTTATGAGCCTATCAGTTACTTCTTCTATTTTTCCACCTTGTCTTTCGATTTCTTTTTTTGCGAGAGATTCTACCCCCATAATCGTAGATAATACGTATTTCATAAATGTTTTTTTTAGTTACAAATTTTTGTGAATTATAGTTATTTTTTGAAAAAAAGCGAATAAAAAGAGCAAGACGGTTCTTCGTCTTCCTCTTGGATTTTATCAACTGTTGCATGTGGTAAAATTTTACGCACTTGCGATTGTTGAGTTGATTTTTTTGGTTGAATTTTGGCTATTACTAATTTATGATTTTTATCATACAAATCATAAGAATTTTTAGCAATAACTAAATCTGATAAAACATAGGGATCTAATTGTTTAATATCTACAATATCTGGAATTTTATTATACGATAATAAAATTTCATCTAAATCTAAAATGTTCTCAGTTTTATTATCAGTATCGCTTGCTACAACTACTCCACTAAAGTTCGCTAAAACTAAAATAGCTGCAAGTTTCACAGCCGATATACTTCCACCACCTAAAACCAGTATTTTTTTCATAACATTTTCCTTTTTTCAATGAACTATAAATATTTATATAAAATAAAAAGAAATAGTCAATACTATTTCTTTTTACACATAAAATATACTCTTTCACTTTGTGCTGTGACTTCCCCGTAGTGAAAATCTGTTTTTTCGGCTACTTTGAAATTTTGTGCTTTTAATTCTTTTTCGATTTTTGAAATTGGAAAAGAATTTTCTTGAACTACTTCAGTCGTTAAATCAAACCTTCCATCTTCTGCTTTTTCATAAATTTTTATAAGCCACTCAAAAATTCCTGGTTTTTTAAACATTTCCATACAAACATTATCATCTCAAAATGTATAAAATTGAGCAAATTCTTTAGTAATATTTTCAAATTCAAACAGTGTAACAATATCAAATACTAATAATCCATCTTTTTCTAAATGATTACTTGCTTGTGTGAAAAAATCTTGCCATTGTTTCCATGTGAGTAAATGACAAATAGAGTTATAATTACATAAAATCACATCAAATTTTTCTTCTAAGTCAAAATTTGTCATGTCTCATAAAATCAATTTTGAATCTGATTTCATATTTTTTTTCGCTTGAGAAAGCATTTTTTCAGAAATATCTAATCCAGTTACTTCAAAACCATTTTTTTGAAATTCTGCTGCAACCGTTCCTGTACCACAAGCTACTTCAAGTATTTTTTTTGCTCCAGGTTTGTGCTGCGCAATTACATCTTTTATGAGAAATTCAACTTCGTCTTCCAAAGGACTATTTATTCCTCTGACGATTTCATCATAATATTTTAAAAATTTATCGTATGTTTTCATTTTTTTTTATTATTTTATTATTTATTAATCCATCCAGCCTTCAGCCACATTTCTTTAAAAAAGTAAGGAATATATTTTTTATTATTTTTAATTTCCCCCTCATAATCTAGGAGGGGCTAGGGATGGTTTTTTACTTTTTACAATCTCCACAAACTCCTTGAAGTAAAAGAGAATGATTGAGAATAGAAATATTTTCTTTTTTTTCTAATTTTTTTAATTCATCAGAAAAAAAACATCAAATATTTATTTTATTTCCACATTCATTACAAACAAAATGATGATGATGATGATTTATTTGAGCATATTTTTTTTCTCCATTTTGGTCAAATTGTTCGAGTATTTCACCAGTTTTTGCCATTTTTTCAACATTTCTATACACAGTGGTTTTATCCATTTGATTTTCAAGCGACTCGAAAATATTTGTCGCACTAATCCCACAATGGTTTTGAGAAATAATTTCTAATATTTTATCTTTATTTTTCATAAAAAATTTATTTTTAAAAATATTTTCTTCCTTTTTCAAAGGAAGTACCCGAATTGGATGGATTCGAAAATAAAAATTTATCTTATTTTATTTAAAAAATCAATTAAATCTTTTTTTGGTTTTGCTGTGAGTTGCATTTTTTTATTTCTTCCATAATGAAAAAATTCTATTTTCCAAGCATGCAGAGCTTGTCTTTTTAGTCAGAAATTTCTAGCAAAAAAACTATTTAATTGTTTATCTCCATATGCTTTATCTCAAAGTAAAGGATTTCATAATGCAGCCATATGGACTCTGATTTGGTGCATTCTCCCAGTTTCTATTTGAACTTCAACTTCAGTTAAATAAATATCTCCAGCTGGAGCTTTGATACAATGCTCTCTGATTTTTTTATAATGAGAAATAGCTGTTTGACCTTTTTCAGACACTTGAACTTTTGCTTCATTTTTAGCATTTTCTATTCTTAAAAGATTTTTCTTAATCGTACCTGATTCACGTGAAACTTTTCCTAAAACAATAGCATAATAAGTTTTTTTCACTTTTGTATGTGATTTAAAATCGTTTACCATTTTACTTAACATATCTTTTTTCTTTGCAATCATCAAAATACCTGAAGTATCTCTATCTATTCTATGAATCAAAGATGGTTTAAATGTGAGTGAATTTAATTTATCTCATAAATAATCCTGTACTTGAGCAATAATATTTGTTTCTTTTGTTTTATGATCTCCTGGGTGAACATTTATTCCTGGAGTTTTATTAATGACAAATAAATCTGCATCTTCAAAAACAATATCATTTTTATCAAATTTTTCTCATTTTTCTATGATTTCAACTGGTTTTCTTATTTCTTGAAGAGATTCAAATTCTTTATCTGTGAGAAATACTCTTATTTCATCTCAAACTTGGATTTTATATTCGTTATCTCTTTTTTTAAATTTCCCTTCTGAACCATCAAATTTTATTTTAACTTTATCTTTTCTATTAAATTTATAAATAAGACTTTTTGTCGCATTTGGAAGTAATTTAGTAAGAAATTTATCGAGCCTTTGATTGGCATCATTTTCTGTAATTGTGAATAATTTCATTCATGTTTTTTTAGCAATAATTTGCGAAAATTATATAAAAATATTAAGAAAATGCAAAAAATAAAACATCCCGGGAAATTTCCCGGGATGTTTTATTTTTATTGAAATACAGCAAAATCAAATGCTTGATTGGTTGATTGTTGTGGAACTTTTATATCCATATTTTTTCTAAAACCGTATGATTTTCCAGAAGTTTCTATTTGAGTATACCTTCCTGGAACACTATCACTTCAGAAATCTATTTGATATTCTAAATATGGGATTGAGCTTCCATTATCTAAAATAAGTTGATCGACTAAACTCATTTTTAAAGTTACATCATAAATATTAGAAATTCAACTACAACTATTAGTTGTAAATTCTGTAATATCACACGTGATTCAATCAATTGTTCTTCATTCTCTATTTCAAATAGAAATATCTACATTTCATATTTCATTTTTCCTAATTAGTTGAGTATTTATACCGTTGAGTACAACTGGTACATCATCTCAATCTCATTTCGTACCATTTGGGTCTGAAATACCAGTAATTATCCAATTAATAATATATAATTGTGAAGCATCATTTCATTCAACATTATTTGAATTATTTAATTCATCTGGAATTCTAAATGTAAAATCCACATTTGAAAAATCTATAGATGGAGTTGCATCTGGAATAACAAGTTGAATAGGAAAATTATTATCAAATCTATTCCAATCAGTGTTATATTCACTATTTCATTTTCAAGTTGGTGGAATAATAGTTGTCATTGATGCTACATTATAAGCAGTATCTTGAGGATTTGCTTGCACAAAAGATTCTGTATTTCCAACTCATAAGTCATTTTGACTTATAAACCACATTGCTTCTTCTATACCTGAATACGATTGATAAAATGCTGTAGAACTATTTTCAACTCATTTAATATTTTTTGAAAATGGTATAATGAATTCTAATATCAAAATAGCAATCATCCCTGTAACCAAAGTGATTCACATGGCCAATAAAATAGAAAATCATTGTTTATTATTATTTGTAATCATATTAACGAGAAAAAATATCAGTTAAATTAATTGTCGTAGAGTATTTATATTCTCTTGGTTGTCCTTTGAGGACTTTTCTTTCTCTCCATGCTGGCATCATCCCAACATGAATTCTCACATATTGAGATACATTGACTTGTTCGTTAGTTATAGCCCAAGCTCTATCTTCATCAATATTTGGATGTGGGAAAATTGAAAATTCAGTTACGTGAATATTTTCTGGAAAAAGAGGTTGCCAATATCAATCTACAGGATTACTTCTCCCTGCTATTGTTGTTTGATTTCATGTAAATTTTTCACTAATTAACCAAGTATCTATAACTCAATCACTTTCCGTAGAATCTGAATTTCATTGGATATGATCCAGTCACCAATCTCTTCCATCCATCGTAAGATATTCTATATTTCATAGACATCCAGTTCCTGTGAAATTTAAACCATCTCATGTAGAAGAAGTACAAGTTGAACCTGGTGGAGCATATGGATCAAGTCAAACATTATATCTAAAAAATGTTCTTTGTCTTTTTACTCCATTTATGAGATACAATTCTTGTACTTGAGCACCAGTAGCAAATACATTTGGTCATTTCCCAAAATAATTATCATCATCATCTCAAATAATTATATTATTTCCATCTTCATCTCAATTATCAGTATCTTGATTTGAGTTGTAGTCTCTAAATTGGAAACTATACTGTCCATATGTTTGAGGTTCTCAAGAAAAATTACTTACCGTATTTGTCACTCCAGTTATATCTGTTATATTATTACTAGATACACATCCATCTGTTCCCATTGGATCGGAATTTCAACTTAAGCAATAATAATATATATTACTATATGTTGCTGATCATGGAGTTCAACCTGGTCCATAATTTCAATATCCTGTTGGTCTAATATAATGTCCACTTGAAAAATTAGTTCAAGCTGGTTGATTAACTATTTTTCTATTGAAATATTCTTCAAAATCAATAGTACCTCAAAATTTTATCATTTCGAAAAGTTTTTCACTAAAATATAACATGTGTTTTTGTGTATTTGTTTTTTGCATGAGACGAATCTTTCAAAAACCCAGAGATGTCATCGCCTGAAAAGCTCAGAGCAAAATAATAGCAACTATTAAAATAGATGTCATCATTTCAATTAATGTAAAAGCTTTTATTTTTTGAATTTTCATATTATTTTTTTCTGAAAATATAAGTAATTAAATCCCCTGGAAATGAGAATAATTTGTATAATGTTGGTTTTTTCCAAAAATATTTTGGCCAAGTACGAAATATAAATTCTAAGCTTGAAAATAAAATATTTTGTTTTTTTATAAAATTATTTTTAGTAAATAATAACTTAAATGAACGAAAAAAGCTTAAAATAAAGCTGAGAAACAAAGCTATGATATCAAAGATTTTATTATCAATTTTTTCTTTTTTCTGCATAATTAAAATATCCAAACTAAATATAGTTTCATTATAAAGTATTTGCAAAAATATCAAATATTATTACAGTTTTGGTGAATTTTTACATTTAAATACAAAAAATGAATTACACATCTCGTAGTAAAGAAAGAAGGTCGAAGTTATTTTTAATGAAAATTTTGCATATTTTACAATTTCAATGACTTTACCTTCCTATTTCAGCAAAAATAATTCTTGTTTGAAATACTATAATATTAATTTCACTTTTTCAAACTTGGGTTATAGACTCTGCTGAAAAAATAAATTGGAATAGTTTTTCATCTATATCTTGAAATATTTGATATATTTTTATTTTATGAATATTGACAATATTTTTTGTCATTTTGTCTACAAACAAACAACAAAAAATGAAACATTATGCAAATATTTCATTTAAAAATCACTCATTAATATGAGCTATAGGTATTTTTACTATTTTTTCTATCGCTATTTCTATTAGCTTTATTCATGGTTTTGCAAATATTTATCAGAATATTTCATATTGAAACGGTAGTATTTTTGCTTTAACTGGTTGAATTGTAGTAACAGTTTGAGCATACATTATGAGAATTGAAAATAAAAAACTCAATATTGACACTTTTATATCTCAAAACTGAGAAATAAAAGAGAAAATCAGCAGCAAAAACAATATGACGCTCCCTTTTTAAAAAAAGATTTTATTTGACTTTTTTCAGAAAACAATTATATCTATAAACATATGTATAAATTAAATTCAAAAGATGAGCACAATTGCACTAGATAACAACTGTATTATTCAATCGTTTGAAAACATATTAAACTCTTTATCACAAAGAGAAAAAGACGTTATTCAAAGAAGAGTTTGACTTAATGGACAAAGAGAAACACTACAAAATATTGGTTCTTCTTTTTCACCAGCCATTACAAGAGAAAGAGTAAGACAAATTGAAGATTCTGGAATTAAAAAAATTGGGAGAATTATCAAAACTACTCTTTTGACACAAATTCAAGAAAAATCAAAAGAATTACTAGAGTTTCATGGTGGAGTTTTATCAAAAGACAAACTTATCAATGCAATTGTAAAAGAACTAACTTTAGATACTTCAGTAAATTCTGGAATATTAGAAGTGATTATCCAATCAGATTTTGAAGTTAAAAAATCAAAACAAAAATTAGGATGTAAAATTTATTTTTATCTTCCTTCTATTTCAAAAACATCAATAGATATTGTTTATAAAGCATGATTAAAAATCTTGAAAAAAAGAAAAGATGTGATGGATCAAACTGCTCTATATGAACAAGTACAAAAAAATATAGAAGAAGATACTCAAATAACATTTATTGATTCTGTTTTAGATTTATTTGAAGATATTGTCAAAGGTGAAGAATCTCTCATTGGTCTTACAAAATGGAAAATTCTTAATCCAAAAACACTCAAAGATAAAGCAATTTATGTAATGAAAAAAGATAAATTGCCAATGCATTTTATCGATATTTCAAATAAAATTACTCAATATCTAGGTGAAACAGTAAAAGTAAATACTATTCATAATGAATTAATCAGAAATGGTGAATTTGTACTAATTTGAAGAGGAATTTACGCACTAAAAGAATGGGGATTTATTCCTGGAACTGTCTTAGATGTAATAGTAAATATCTTAGAAAAAAATGGTGAA
>CBFHLZ010000010.1:22284-23590 GCA_965656795.1 Patescibacteria group bacterium
GCCATGACAACTGAAGATATTACAAAAGAAGTTTTAAAAACAAGAAATGTAAAACAAACAACAATATATATGAATCTTCAAAATAAAGAAGTTATTCAAAGAGTAGGGAGAAATTACTACCAATTAAAAACTTCATAAAAAATAAAAAATTCTCGGGAAAACTTCCCGGGAATTTTTTTTATTAAAATGAATTTATATATAAAAAAATAATTGACATAAATAAATAAATAAATATATTATCAAAGCTTTAAATCTTAAAGTAAAATTACTTATATATCACGGAGATAAAATGAGAAATAAACTGATTATTAGTAGTGTAATATTTTTAATTTTTTTCTTTTTTATATTTTTTTTCTATGAAACGGAAGAAAAAGTTGAAGAAGAAAAAAAATCTCATGAAATAGCAGCATTCTCGCAACAAGAATTGGATATAGAAAATAACCTAGAAGATAATCAATTTACCTCTTCTCAAAATACAATAAGAGAAAATAAAAACATTGAAGTTTTCGTAAAAGAAATACTTTACAAAGATCAATTTCCATTTAAAGAAGGTGATTTTGGTGAAATTGTTTATAAATATGGTCATCCTATTCAAATAAATACTGACTGGATTGATAATATTTTAGATGGTGATACGTTTCAAATACAACTTGGAGGAGATGTTTATACAGGGAAAATACAATTTTATTCTGAAACTAATCATGATTTTATTAGTGAAACAGGAGAACAGATAAAAGATAAGACCTATAGCTTTGGTATAGAGTTCTATCCTGGTTATGAAAATTATGGAGATATCTATATAGATTATGATAATCTGAACAATAAAGGTATCATTAATATGAAACTAATTGGAGATACAAATTATGACATATATATAAAAGATAATGGATATGGTATGTACATAAATTCCCAAACACATCATCAAATAGGTTATGAACGTGGTTGGAGAATAGATTAAATAATTAAATGAGGATAATACGATGATTCGTATATTTTTACTAGTAATATTAATATTCGCTTTTCAGGTAAAATCAAAAGAAACTCTTGACGTAGTAGTATTGTATGACAAAAGTACAATAAATAATGTTCCAGAATTAAATTCAACATATAAAAGGAATGAAAAATCAAAAGAATTTATACGGAGTTTAAAACAATCTTTTAATAATTCAGAATTAGGTAGTCATTATGATTTTAGACTAAAAGCATCAATTTTAAAAGATTTTGTAAACATAACAAATAAAGTCAATCCTTCACCGACAGATTTATCAAATATATATTCTAGTTATATTAGGTTAAGTGTACAAAA
>CBFHLZ010000011.1:0-6253 GCA_965656795.1 Patescibacteria group bacterium
TTTTTAATAGAAATATTTAGTTGAAAAAATTTTTCAAAATCTTTTTCGATTTCAGACATTATTTTCTCCGTATATCTTTGTGTACACTAGAATAGATAAATATATTTTTTGTCAATTATTAAAAATAAAATACTAAAAAACCGAATGAAATGTAAATATTTCATTCGGTTTTTAATTTTTCAAAAATGGGGTGCCCGAAGGGTCTCGAACCCTCGACCTCCAGAGTCACAACCTGGCGTTCTAACCAACTGAACTACGGGCACCATATTTGAACTTTTTTTCAAAAGCAGGGTGATTATATTGAAACTCTAGGAGTTGTCAAAAGAAAATTAATTATATTTTTAATAGATTGCATTTTTTGAATCTAAAATATTTTGTTGTATATCCTGAGGTAATAATTTAAATTTTTCAGAAGTAATATCTATTTGTTTTGTGAGTCAAATAGTATCCCCATTTAATCTATATCAAATACCTGAAATACTACAAGTAACTACATCATTTTTACTCTGAGATTTTATTTCAAAAATATGAGAAAAAATCGCTTTTGTAAATAAATATTTATCTAAAGGATTTGAAATTTGTGATCTTTTGTCTCAAATCAATTTATATGCTCAATCAGAAATATTTTTTACTTCCTGAGCATTCTCACGAGTACATCAATTTGAGGCATAAGAAATTGGAAATATACTCAATAATATTATTGTAATAATAAATTTTTTCATGATTTTTTTATCAAAAATAAACTCAAGCAGATATACAAATAGAAACTAAAATAAGTACAATTTTTTGTTTTTTTGATATTTTTTCTTTTAAAAATATTCTCGCAAATGCTACACTAGCAAACAAAAATAACATTCAAAGTAAAATAGCTTGAACGACTCATAAATTTTTTATGAGAAATAAAACAATCACAGTATATATCAGCCGACCTATATTTTCAAGAGAAAAATATTTTATTGCTTTTGGTGTAAATTTTTTAATTTGAGAAAGTTGTTTCGTATAAATGACAAATATTCATAAAAGTAAACATACTAATAAAATATTATAAAAAAATACATTATATGGAGTAATTTCTACTAAAATAAAACCATAAATAATCATTTTTAATGCCAGTAAAAATCCTGAAATTCACATTGCAATACAATATTTATTTATTTGAAATGTTTTTGGATTTATATTTCCAGCAAATAATATTGCTCATGCACTCAACGCAAATAAAAAAGAAATTAGACTGGTATCTTGAAAAATAATAAATCCTAAAAGTATGGTTATAATACTGCGAAATTCTCAAAAAGGAGCCAGAGTTGAAAGTTTTTCATTTTTATACGCAAATTGTTCAAACAAGTCAGAAAATATTTGTAATACTCCTGTTGATATTAATAATATCAAAATCAAAAAATTTGGTATTTGAAAATCTAAAAAAATATATCAAAAAATACTAAATATAAGCATAAACACAGCTCATAAAAACTGATACATACTATCACTGAGAAAATTCCTGGTTTCTCAGAGAGATTTTTTATACATTATACTTGAAAATGCTCATATAAAAGCATTTATTATCCCGTAAATCATAATATATTATAATTTATAATTATAGAAAAAAATATATTCTAGTATTCCTAAAATATATTTTTTATTTTATTTTTTTAGTAAATTAACAAAAGCTTCACTTGGAAGAGAAACATTTCAAAATTGTTTCATTTTCTTTTTCCCCTTCTTTTGTTTTTCTAATAATTTTTTCTTTCTTGAAATATCTCAACCATAAAGTTTTGCTGTTACATCTTTTCTCATCGCAGAAAGATTTTCTCTCCCAACCACGTCTCCTCAAACTACAGCTTGGATTTTTATCGTAAAAAGAGCTTTTGGAATAGACGTTTTTAGGTTTGCACAAATTTTTCCTCATAAATAACGAGCTTGAGATCTGTGACAAATAAAGGCAAGCGCATCTACTTTTTCATCTGCAATAACAACTTCTAGTTTTACTAAATCATCTTCACTAAAATGAATAAATTCATAATTCAGAGATGCATACCCAGAACTTAAAGATTTGATTTCATCATAAAAATCTCAAATTAACTCATTCATTGGCAGTTCATATGTGAGCATAACTCTGTCTGCGTCAATATATTGTTGATTTTTAAAGTTCCCTCTTCTTTCTTGAGATAATTGCATTAAATTCCCTACATAATCGTTTGGAGTGAGAATTTCTACTTTTGCAATTGGTTCTTCAATAAATAAATATTTTTCTCTTGCAGGTAAATCTTCAGGATTTGAAACCATGATTCTTGTACATTTTTGACCTTTCATATTTTCTATTAATTCTGCTGAATATCTAGAATATTGAGATCTTTTATCACCCAGCATTACTACTCTGTAGGTTACTTGAGGAGACGTCATGATAACATCCATATTGAATTCTCTCATGAGTCTTTCTTTTACAATATCCAAATGTAAAAGTCCTAAAAATCCACATCTATATCCGTGTCCTAAAGCTGGAGAAACATCGGTTTCAACAGCAAGAGCTGAATCGTTTAACACCAATTTTTCCATGGCATCTTTGAGTAATGGATATTCACTCGAATCCATAGCAAATATCCCGGCATAGATAAACGGTGTAACTTCACCAAAACCTGCAATTGCTTGAGCATCTTCTGGTTTAGCTTTTGGACCATTTACGATTTCTGGTTTCCACATAGTGTCCCCTACTTTTGCATCACGAATAGTTTTTAATCCTGTAACTACATATCCAACTGAACCCAGACCAATTTTATCGTCACTGATATAACTTGGAGAAAAATGCCCAACATCGAGTGCTTCGATTTTCTTATCTGTATTGAGAAAATGACAAGAATCTCATTTTTTTATTTCACCTTGAAATACTTTTACATACGAAACTACTCCTCTATATGGGTCGTATTGAGAATCAAATACAAGTGCTTTTAATTCATCATTTTCAGGAGATTTTTCACCATATACTACTGGAGAAGAAATTCTTTCTAATACTGCTTCTAAAACGGCTTCCACATTTTCTCATGTTTTCGCTGAAACTCAAATAATTTCAGATTTATCACATCCAAGTAAATTGATAATTTCTTCTGAAACTTTATCAAAATCAGCAGCAGGAAGATCAATTTTATTAATAACTGGAATAATATCTAAATCATTTTCAATAGCCATATACACATTTGAAAGTGTTTGTGCTTCAATACCTTGAGTTGCGTCAACGATTAAAAGAGCTCCCTCAACAGACGCAAGAGAACGAGAAACTTCGTATTGAAAATCCACGTGCCCTGGAGTATCAATAATATTCATTTCATATCCTTTCCAGCTCATTCTCACTGGTTGAAGTTTGATAGTGATTCCTCTTTCTTGTTCGAGTTCCATTGTATCAAGCATTTGAGAATTTTTCATATCTCTTTTTTCTAGAGTTCCAGTGATTTCTAAAAGTCTATCAGCAAGAGTAGATTTCCCATGATCGATATGTGCAATAATACAAAAATTTCTAATATTTTCTAAATTCATATATAATTTTATTTGATTAAATTTGCCAGCATTTTAGTTATAAATTCAAAAAAGTCAAAGAAGCCTCAGAAATATTTTTTACAAAAAAATAAACCTGAAAATTATTTTCAGGTTTATTGTAGATGTTTCATAAATATTATTTATTTCTTCTTTTTCCAACGAGGATTTAAATTATATCCAAGTGTTCTGATATATGTTATAACTTCAGTAAATGCAGATTCATCTTCTACGCGTAAAAATGTTTCATAATGACGTTTGATATATTTAAGATCTTTTTCGATAATTTTTATATCTGGATGTTTCATTTTAATTGTTACGACTTTTGTAAATCCATCTTTTGTGAGTCAAACAGTTTTGCCAAGTAAATTTCTATGGTATTCCATTTCATAGACACTTCTTTTATGTTTTACTCTTTGTAATAATTCTTCATTGTAGCCAGTGAGAACTCATTTAATTGGAGAATAAATATTTACTTTGATAAAATTATTTTCAAGTGAAGATTTTTTTTGTTTTTTCCCGAGAATATAATTATATAAATTAATTCCATACGATTCTTTCATAAGTTCTACCCTTCCTCATCAGATTCTTCCGTTAAATTCAATTGTTTTAAATTCTCATTTTTGAGTGATTTTAAATTCGTGATGCACAAAAGTATTTTTAATTCCTGTTATTTCAACACATTCCCTGATAAAAGTTTCGAGAGCTTGTCTATCAACTTCTCTTTCCACTTTTTGCGAAGCATGCATGCAAGCATTAAAATAATCATCAATTTGTAAATCTTTTCCTGTTTCTACACAAACTGGTTCTGAAATAGTACAGTGTCATTTTTCATCAACAAAATAATCAATGGAATAAAGTTTTCCATCAATAAATTCTTCTGCGATCATCATATTACTTTCAAATCATCTATTTTGGCAATTTTCATGAAATGAATAATAATGATATTTATAATGAGAAAAATCTTTTTTATTTTCAACTTTTACCACTCATGAACTTTGAAGTCCATTAACCGGCTTTAAAATAAATGGAATTCAGACATTTTTTACGATATTTTCGTATTTCAAATCTTTGAGTTTTCCACTTACAAAGCGAATTCAATTTGTTCCACCATTTTTTTGTAATAATTTTCTTTGTAAAAATTTATCACGAAACATTTTTGGATGCTGTGAAATCTCTTGTCACATTTCTTTTTTTATATTATTACACATGCTAATCATCAATTCTCAAGTTGTATTTATAAAAATAGTATGAGAATATTTTTGAACTTTTTTGAGTTGCTCTATGAGATTTTTTTTATTTGTATATGAAATTAAAATCACTCCGGATTCTTCCATATCTTGAATAAACTCTTCATCAGTGATTTCAACTCATTTATAAAACACGATATTCCATATATTTTCTGATTGATACATTTGCTTAAAAATTTCAACTTCGTAATAAAAAATATCACTTTTAAGTCTACTCTTAGCCATCATATGGACTATATTTCTTTGATTTTGTTTCACAGTTTTTTTATATTATATAAATGGGAAATTCCCTCTACGTGAAGAAAATGTGAATAAATTATATTCCCATTGGAAAAAAATGCAAAATATGTTACAATTATTTATAATTTTAATTATATCAGAGGTATTCTATGTGAGATGTAAAAAAATCACATAAACTGAAAAAATTTAGAGAACTTATAGATCATTATAATTCTCTTATTTTTGATGATAAAATTTGGAAAAAAAAATGAGTTTGGAAAATAGCAGAAGTAACCTATTCTTATGATAAAGATACCAATATAAATGAAACTTTATTTGTGAATATTTGAGGTTTAGATATAGATGAATATAAATTATCCTCAATTGAAAAAAGAGAAAAATTATTAACAAAATCAAAAGAAAAAGTAGAAAAAATTTTATCTCAAAAAGTAGAATTAATTCAAGAAGTTTTACATATTTTACAATCAAAAAAATATAATGAACTACCAAATCATAAACAATTTGAAAAAGATATTTTCGAATCTGCAGTAATCGAAAAAATGAATTTGTTAGAATATGCTTTAATTGCTTTAGAATTTGAAATAGAAAAAGCTACAGGATTTCTTGATATTCCAGAAGAAAAAATAGATGTAATAGAAAATCAACTTCAAGAAATTGACGCAAAATTATTTGGTTGATTTATCCGTGATAATCCTCAAGAAGTAATCATTAGTTATGAATATATTTATGGAATATTTTTGAGAAATAGGGATAAATTTCAACACGATGATTTACATAGATTTGAATGATATTTAGAAAAAATAAAACCATTTTTACCAACAAAATATCAATTTATAAAAAAACCTAAAACTCCAAAAATAACTGGAAAATATTTACAATACGATTTACAAAGATCAGATTATATTCTTGGTTTTAATATGCTTATAGATGCTTTTTGAAAAATGCATCATATCGTAAAAAGTGATAAAAATGCTGGAAGTATTTCTGATGGACCAGAAGGAGTGTATTTCCCAATGAATGAGAAATTTAATACAATTACCATCGAAAGATTTTTTAAACTATGAATGCACGAAATCGAAACCCATAGTGTAACAGATCATAATTCACAAAAAATATTAGGAAATCTTAGAGGTTCAAATAGTACTAAAAAGGATGAATGAGCTGCTATTTTAATGGAACAAGTATTTTTATATGGGAGAAATTTATATACAAAAACACCTGATGAAAAACTTATTTTTGAT
>CBFHLZ010000011.1:6351-22550 GCA_965656795.1 Patescibacteria group bacterium
TATTTCTAAATTACAAATAAATGGATATTTTGTAAAAACTCTTATGGGAGAAATATTAGAATCAGATGAACTCATGGATTTTTTAGAATTATCCGAAACAATTGATCCAGATATTATCCCTCCTGCAGAAAGATTTAAAAGACTTAAAAGAAATAATAGATCTGGAGTTCAACATAAAGATACCACTTATACTCGTTGATTGCTCCAAGCAGTCGAAGAAATAAACGAATATATTCTCACTGATGGAAATAAATGACTCAGACCTACTGATTTATTTGTAGGAAAAGTGAGTTTTGAAGAAACTCAAAAATTTAAAAAATTACAAAATCATTTAGAAAATAAGTGAGAAGATTTTGATAACTTACGCCCGATTTTTGTTTCTGATGCGGTGTATTATGTTATTGAGAAAAAACTTCAATGATTAGAAGACCACTTAAATCAAAAAGATTTTATTGAACATTTACAATATAAATATCCACTTTTTGATTTCATAAAACATTTAGATTCTAAAATCTATTTTAGAAAAAATAGTAGAATCATGTGAATTGCGAATGTTTTGTTACAAATTATTAGTAATAAAAAAGTAGAAAATTTATTTGAATCAGCTGACGATAAACAAAAAAATATTCTAGAAAATATTCTCCAAACACAGTATCAATCTTTAATAAATGAAGTTCATGATGACTTAGCACATCATAGAAGATGATTATTCTAATAAGCAACAAAAAAACATTTCCTTTTGGAAATGTTTTTTTAGTCTTCTAACGCAAGTTTTTTTACTGCTTCAAATGAAGGAGTTCTCGTCGCGTTATCAATAAGAGGGACAGTGATTTCAAGTAAATCTGAATAGTTTTTCTTGATATACATATAATCTTTTCTGAGTGCTTTATAATCTTTATTTTTGATTTTTATAACTCATACTTTTTCAAAACCATCTTTAGTTAAACCAATTTCTTTTCCAAGAGCTGATTCATCAGTTTCGATAGTATAGACACTTTCTCTTTGAGAGATTTTATCTAGAAGTTTTTGATTGTACCCATTGAGAATTCATTGTTTTGTGGCATAGAGGTTGATTCCCATGACATTATTTTTGAGTTTTCCTGGTTTTGTTTCAGGATTTACAATAAATTCGTAGAGATTTAATTCGTATCATTTGAGCATCACTTCGAGTCTTCCTCATCCGATTCTCCCATTTAATTCAATAGTTTTAAATTCTCATTTTGAGTTGATTTTAAATTCGTGATGTACAAAAGTATTTTTTACTCCTGTAGCTTTGATCGTAGAATTTATAAAGGTTTTTAGTCTTTTTCACTTGAACTCACCTTCAGTTTTTTCAGAAACGATTCTGGCAATATTACAATAATCTTGGACATCTATATCAATCCCTAGTTTTACTTTTACTGGTTTTGAAATAAAAGTATCTCCATTTTGATCAACAAAATAGTCAATAGAATAGAGTTGCCCATCAATAAATTCTTCGACAATTAATTCATTTGTATCGATTCATTTACTTTTTAATTTATCATGAAATCCTTGATAATGAGTCATATATTCTTCAAAATCTCCACGGTTGTTGATTTTCCCAACTCATGAACTTTGAACCCCATCAATTGGTTTGATAATATATGGATATCAAATTTTTTGTTCGATTTCATCTACATCAAGTTGATCGTGTTCTCATTTGAGAAATTTTATCCCAAGTTCAGGATTATGTTCTTGGATTAAATGTCTTTGTAAATGTTTATCTCTAAAAATATTTGCATGTTCTGAAACACTTTGCCCTAAATGAGATTTTAATTCATCAGTCAGATTTACTAAAATTTCTAAAGGAGTTGAAACAAAAGCTATTTCATATTCATTTTGATACTCTGTGAGTTTTTCTTTGAGTTCTTCTTTGTTAGAGTAATGACAAAATAAAATACCAAATTTTTCTAATCTGTTGATTAAATCAATATATTCTATTTGTTCTCATTTATAACAAATAATATTTTTAACACCATAGTTTTCGCTTAATTGCTCTATAGCATCTATTTCTGTTGAAAAAAGATCGCTTTTCATCCTCATTTTCGTCATGACGTGAACGATAGCTTTTTTTCTCATATTGTATTGTTAAGTATAAATAAATGTCTATTTGTAAAAATAATACATTTCTCTTGCACAAGTGAAAAATTGAAACTGCATTATAGGAAAAAAAACCTAAAAGTAAATATTTTTTTCTCTTAATTTTTTATGAAATTATTTTTGTGAGTTCTATCCATTGATAAATATCTAAAGCCTCTGCTCTGGTATTTTCTCAAATATCTAATTTTTGAAATACTTCTTCAACAGTATTTTTAGAAAATCAATTTTTAATTAAATTTTTTGATAATTTCTTTCTTGGCTCACTAAATCATTTTTTAATCAGCGATAAAAATTTTTCATCATCTACTTCTGTGAAATTATCGTGAGATTGAAAATGTAGAACACTCGATTCTACTTTTGGAGCTGGGATAAAACTTGTATTTGGTACGCGAATTACTTCTCAAACACTACATTTTTTTTCAATAAATAAAGATAAAACACTCGATTTATTTTTTCCATTTCATAAAATTTTATCTCCTACATCTGCTTGCATTAAAATAACCATATTCTCAGGTTTTTGCTCAACATCATATAAAAAATGACGTAAAATAGGAGACGTAATATAGTATGGAATATTGGCAATAACACTATATTCTTCTCAAAAATCTGGTTGAAATTTTAATACATCAGTATGATGAATCTTAAAATCAGTATTTCAAACTTCAAAGTCATTATTTTTTTGTCTATCTTGAATTATGTCAATCATATCAGTATCAAGTTCAACTAAATGAAGTGATTTTGGAGACTGTTCAAAAAGTTTTTGTGTTAAAGCTCCATATCCTGGTCAAACTTCAACAATATTTTTTCATTCCACCGGAGCACTATATGCAATTTCTTCTACAATAAATTCATCTACTAAGAAATTTTGTCAGAGTGCTTTTTTTGCACGAATGGAATATTTTTCTAATATTTCTTTACTCAATATTTATTTTTTAATAAATTAATTTTCCTCTATTTTAAACAAAAAAATATATTTTTCAACTAGAAATAAAATAAAAACGCTACATAATTTGACATTTATGATATTTATGTGATAAGTTTAATATTGTGTACTTATTCTCAAAACAATTTTTAAAAGGAGATAACACAAAATTTTATGATATTACATATATACATATGAATAAAACAAAAACAAAAAAAGTCTTAGCAGCATTAGCTGTTTGAGCAATATCTTGTGCACAATTGTCAAATGTATATTCAGCTCAGCAAATTGGTACTTGAAGCGTAGATGGAGATAATTCATTTGATACGGCTATTATGTGGGATGAATCTTTCCCTGGTACAGCTTCAGGAACTGTGAGCGGAATTGAAGTAAACGCAAGAGTACTTCCTGCTT
The DNA here is from genome assembly GCA_965656795.1 of Patescibacteria group bacterium. Taxonomy (GTDB): domain Bacteria; phylum Patescibacteriota; class Gracilibacteria; order BD1-5; family UBA6164; genus CAJXJP01. Next base: position 9,809 of record CBFHLZ010000011.1, read on the forward strand.
TAAATATGACTCTATCTGCAAAAGAAATTAACCTTGGAGATTTAGCTCCTGGAATTGCTTCAAACGGATCGATTGATATTGAAATTGGTACAAATGCAGCAAATGGAGTAACTGTGAGAGCAAAATCTGGAAGTGGTGGTTTAACTAATACATCTGATAATTCGTTACAAATTAATGAATTAACAACTGATGGTTCAGCAGAATCGTATACTTTTGCATCTTCTGCAGGTACAAGTGATTCTACAGTTACAGGATTTGATAATACACTTGGGAACTTAACTGCTTCTGAAATTGCTAATTCAAATGAAACAATTGTCTATCAAACAAATAAACCAGAATTAACTGATACAACAGCAGATGTTACATTTACCGTTGAAGCAACGGCAAATGCTCAAACTCCAGCTGGAGTATACCAAGATAATATTGATTTTATCGTTACTGGTAATTTCTAATTATTGGTAAATTAAAAATAAATAAAAAAACTGACAGAAATTGTCAGTTTTTTTTATTGGCTAATAATTGAAATATTATCTACTGCCATATCACTAGTAAAGTTTGTACCTGAAGTGTAAAATAATCTTATTTCTTCGACTAACTCACCAGATAGATCTATGTTTCATGAATTTATCCACGGATCTGCCTGATTAGCTTGCTGTTGTCATTTGATTATCCATACAGTTTTCCAAGTACCTTGATAGAGCGTTTGTACTTCTAAATTTCATATCGTAGCACCAAACATATGATAATCAAAAGAAATACTTTGAGCTTGTCTGAAATTATCTGTTGAAATTCAAAATGTTTTAGTTGGATAATTTGGATTACTCGTTTCAGCAAATATATAACGGCTTCATGAAGCTGCTTGTGTTGGCCCTGTTCCATTTGATGGAGTTCCTCCTTGTTGGACCGTAAGATTTGCATCTAATCCAGCGACATTTTGCCAACTTCATAATGAATTTGCTTCAAATCATTCAATATAAGTTCACGCAGGACCATTTCATAATACTGGAGAAATAATACGCAGTAAGTTCACTCAGTTTCAAGGCCATTGGTTACTTTTTGCACCATTGTTGTTGATAATAATATCATACTGATTTGAAGAGCTTCATGCTGATATGTTTGCAATTATCTCATTTGGACTCAGTCAAAAACTAGAATTTATAGTTCCATCAAATCCTGGAATTTCAAGTTGAGACCCAGGAGTGATATTTATTCAAGCAATAGAAATATCTTGCGTTGTATTTGGAGATAGTACTATTTGGTTTTGATTATTTACATATGGCACTATTGCTCCTGCAGTAGCATTTACAATTATTTGTGAACCTGAATTTGTGAAATTTACTCATTCACCAGCAACGATATCTCAAATGGATAATTTTTGATTGATAATATTTACCATTTCATTCCACTTATTTATGTTAAGTAGATCTCCATTTTCAGCGATAATTCCATTCCATGCAACTACGGCAGAAAAACTCAAAATAAACACTCAAATAGTTGATAATATTTTTTTCATAGGAAATTAATTTTTTTGGAAAATAAACCAAGATTAAACGTGTAAAAGTATAAATAAAAATATTTTTTTTCCAAATAATTTATTTTATAAAAAATATACACAATTATGTGTAAAAATTATGATTTATATGACAAATTATGATATAATTTTATAAATAATTCTACAATTAATATTTATGAATCTACAAAAAATAATAAAAATTTTTCTTTTTATCAGCTTGAATATAATTTTTCAAGTTTCTTACGCTCTGCAACCGAGTGATATTTGAAATCAGGTATTTCATTTTGATATGAAAAATCTAGATAATGATAATAACTCTTCTACTCAACCAGTTGATAATCAATCAATTGACCAATTAATAGATCAAGCAAATTCTCATACTGGTTCACAACTAAGTACGAGCAAACAAGCACTTTTTGATGCTGCGTGATTTTCTAACAGATGAGGGTTACTATTTGATGGGATAAATGACCTCTATACTATCCAAGATCATCAAGATATCGCTTCAGCTGATGAATATAGTGAAAAATCATTTGCTGTTGTAGTACAAACTTCTAGCGATATTTCTCGTCTTCAAACCATTTATGAACAATGAGGAAAAGATAAATGATATGCTATCCAAATTGAAAATAATAAAATGTATATTTGAGTCTGGAATTCTATTGATTGGCCAGTTTGAGAACAATTCAAAATTGCTGATTTATGAACCATTCAACAAAATAAAATTTATAATATCATTGCCTACCAAAATTCAAATTGAGATAATAATTTTGCTGCGTATTTAAATGCTACTCTTATTAAAAATATTTTAAATGTATCTTCTCAAAAAAGTCACTGAGCATGTGTTATGAGCGGTTCATTTGACTGTTATATGTTTGCAAATGGATGATCAATCGGTATTGGTGCAACAAAAAACGATACATTGAGATTATCAAACCAAACTGAGCAAATAGTAGATGAATCGCACTTTTATCAAGGGCATATTTGAGAACTCATAAGTTGGAATTCACAACTTAATTCAACTCAAGTACAATGACTATTTGAATATTTTGATACAAAATGGTGAATAAAAAAGCCTGAAATCACCATTCAAAAACCAGAAATAATATGAAGTGTGAGTCCTGGAAATTCTCAAATATATATCAGCTATAATGATTTTCAAAACTGAGCTGCTATTGATATTTCGACAGATGAATTAGAATTATATAAATGGAATTGAACCGATTGGTGAAATAATGTTGCCAATAGTTTTATAAATTTTGCTACGAAAGAAATAACTAATTTTGAAGCCAAATATGATGCTGTTTGATTAACACAATGAAAATATAAATTAATTTTTCGTATTGAAAAAATAAATGGAGAATTTGATGTGAAACAAAGAGAATTTTTCGTTGGATTACTTTCTCCTGAAGAAATTCAAAACCCAGTATTTCACTACGATGCTCAAGATATTAATGCAGATAATAATTTCAATAATAATCCAGTAAATAATTCAAGAGTTCAAACTCTCGTAGATAAATTTAATGGATATAATGCCGTTCAAAATAATACAGCAAATAGACCAATTTTAGAAGAAAATATTATTAATAATTTTTCAGCTATAAAATTTAATGGTTCAAATCAATATTTTGATATTTCAAATACTGCTGATATAAATACAAGAAATAATCCACCTTATACTCAAAAAACTTTTGCAGCAGTATTTAAAACCTGAAACGATGTTAACAGTTTCCAAACTATTTATGAACAATGATGAAACGCAAGATGATACAGTTTTGTTGTAGATAATGGTCATGTTTACGCATGAGTTTGGAATACATCAGAATGGGATAATGGTCATAAATATAAGTCTGTTGATTTATGAATAGCTCAGCCAAATACCACATATTTCGCTATGATTGTACAAGATTCTCAATCAAATATAGATGAGCAAAATACTTTAAAAATTTATTTAAACTGAAATCTAGCAAGCGTACAAAACCATGTTGATGCCCAAAGAAATCATCCAGGTGCTATTTCGATTTGAAGAGTGAATGGAAATTCTGTAAGTGCTTCAACAAATACAGTTGTTGGTTCATCATGACATTTTTTTGATGGTTATATTTGAGAACTTATTTCATGGAATTTTGCTCTTGATCAAGCAGAAGTAAATGGAATACAAGAATATTTTTCACAAAAATGGTGAATTGTCTTATTCTCAGAGAAGTTCCCTATTCCTTCACCTACAAGTGATACTACTCCTACATATACTTTTATCAGTAATAGAGTATGAAATCTAAATTACACTGGATCTTGTTTTTCCACTACAACTCAAGCAAGTATTTGAGAAAATATTATCAATTTATCTGCTGATAATACAGGAAGTCCTTTAAATAATGGAATATATGATGATTGTAGTATTATATTAACCGATGAAAATGGATTTACTCATGTATTAAATATTACTCCATTTGAAGTTATTGCTACGAGTTATACACTCACTGAGTTGAGTGAAATTGTGTCTCCGAGTGCAAATCATTTTCCAGAATATGCTTTTAGTAGTCCGATTGAATGACAAATAGAATATTTTTGAACCTGTAGTAGTAATACAAATTTTGCAGTGGTTTGAAACAACACTATAACATTCAATTATTTGCCAGATGGAAATTATGATAATTGTTATTTACGTGTAAATAATGGAGGTGCTCAGCAAAGTGAATATTTATTAATTTCTCCATTTATTATTTCTTCAAGTGCTCCTGTGTTTTGAAATATAAATATTGCAAATGGACAATTATTAGCATCAAAAAATAATATTCTTGAAATTTCTTACAGCGACAGTTGAAGTTTAAACCTATCATCTGCGAATTTACAAATACAAAAATATAATTCTGTATCTGCAAATTGGTGAAATGATATTTCATCTTTTGTTTCTACGCAAAATAATATTAGCCAAAACCAAGCAAGTTATCAAATAAATCTAAATGATTATTGAAAATATAAATTTATATTTTCTATAGAAAATATTTACGGAACATATTGAGAAATATCACAAGAATTTTTTATAGACGAACCTAGTTTTTCAGTAGATAGTTCACAAATAAATATATGAAATATTAATTCTCAAAATATAAATTTTTCTACTCCAGTAGAGATTAGAGTTGAGACTCTGTGAGCAGAATTTGATATGAAAATAAAAAAATCATGAGACTTTTCTTCTCATAATAATTCTATTAATCAATTTAATGGAAATACTTGATATGGATACGATTCAACTCCTTTAGATTGAAATCTCACAAATATTTCAAATGTAGAAACTTTTGCAAACCAATCTAAAAATATTAATGTAGATTGAGAAAAAAATATTTATACATATTACATTCGTTTAGGTGCAATTATCGATGAACTTCAATCAGCCGGAGATTACTCTGGAAATATACAATTTGGTATACAGCTTATATATGACTAAAATTACAAAATTGTCACGGTAATTTTATTGCTTTTTTAAAGGAATTATTTTATTATTAAATGACTATTTAACAAAAATAAAACAAAACAAAATGAAAAAAATATTTTTTATCCTTTGGTGCATTTGAGGTTTTTTGATATTCAACCATACTCAAGCTTATTTTAATATGTCTGTATCTCCAATAAAATATGAAATTGAGGCAGAACCTGGTGATATAGTAGTCAAATCAGCTACATTATATAACTATAGCGATGAAATATTAGAAATAAATACTTCAACTGCAGAGTTTATAGCAGATGGAAACTCTGGTCAACCGAGGATTGTACCTGCTCAAAACAATAATTCAATTTCCCATTGGATTACTCTTCACACTGATAATTTTACTATTGAACCCAAGTCTCAAAAAACGATTAATTTTGATATTTTCATACCAGACAATGCGACACCTGGATGACACTATGGAGCAGTATTTTTTGAAAATGAATCTACAGTTAATGCTATAAATTCTTGAGTTTGAGTGAACGTAGACTATGGAGTTTTATTACTGGTAAATGTAGCAGGAGAAATAATCAAAGATGGTGAAGCTAAACCTATTAATATATCAAGTGGTTGAGGGAGTTCAAACAGATTTAGTGGTCCCTTAGTATCAAGAAAAAAAGATTCTTGTCCTCTATGAGATTTTTCACGTAGTAATTTTGATTGATTATGTATAGATAAAATATCTCGTGAAAAAGAAGAAGAAATAGGTAAAATTGATCTATGAGATATTTCAGATATATTTCCTCAAGAAAATTCTTGAGAAAACGACCAAGAAGATTTAAATGTAAAATTTGAAGTCCCTTTTGAAAATAAATGAAATACTCATATTAAACCAAATGGAAAAATTATTCTCAAAGATGAAAATGGAAATCAAATAAAGTGAGTTGGAAAAGAAGTTATTCTTAATGAAAATGGAGCAATTATCTGAGAAAAAATAGTTGATTATATTCCTATTAATGATATTTGATGAAATGTTTTACCTCAAACTAATAGGACTTTTGAGGGAGAATGGAAATGATTCCCATATAAAACATACGATGATGAAGGAAATGAAATAATAAAATATTCTAATCCGAGCGACTATTATTCTCGTCAAAATTTACGTACAAATACAGTTTTAAATTTTTGGGAAAGAGTTTTAGAAAGAAAAAATGAAAAAAAAGTAACAGCTCAAGTTGAAGTTTCCTATCAATGAGTTGATGGTGAAGATGTAGAATTTAATTCAGCAGAAGAATTTACAATAGAATATGTAGATAGATATGTTTGATTAAATAAATATATTTTTACGGGATGATTTATATTATTATTTATCGGATCAATTTTATATATCATTTGATATTTCAGGAAGAAAAAATGTAAAAAATGTAATAAGAGAATAAAAAGACATTTAAAAGCTTGTCCATACTGTGGGAAAAAACAAAAAGATAAAGAAAAAATAGAAGAAAAAATCAAAAACAAAAAAAAGAAGAAAAAAAAGAAAGAATTATAAATAATTCTTTCTTTTTTTTAGCCACTGGTATGTTTAATTTTTGCTGGCCATTTTGCCCAAATTCTTTCTACATATCATAAATTAATCATAAATTTTGATAATAATTTATCATATTTGCTTCTTTGCTCTTGTTGATAGAGTTTGAGAGAATCTGTAGAAACAGCTGATTTATTGAGATATAAAATATCATAAGAAACCTGCCTATAAATATCAAGTTTTTGCTCAGCTAATTTGATACATTCGCTTGAGTCTTCTGGATTATAAACATCAATATCTGATATATTTATAGAATCTTGCTCCCCTGGAAATACTTCTTTAAGTCAGGAGTCTTGTTTACATTCAAGTAATTGTTTTCAAAGATCTTTACAAGCACCTTTATATTGTTTTGCAAATTCTCAGTCACCTGTAAAAATATTATTAATATTATTTACTCAATCAATAAAATTTGCTTGTTTATCAGCTCCAAAATAATATCATTTATTTTCTTCTAGATTTTGAATATATTCTTCTATTTTTCCGTCGATTTCTTGAAAACGTTTGTCCAAAATAATTTGATAAGAATAATAATCTGGATTTGATTTTTTTGCTAAACAGACAAATTCGTTGATTTCTCGAGTAGAATCATTTTCATTGGCTTGATAACATTGTTTAATTTCTGCAGAATATTCACACGATCAAAAAACATTTTGTACTCAAAATACAAATATAAAAACAAAAAATGTAAAAATATTTTTTTTACACATATTACTTTTTCTTATTAAAAATTGATAAAATTCCTACCATAGTTTTTCCTAAAATCCCAACTGATTTTTTTGCGTATTTCTCTGTTTCTTCTCAAACTTTTTCAGTAAGTTTTTTTCATTTTTTTGTTTTTGATAAACCTACCATTGAAGCTACAGCTCATCCAATAATGAGACCTGTTACGAGTTTATCAATCTTTTTATCGGCTTTTTTTCTCCCAAACACGTGATATTTATTTATATATTAAACTTCTGTTCTATTTATTTTGATACTATTTTTTGTTTCATAATGATTTTTTTCTACACGAATCATCAGAAGATTGTGTTCCATAGTCGCCTCAATTGTATCAGCATTGAGATTATCTGGCAAAATAATATTTCTTGTAAATTTCCCCCAATAACATTCACTATTTCTCAACATAATTTCTCAGAAATACATTTCTGGTTTTTTTCTCGTCCCTTGAATAACTAAAACTCATTTATCATATGAAACATCTATATCATGTAAATCAATTCAAGCAATTGGAGAAACAACAATAATTGCTTCGTCATTTTCAATAATATCAAGAGCTAATTGTCCTGATTCTTCTGGGAGTTCTTCTGGCATTTCTACTTCTTCATCAAGTTCTTCTAAATGTTCTTGTTCTCCTGCTCCAAAAAATTTCATAAAAATCTTTTTAAAATATATTATTCTTCCAAAAAAGTATAGAACTTTTTTGGAAAATTACAAGAAAAATGATAGAATAATTATAACTCCATAAAAAATAAAACTATGAATTTTTTAGAAACATTAAAACTAAAATTATCCGCTCTATCAAATAGAAAACTTCCAATAAGTGATAAAATTAATTTTCTAGACCAATTAAGTAATCTCCTACATTCTGGAATACCAATCACAAACAGTATAAAGATAATGTTGTATCAAACTCGTGATAAAAAAATCAAAGCGATGTTACAAAAGATGCTTGATATGCTTAATAAATGAGAAAATCTTGAAAATATTTTTAAAGCATTTCCACGAGTGTTTAATTTTTTTGATGTTTCAATTATTAAAATGTGAGAAGTTACCTGAAAAGTAGCTGACGCAATTGATACGATTAAAACAAAAGAAGAAAAAACAAAAGAACTCAAAGGAAAAATATTTTGAGCACTGGTATATCCAATGGTTATTATTGCCTTATCTGTTGGGATGATTTGAGTTTTTATGGTATATGTAATCCCAAAAATTCAAAAAATGTATAAAGATGCAAAGGTAAACTTACCTGATTTAACTCAAAATGTTATTAAAATTTCAGAATTTATTCAAAATAATGTTTTAGAAATTATTCTCACAATTTTAGTAATAATACTTTGTTTTCAAGTATTTAGAACACACAAAAAAACAAAAATTTATTACGATAAATATTTATTAAAAATCCCTCTATTTGGTCCTTTAATACAAAAAAAAGTTCTTGCAATGTTCACTCAAAATTTATGAACACTTTTACATAATTGAGTCATCATTAATCAATCTCTCGAAATCACATCTCACGCATTAGAAAATGATTTTTATGAAAAAGATCTCATAAAAGTAAATCAAGAAGTTTCAAAATGAGTTGAGTTAAGCCGTTTAATGTGAATTATGGAAATCCACAAATGAGAACAACATCCACTTTACCCAATTGAACTGGCTTCGATTGTTAAAATTTGAGAACAAACTGGGAGAATGTCAGAATTACTTCTCAAACTTTCAAAAAAATATAACAAAGAAATAGATGACGTGGTAAAAAATATTGGTACTGCTATAGAACCAATAGTTATTATTTGAGTTGGTCTAATCGTCGGAACCATTATCATGGCAATCATGCTTCCATTTTTTAATATGGTAAATGTTATGTAATAAAAAAAAGACTGAAAATTAATTTTCAGTCTTTTTTTTAAATGGTAATTTTATTATTCCTCAAATAAAAATAAATATTTACTATATCATCTTTTTTCGAGTTCTTCTTTAGGGACAAAATCAAGTGCAGCTGAGTTGATACAATATCTCAATCCACCTTCTGATTCTGGTCCATCTTCAAAGACGTGTCACAAGTGAGATTTTTGAGATTTTATTTCTGTTCTTTGCATTCAAAGTGAATTGTCATCGTGTGATGAAATAAAATTATCGTCAATAGGTTTCGTAAATGCTGGCCAACCAGTTCCTGATTGATACTTATCAGTTGAAGAAAACAAAGCTGTCCCATCGATAATATCTACGTATATTCATTCTCATTTAAAATCCCAATATTTATTATCAAAAGCTGGCTCAGTTCCTCATTGTTGTGTAACTTTGTATTGAAGTGGAGTTAATTTTGCTCTGAGTTCTTCGTCACTATAGGTTTTTATAGACTCTGGAATATCTTCGAGTTGAGTTAAAATATCTTGTAAATCCCTACTTCCTATCCATCTTTTTCTCAGTTCTCCATCAGAATTTACCAGTACAAAAGTAGTTTGAGAAACCACGTTATATTTTTTTCTTAATTCTGCTTGTGAATCATAATCTACTTTGAGAAATTTAATATTTTCTGGGATTTCTTCCGAGAGAATTTTTTCTTCAAACGCTTTACAACTTGGACACCAAGCAGCATGGAAAAATAAAATTAAAAATTCTTCTTTTGAATTATTTAACTCATTTTGAGAATAATCAACATATTGTTCCTCTGAAACTTCTTGTGAAATAACTATATCTTCTTCTCAAATAGTTTGAGATTTATTTTGCATAGAAAAATATATTCCTCAAAATAAAATTATTCAAATGCACAAAATAATAAAAATATTTTTCATATATTTTTTGTTAGAAATAATAATTTTATTATCTATTATTTTCTTAAGTTAAACTTAAAACAAAAAAAGCCCTGAATTATGCTTCAGGACTTACGGAAATATCTACATCTCAGATTATTTTTTTCATATCGTCTTTGAGAGGAGCTTGAAATTTTCTTAGTTCTCCGTAGAGCTCGAGTTCTAGTTCATAGGCATGAAGTGCTTGACGAGAAAGTTGATACATAGTATTGATTCTTGTGTTTGCTTTTGGATTTCCATAGACTTTATCTCATAAAATTGGGTACCCAATCGAAGCAAGATGAACTCTGATTTGATGTGTTCTCCCAGTTTCGATTCTCACGCGAACCACGGTATATTCATTATCAATATATCCTAAAACTTTTCAAAATGTCAGAGCAAGTTTTGGATTTACTGGATCAACGGCAGTCATTCTAGTTCTGTCGTGTTTATCTCTTCCCATATAACTTTCGATTTTGAAATCAGTATTTTTTACTTTTCCGTGAACGATCGCGATATATTCTTTTTTGATTTTTCTTTCTTTGATTGTTTCAGATAAATAATTCATCATTTTATCACTTTTTGCAATCATGATTAAACCAGATGTATCTTTATCTAATCTGTGGACGATTCCAGGTCTTTGAACTCCTCAAATATTTGGAAGTTTATCTTTACAATGTTCTAAAATTCCATTTACTAAAGTCCCAGAATTCCCTCCTTCTCCAGGAACTGGATGTACATTTGTCGCAGGTTGTTTGTTGAGAATAATTAACTCATTATCTTCAAAAACTACATCTAAATCCATTTTTTCTGGAGCAACTTCGAGAGTTTCAATAATTATTTCTATTTGAATTTCGTCTCCAGATTTTACTTTTATATTTTTATAAAATGTTTTTCCGTTGAGAGTTACTTGTCCTCTATCAATTATTTTTTGTATATAACTACGTGAAAACTCTTCAAAAAGAGCAGATAAATACATATCTACTCTTTTAGGTTTTTCTAAAAATGCACTAAATTTATAAATCATTTTTTATTTTTACATTATTATTTCTCCCCTTTTAATAAGGGGGAGATGCCTGAAAAGGCAGAGGGGGGTTATAGTCCTAAGTTGGCTTTAATATCTTCAATTTTATCTTGTTCTTCTGATTGAACTTCTTTTTGTTCTAATTCTCTTTGATAAATTCCTCCTAATTCAGACCATTCTTTTTGTTGTTTTGCTAACAATTTTTTGATATCATCAGGATGTTGTTTTGCTAATTCTCTAAATTTTTCTCTTTCTTCGACAAAAACTTTTCTTAATTCATCAAATTGAAATTGAGATAAAGTTGCAGCAGCATCTACCACTCTCTTTTTTTCAGCTGTATCAAGCGAAAGAGAATGTTTTAATAAATCTAAAAATTCTTGTGCATCAATTTTTATTTCTTCTCCATGAAGTTGTAGAAGATTTAAAATGATATCATCGATTTGTTCATTTGAAAGCGAAGTATTTTCTTCCATGATTGTATTGAATAATAAATATATTTGATTACATTATAATTAGAATTTTATTTTTACAATAGTTTATTTCATAAATTTTTCTTCCGTGCTGATTTTTAAAACCCATGGCATCATTCTTAAAATTCATAAAGTGTGAGAAAAAGATTTTCTCTATACTATTTTTACTGATGAATATGGAAAAATAATCTGCCAAAAGAAAATTTCAGCAAAAGAAAAAACGCTGGATTTAGGGTACGAAATACAATTTGAAATTGAAACAAAAGAAGAAAGAAAAGTTCATAAAATGAGAAATATTAAAATTCTTTCAGATTTTTTTCCGAGTACAAAAAAATTTTGAGTCTTACAAAAATATTTAGAAATTTTAGCATATATTTGAAAAAACTCTCCTGATGGATTACAAATTTTTTGAATCGTAGAAATTATTCAAAAAATACATGATTTTGAAAATATTTCAGAAGAAAAATTATTACTCACACAATTAAAAATCGCACATATTTATGGAAATTTACCAGAGAATAATTGAGATCCTATTCTTCAAAAAATTTTAAATTTTATCCATACAAAAAAAATATCAGAAGTTTTACGACTTTCATGAATCGAAAAATATAAAAGAGATTTAGAGTTATTACTCTAAATCTCTTTTATATTTTTTCTTAATATCCGATATTTTCCCTAATTCTCTCTAACATTTGTAGATCAACATCAGAAATATTTTTTGGCATTCTTCCATCAATTTTCACTATTAAATTCCCTTTTTTAGAACCTTCTGACTTTCCAAATTCTTTGACTCTAAATTTTGATCCAGGTTTGGTATTTGGAGCAATTTTTAGTTTTGCTTTTTGTCCATACACTCCAGTTACTTCGATTTTACATCATAAAATTAAATCAAAAATAGGGATTTCATATGTTTTTTCAAAATCTAAACTCACTGGTTCTTGTTGCGTTTGTGTTTTTCTTTGCGATTGTTGTTGCCCTCAAAAACCATTATTTCAGAATAAATCTCCAAAATCAAAACTTGACGATTGTGCCCTACTTCATCCAGCTCCTCAAAATTGTGAAAATATATCTTCAAATCACCCAAAACCCTGAGCATTTGATTGTCCTCAGCCAAATCATCCTCCAAATGGATTTCCTCCAGCTGAACCAAAAGTATCGTATTGTTTTCTTTTTTGTTCGTCTCACAAAGTCCCATAGGCTTCGTTTACTTCTTTGAA
>CBFHLZ010000012.1:0-21010 GCA_965656795.1 Patescibacteria group bacterium
ATTATCTATATTTAATATAGATAATTTTTTAGATGTTAAATATAACATATCAACTAACTTAACGATTCTTTCAACTCATAATATTTTACGAAAGCGCCTTCTTTTCAATGCATTAGAATTAGATATTAGTGAAACAACTGACTTTTCATAGTTTAACCATATATCATTAGTTGTATCTTTATTTTCTATACTATTAATAAATTTTAATCAATCTTGAGATAAAGCATTAGTATTTTTTGCAATATTAATAATGTAATCAACTCAAATTTTATCGTTATTTAAGATTTTTATAACTTCTTTATCAGACATTTTATTAAGATTATAAATATAATTGTAAATATTTATAAATGATTCTTTTTCAAAATTTAATTCTTCTAATTTTTGAGTTCTAGGATTTTTTATACCTATTTTTTTAGCCTGTAAATCATGAATTTTTTTTATAATTGATTTATATTCTAAATTAGAATTTAATAATTCTAATAGGTTTTCCATATCTATTCATTCAAGTTTATATTTTTTATTATCAAAAAAAGGCATTGATTCACGAAATGTTGTAAATTTTTTCAAATTATAAAATTTTTTAGTTATTTCTTTTTCTCAACTAAACATATTTCTAATTCTATAACAACGTCATTGAAACTCTCTAGTAATCCAACTTTTTTGAGATATATTTTCTGATCAATCACTTTTTCAATAAATAATTCTATATAATTTATGAGGAGCAATATCATTTTTATCAATATAGTTTTTTAATAAATCTCATACTTCCCACATAATAATTAATGCTTGAGTTCAAGATATAATATTACTTTCTTTTTTATAAGAATTATACAAAGGGGTAATATCTTTTATTAAATTATTTATATCCATTTTTAGTCTTGGTTAAAATCTGATAAGTTTTTTCATGATAAATCCTTCAATAAATCTTCAAACTTATAAATAAAATCTACTAAATCTTGAAAAAGTTGAATGTTATAATCAGGTTGCCCATGTTTTGTTTGAAATTTATCTTTATAATGAACTGTTATTTCTCAAGCTAAATAAGTAATAAGTCTTTGAGTTATCTTAGAGGCACCTTTCCTTGTTTTATCAACTCTATCTTCAAAATCAGGGTGTTTTGAAAAGATACGAATATCACTACCTGTTAGTTGTGAACGTAACATTTTATCATTTTCATCAATTGGTGGATCAATATCTATTAAGCGTATATTAAAACCACTTTTCTTTTTTTCTCATCATTTAAATCATGTATCATCAAAAGGATTATCAGCTTCTTTATTTGAAGCAAAATCTCATTCATCTTCATCTCATCATGAAACATCATATCCAGCTTTTCAACTTGGTCAAACTCAATCTCATTCATTTTCTCCAATTTCTCAATCTCAATTAGTATTATTTTTTTCATTTCATTTATCTTTACTTCAAAATCAATCCTCAAAAGATTGTCAAGATCATCATTTTTCTAAATTTATATCATTACCAGATAAAATATCAGTACGATAATTCATATGATCTAGTTTAGATAATTTAGATAACACTGAATTTAATTTATCTTCTAAAATATGATAATGTTTAGCATCTGATTCTTTATTAACATCTTTTATAACATCTAAAATTAATGGTTCTAAATCAATAAGAGTATTAAATAAAGCTTTAGAATTATTATTGTTTTTAAATTCAGTTCTAGCTATTGTTGGATTTAAATAATCTGATAAATCAATATATCAAGTCATATTTGGGTGTCACCATATATCCCCTTTATGGTTACTTTTAAATTGTTTAATATCTTTAATTTCAGCTATTCTTCTTCATTTAATAACAAATACAGGTAATTTATTAATGGCTCTTCATTTAGTGATTTTTAGAAATATTTTTATTGGATTATGAGGTATTAACGTAATTTGTTGCGGATCCCTCCTTCATTTATTAAAAAATAATTTTTCTAATTTATCAGAATATACCTCTCCTTCATAATCATCATAATTAAAAGGTTTACATATATATTCAGTTGTATTATTCTTCAATTTAATTGTAAGATTTTTTCTTGCTAATAATAACTCAAAATGTTTTTCAACCTCTAATTTTATTTCTTCTAAATTAATTTGTTTCCACATAGTTTTATCAAATTTTGATAAAACTACTCTAGTTCATGATGAGTGATTAAAATCAACCTTACTAAAATCAGGAAAAACAACATCTTCTTGATTATCTGTATCAAATTTTTTTCTGTCAATTACTATACTATTAGCTTTCTCATTATCTATTGTTTTAGATATAATTTCAATTTTTCAGCAAGCTGCCATAAATGAATATATTCCATATCAAAATTGTCAATTAGTAGTAAATTGAGCTTTTTTATCAGAGTTTCATATACTTTGTACAACTTTTTCAAAATTAATAATTCAAGTAGAATTATCTTCAATTATCACTTCATCATTACCAATAGTTAGAGATATTGATATATCTTTAATATATCAATTATTATCTAAAAATTTTTCTGAACTATCAATTGAATTATCAATATATTCCATAAAAATACGATTTGTATCATTATATAGAGTTGCTATAGATGGTATTATTCTTGGTGATATATGTAGTGGGATAGTCATATTAATTTATCAATTATACAAGTAATATACTTAGGATACCTTATTTTTTATTTATTATCAATAATTTAAAACTGAAAATCAACAAAACTAAAAACATCGGTTAATGTAAAAAAGAGTGCTGAAAAATATTATTTTACCTATAAATTTATATTAAAATTTTCTTTCCTAAATTCTAAATTAAAAATATAATCTTTTCTTTCATATTTATCATAAAAATGGATTGAAATATTTGAAAAATGTATCTCTTTTTGATTTAAAGATTCAGATAGTTTATCTCTTGATAATTTAAATATCCAATCATGCAACTTTTTAGGTAACTTAAAACTTAATACATAACTACCATCAGTAGGTTCAATATACCATTGTTTCCCTCAATCACTTCTCTCCCAATGAATAGTAACATTATGAGTTGTATATTTTTTTGCATATTCTATAAAATCTTCTGTAATATTTGGTTTTAATAGTATCATAAATCATCATTGAGTCATTCATAAAAATAGTTGATCATTGTTTTTTCTTATTTCATAAATCAAATCATTTGTATATCTTAATAGTCTCTCTTGTAAATTTACAAAATCTCAAACTCACAATAATTCTCTTCTTAAATATTTTCTAATATCCTTTACATCATTATTGCTTATATTTTCAGAATACCTAAATAAAAAATCACTATAATTATTTATATAGTCTTTAAATTTTTGATAACCCTTTCAACTTAAATCAACTAATTGTATTTGATGAGCAATAGCAAGATCAACGGCAGGTGAAGAAAATCATGATGCTGAAAAAATAACTGTTTTATAAGTATACCTTGGTTTAATTTCAGCATTCTTGATGACAAAATAATTTTCATTTATATCTGATAAAATTCATATTTCACTTCTAACAACATCTATTCAGACTTTATCTTCATGAAATTTAGCTTCTGTAATTAATCTAATCGGATAAGTAAATGGGGGTATAAATTTTAATTCTCATAAAACATCTATTTGATGGTTTGCTCATCTTCATCTTAAATTTAGTCAATTATGGAGGTATGTTAAATCTGGATCATTACTAGGGGCTGAATCAATTACTTTATATCAACTTGATTCAATAAGATATATTAAGATTTCTTCTAGTATATATCATTTAAATTGTGTTTTTTTCATATTTTTTTAATCTAAATCATCAATAACTATTGGATAAAAAACAATTTCTACTTCTTTAGTTAAAAATGGTTTTATAGTATGTTCAAATCACTTAAGTAAAATATTTTCAACCATAAAGAAAACTTTATTATTAATATCTCATTCAAGTTGTTTTTTTAAAATTGCTATTCAAACTCTTAATTCTATAGCCTTAGATTTTTCAATTTTTTTTAAAAAATCAACTTTTACATTAAAAGAGCTTAGATCTTCAATTAAAGATAATTCTATATTTAAATCTATATCTTTACATTTATCTTTTTTCTTTGAAGGTTTTATATAATTGCATATTTTATTTTTAATATCATTAATTTTAACATCTTTTGAAAAGAAATCTTCAACTGAATTATTTAAAATAGGCTCTATTTTTTGAAGCATTTGTCATATTGCCGTAGTATAATAACTATAACTATCTTTCTTTCAATTAACCACAAAAGGTCAAGTCTTCATATGAATCAAATGAACAATACTCTTACTACCGTCTTTTTTAATTCAAACAATATCAGCTAATTCTCAATGCTCTGTTTTTTTATTTCAAATATTAATTTTTCATTTATTTAGTTGAGAAATTAATCATAAAGAGATCATGTCTTCTCAGGATATATTAGCTCCATTAAAAAAATATTCTAATCAATCATTTTCAATCTTTTGACATTCAATATTAAAAGATAAATATTTCTTCCCATACTTAAATCAGAAAACTTTTTGTTTTTTATTTTGTTCTTTAAGTTCTTTTTTATTGTTAGATATATCTTTATATATAAAATCTTTATTGTCTTTTTTTTCTGACTTATTTATAACAATATGATTATCTAATTTAAATTCTCATACAGAGGTATATAATTTATAAGCTTCTATAAAATAATTCTTGTTTTTTTCTTCACAAACTTTACAACACAAATTTTCTTTATTAAAAGATAAATGCTGAAGTTTATCTTTAATGGATAAATCGTAAGTATTATCATCTAACCATTTTTTTATTTCTTCTTTTAATCAATAACAATTTGGGAAATAACCTATAGATTCTTCTTTTTTCTTTTTTTTAATTACTAATTCTTGACTAATACAAGTCTCTTTAATTTTTCATAAAAATATTTCCTGCGAACCTATCTTTGAAAATAAGATAAATAAATCATTATCTGTTATAGATTTTTTTTCAACTTTTAATTCTCAATCCTCTTCATTCTCCTTACTGTCTAATAAAATATATTGAAAATTATCTTTAATATTGGCTTTAAAATTTAATAAATTAATTTTATTGTCATCAAAATTATAAAAAAAATCATTTAATTTTATATTTTCTCCTAAATTAGTATCGTTTTCTTTTAATTTATTTTTACTTTTAAAATCAAGAAGATAAATATTTCATTTATTGTCATCTTTAAAAACTCTTGGAAACATATCAATAAAAGCATATTCACTAAACTCTACATTATCATCTTTTCATATATTTCATTCCAAAAAGAATACAGGTAGATCATTTTTAATACTATTTACATTATTAATTTTAAATAATATAGAATTAATTTTTTCAAAATATTTTTCATTATTTATTGTTGTTGTTATATTAAATCATCATTTTCATTTTCAATTTAAATCTATTAAATTACTTTCAATTTTAAATGTTAAATTTTTTAGTAAATTACCGTAAAACATTGCATTAATAAAGCTTTCTCATTGTTTTTTATCATTAATTATAGCTTTTATAGTTTTTTCTTGCATATACCTAGACTTAAAAAAAGCAACACTATCTCACTTTATTTTATATATTAAATTCTTATAATCATCTTCCTCTAATGCAATAGTAAAAAAAGTGGAGAAAAAACTCAAAATACTTTTCCATTTATATATATCGCTTTTATCTTCTTTAGAAAATAAATAAAAACTTGAAGTTAGTTTTTCAAAATCTTTATTATCAATATCTAATATAGTATTTTTTTTATCTATTTCATCTATATTTTCTATATATTCAAATATATTGTTACTAAAAATAGCTATATTATTATCATCAATTAAGTAAATAAATAAAAATATATACTCATATTTAGGTAATTTTTTTACTCACTTAAACAATACTTCCTTTTTTATAACTGGGAAAACATATATTTTTTTATCTAATCAAACGACATCAATATTATTATGTGATATATCTTCTTTTTCTTTATTATCAAATTCAATACTTAAAGTCAATTTACCATTTTCATTAGATTTTATAGTTATATGATTATTTTTTCATTCTAAATCATTTCAAAAATCCATAAGTTCATTTAACTCTATATTTACTTCTTCCAAAATTTTATAAATTAAATAATATAAAACTATATAATATAGAAAATAAAATACATTAGTCAAAACTAAAATCCTCTCTATAGAGCTAAAAATAATACAAAGACATCTATTATATTGATTGGATATTAAATTTTCATTAAATTGTTAATATAAAATAAAATTTAATGTTAAAAACTATAAAAACCTCCTTTAATTAAAGGAATATAATAAAAATATAGAAAAACATACCTTGTTTATCAAGTAAAAAAAGATATAATTGAAAATAATATAAATATTTAAGAATAAATGACTAAATACGACCAAACATCTAAAAAATCAATTATAGAATTTGCAAAAATATTAATCTGAAAACAATTTTCTTATTTTTTACCAGATGAAATAAAAAATAAAAAAGATTGAAATAAATGAAATTTATGACAATTACTTGAAAAGTATTATTTCGAAAAAGAATTAGATAACAAAAGTGAAGCTGATTTTTCAGAAGCATGAATTGAATTAAAAGCTACTCCAATAAAAAGAATTAAAAAATGAGAAATTAGATCTAAAGAAAGACTAGTACTAAATATAATAAATTATTTAGATATAATTGAAGAAGATTGGGAAAGTTCAAGTTTTATAAAGAAAAATGAATTAATATTACTTATTATCTATTTATATGAAGAAGATAAAGTAAATATAGACTATATAATACAAATAGTTGAACTATTTAGTTTTAAAGATAACCAAGAAGACTATAATATAATTAAAAATGATTGGCTAATTATTCAGAGTAAAATAAAAGATTGAAGAGCTCATGAATTATCAGAATGAGATACAATATACCTATGAGCATGTACTAAATGAAGTACTGCTAAAAAATCATTAAGAGACCAACCTAACTCAGAAATAAAAGCAAAACAAAGAGCCTTTTCTTTCAAACAATGATATATGAATTATATATTAAAAAGATTTGAATGAGAAAATCCTCGTTATGAAAAATTATTTCAAAATACTAGAGAAAAATGATTTAATTTTGAAAATGAATTAAATAAATTATTTAAGCCTTATATTTGAAAAACTGCTTTTGATATATGAGAAGAATTAAAACTAGAATATACGGGACAAAAAAGCTATTATTCAATGTTATCTACTAAAATAATGTGAATTACAGATAGTAATAAAATTGAAGAATTTAATAAAGCTAATATAGCTTTAAAAACTGTTAGACAAACACCTACTTGAAATTTAAAAGAAGATATATCATTCCCTGCATTTAATTTTAAAGAACTTATTAATGAAGAATGGATAGAATCAGAATTATATAATATGCTGGAATCTCAAAAATTCTTTTTTATAATATTTAGAATAACTACAAAAACAGCTACTGATTTTGATAAATTAACTAATGAAGAAAAAAATAAAAATTTAATATTAGATAAAGTTGTTTTATGGAATACTCCAGCAAATGACATTGAATTAAAAGCAAAACCTACATGGGATAAAACTATTCAAACATTAAAAGAATGAGTAGTTATAACTCCTAAATGAGATAAATTATTTAATAATTTACCTGCTTGATCTGAAACTAATATGATTCATGTAAGACCTCATGCTGTAAATAGAGATGATACAGATATATTACCTGATTGAAGAGAATTAACTAAGCAGTGATTTTGGTTTAATAAAGAATATATCAAAAAAGAACTAGATATTTAATCTAGTTCTTTTATTATTTTTTCTAAAATATAAAATCATACAATTTGTCTTAATGGTACCTCTCACCTATCTATAACTTGTAAAAAATCATTTTTAACTAAAGAGTCTTTATATTCACATTCAGGTAAATATTTATCAACAAGATTCCTTACTTCTTCTAATAAAGTTTCAGGTTTAATAAATGAAATATCTTCATTTATATTACAATATCTTTCTTGTAGAATATAAGATGATTCCAATCATTTATTTTGGATTTTTTCAATATCCTTATTTAATTTCTCAATTTTTATTTCTTTTCAGATTTTAGTAATTAATTCATCAGTAATTTCAGTTTCAACTTTCATACTTTTTCAAGTTCCATGATGTAACTCTACTTTCCAATCAATACCTTTATTAAAATCTAGTGTTTTTCTATTAGTTAAATCAACTCTAAAGCTTAAATTCTTTAAATATGGTATATGTTGTTGAAATTTTGAATCAATCTTTCTAAGAGGTTCTTTTTTTAGTTTCTTATTTTCAGTAGAATTCAAATTACAAATTAAATCTTCAGGATTATTTTTTAATTTATGATATTTATTATCTAATCATTCTTTTTCTAATATAGCTCATGCTAATGCTCATGATAATGGAGGGCAAACAGCATTTCAAACTAATCTATATTTATTTCATTCATTTGTTCATTGAAATAAATAATTAATAGGAAATCACATAAAACAAGCAATTTCTCTAATAGTTGGTAATCTATATGATTTATAATCTCAGCCATTATTTTTTTCAGCTCAAAACAATATAGCTTCTCTTGTTGAAGCAGATTGTGTAGCCATAACAGTTCTAGATGTTCTATTTAATCTTTCAGGAAAATCCATTTTTCACATAAATCAATGATCTGTTTTAAGTCTTTTAGCTTTTTTCCAGTCATGTTCAGAAACCCTAGTATCATAAAAATGATCAGTTAACTCTGATGAATCTATTTTAAATCAATAAACAGGATCTTTAATTTTTTCTTTTTTCTCTCAAAAGAAAGAGTTTCATAATTCTCATAAAACTTTTTCAATTAAAACTTCTTTTCATTCATGAGTTTTTTCAGGTAAAGGAAAATCTCAACATACATATCTTTTTCTATTTTGTGGAGCACCATAATCAGAAGCTAATAAATGTTCTCATACTGGAATTTCTAAAACTCAATATTCCTTTGGCAATCATAGCTCTTCTGCTGTATATTTATCTTTAACAAATGCAGATGAATTAGATACATTTTCCATTAACCAGTATTTAAGTTTTCAATTTTTCTTTTTTACTAAAACAATTCTTAAATATGCTTCAATTAATTGAATTCATAATCACTTATCAGCCTTTCAAGATTTATTAGAACTAGAAAATGAAACACAAGGTGGGGATCATGTTATGATATCTGTATCAGGAACTTCTTTGTTAATTTTTTCTGGAGTATCTAAATCTAAGATATTTCATAATAAATGTTGAGCATTAGGAAATTCTTCCAATGTTTTTTTATCAATAGGGTGATTTAATGTATGGGTTGCAATAGCAGGAGCCCACATATCAAGTCAGAAAATTACTTTAATTCATTTTTGCCTGAATCATTCAGAAAATCAACCAGCACCACAGAAAAAATCAGCTGTTGTAAGTTTAATTTTAGTCATATTTTTTTATCAGTTTAATAGTTGTCTATATCTTATTTAAAAATAAATTAAGATCAAGTTTATTTTACAAAATAATTTAAAAAGATCAAATTTATTATTTATAAATATAATAAATTTGATCTTTTAGTCAAAAGTTTTTGTTAACTTTAGTTAACATTATTGATATTCTTATATTTTGTTAATAGAATAATAATTTCTTCTCAAAAGTTATGTATTAACATCGTAGAATAATGAGATTTATTATCCATCATTTCAAATAATACCTCAAAGATTACTGGTATAGATTTAGATTTTCCTCATTCATCTTTTATTAAAATAAATAAGGTTTCTAATAAATTAAAAAAATTATTAAAAACTTTTATTCTTTTTTCTAGAAGTCCCATCCTCTTTTTTTCCTTATCTCAATTTAATCACAATAAATCAATAGTATTATTAACTAACTTTCTCTCTTCTTTATTATTATTTGGATTAGATATTAAATAAGGTCATTTATAAATAATTTTTTCTTCAACATTATAACTAGGCTTAATGAATTCTTTATTTATTAAGCTTAATCTAAAATTTGGAGATAATATATTAAATGTAGATTTTTTAGTTCAATTTTGAGTTCAATCAGGACAATAGTCAGATTTTAATCTATTACATTTAGGGCAAGAATAATGTAAATTTAAAAAATTATTTTCGTATCATTTATATTGAGACATACTTTTAGGATAAAAGTGTTCAACTTCAAAATATCATGAAAAATTAAATTTTGACTCACAATAACAACATAACTCATTATATATTTTTGATAATGCATCTTTAATAATATCATCATTATATTTTACTCATGATTTTTTAAACTTAGAAATAATTGATTTATGTAAGTAATCTTTATCATTTCTATCTATTGTTTTCATAATTCTGTAATTTTACGTTTTAAATCATTATATTTTAATATAGATAATATTGGATCATTCGATGCTATTTTATATATTTTTTCTCAAATTTTTATTTCTTCTATAATATTATTTTGATTATCTATAATAATTTTATTCACAGAAGCTGTAATATCACTATCCCTAATCTCAAAATTAAATTCTTCTAACAATATATCATCAACACTAAAATTATTAATATGTTCAATAAAAAATGACTCTGTTTTATCTTTTTCATCTTTCTCAAATTTAACTATTTTAGTATTTAAGTCTGATTTAATTCATAGTACTAATAATGGTGAATGTGTAGTTAAAACAAATAAAGTATTATTTATACCTAAATTATTAACTATATCTTTCAATGTATCAATATATTTTTTTTGCCAAGATGGATGTAAACTAATTTCAGGCTCATCAATTAATACTATTTTTGTAAACTTATCATTTACTTTTTCATCTAAATTAGTTAAATTAGATAATAAATAAGAAATTGAATAAATAAAAATTAATTCTCCTGAACTTGAAGAACTTAATGACTTATCATCAAATAATATATCCAAATCAATAAATGCATTTTCATCGTTTTTTCTAATTCTTTCTGAATAATATAAAAATTTTTCAAAATTAGATCAAGTTATAGAAACCTTATGATTCATAACTCATTTATATAATTTTTCTTCATTTATGAAATAGGACTCATTATTATCTTTAACACTTTTATCTTTTTCTTTTTCATTTTCAACATAATTTAATGTATTTTCACTAAAAAAAACATCAAATTTACTTTTAAGTTCAATATACTCTTTTAAGTCAATATCTTTATAATAAAATACTTTTTTATTTTCATTTATTTCCTTTAAAGAATTAAAGTCAATTATTTCCTGAAAAAATTTAATTCTCAAATCATCATCATTGATTTTATCATAAAAATCAAAAAAATTATCTTTTTTATAAAATTTAAGCCTTATTTTAATATTATTAGATTTATTATTAAAAATATATTTCAAACTTTCTATATATTTATTTTCATTTACTTGAAGAGCTGTTAATATATCATACTTTGAAACATTATAAATTCATTTTTTATTCATTCAATTAGTAATTGACTTAGGACCTTTATAAATAAAGTTATCATTCTTACTTATTCATACTGAATCAAATAATGAAAATGTTATAAATAGTTTTTTATCTACTTTTAAGTCTGTATTTATCAATTCATCTAAAAAAGTTGATTTTCAAATTCAGTTTTCTCATATGATTACAGAATATCAATTATTAATATCTTTTTCAGATTCAAAAAAAACAATATTATTATCTCAAAATATATTGTTTCATTTTTCCTTATTCATTTTTAAAAAGCATTTTTCTTTATTCAACATATACTATTATATTTTAATTAAATAATTTTTTTATATCAACCTCCAAAGCATTAGCTATTAATTCTAATGTTTTTATAGTTGGACTTTTATCTCACGTTTCTATTTGAGATAATCAAGTTCTTGAAAGTCATGTTTTTTCACATAATTGTTCTTGTGTAACTTTCTGTTTTTTTCTCTCTTCCTTTATATTATTTCAAACAATTAAATTTATTTTTGAAGTCATATTTCTAAAGTTAAATAATTTATAAAAGTATATTTAAAAAGATTATATTTACTAATTTGTTAACTATAGTTAACAAATTATTTTTGACTTTATTAAAATATTCAATATATTTATACATGCGAAAGAAAATAATCAGAAAAAGTTAAAGATATTTAACTCAAAAAACAAATATATAGATGGGGTAATCAGTACCACATCCTTCTATGTTGTTTTTTGACGCATTCTAGTTTGTTTTCTTTCGCAAGAGGTATTGGTTATCCCTTTTATGTAAGAAATTCAACAATAAAAGCGGATAATTAATTTTATCTGCTTTTATTTGTTTATAAAACACCATGAGAAATACATTAAAATTAGTTTTAACAGCCTTTATTATACTTTTTAGTATAAGTAATAGTTCAAATGCTTATAACCTTACTATGCCTTGAAATAATAGTAAAAAAAGTGCAAGTAATATTGTATTTATATTCTGAAAAGAAATGCCAAACTATAGTGATAAATATGTATCAGTTAGAAATCTATGAAAAGAATGAATATGATTCTTTTATTCTCAGCCAAACTATGAATATTGCATTGTAGATTCAGTAAGATATGAAAAATGTAAAAGTATTAGATGAGCTAAATGATATTTATATCTTGAAAATAATAAATATTACTATAAAGAAGAATTAAAAAAATCATGACCATATAGTTCAGAAGAAGAAATAAATAATGATTTAAAAAACATAAGTAATAGTTATATAGAATTTAATAAGAAATTTGATAATAAGCATGACTCTTATGAATCTTTTGAAACTGATGAATGATACTTTCTAAAACATTGATGAGTAACATATTGACCTCAAAAATGATATAAAGTAATAACTAAAGATACATTTTCTATAAAATTAGAAGATTGAGAGTATTGATTTATAGATTGAAAGCTAATATGACCATATAATAAGGTTTTATTATATGATTTCTGAGAAAATTGAACACTAATGAGATATTTAAAAGATTGAGATTGGAATACGTGAAATCGGTTTCAAACTATTTGATGAAAAACTTATAAATATATTAGAAATTCTGAAGAAAATATAGAGTTCATCAACTTAGGTGAAAATTGAGTTTGAAAAAGATATAAAGAAAATAATAATGAATATCTTGAAGTAAACTGAAAAGTTTATTGACCATATGAGAACATCAGAGATATTATAAATTTAAAAAAAAGCTGAATATGAATAAGTTATAGAAATGATTCTGGAACATATATAGAAGTTCAATGAAAAACTTACTGACCTTTAAATTTAAAACGTGATTATATTTTAGAAAGTTTATGAGATAATTGATTTTATTTTACATATGATAAAGAAGAAAATAAGTACAATGATTCTTATGTAAATATTAATTGAGAAGTATATTGACCATATAGTAGAATTTCAAGAGTATCTGATTTTAAAGAAAATTGAATATTAGTTAAATATAAAGATTATAATCAATCAAATGCATGGAAAGAAGTATATAAAACATTTATTATTAATTCAGATAAAATAGTTAATAAAAAAACATATAATATTAAGCCAGTATTAAAAAACAAAATTGATTCTCTAATATCTAAGTCATCAACAACAAAATTAAATAAATTAAACTATCAATTATCTAAAATTGATTTAAATAATAAAAAATATGCTAAATATAAAGATATTTTAGAATATCTAAAAGAAAGCATTGATGAAAAACTAAATAAATAATATGAAAATTCTAACAATATCATTTATAATACTCTACTCCCTAACTATCATATATTATAGTGATAGTATAAAGATTAGAATGTTGCCTATTTGTGCATGACAGGAATTTTATGTTTATTACGATAATAATTCTAATAAATGTGAGTGTTATAAATGATATACTAGAATTAATTGAAAATTTTGATGTTTTAAAAACTAAATTATGACTAAAAAAAGAAAATATAGATTTGAATATGCAGATAATACAGATGAAGAAGAATATGAAGTTAGAAAACAATTCACATTAATGTTAAAAAGAACCATATTTAAAGATATAAACAAATAACAAAGTTTACAAAAGTAACAAACTAATTATATTATTATCTAATAATCTATAAATGAAACTAGATATGAAATATGTAAGTACATATACAGTTCCTGCATGAGAAGATAGTATTTCTTCATTTAAAAACTATAAATGTTACTTTTTTTCTGATATTTGAGATTGAAAGTTTAATACTGATGAAATCAAAAAATCTGATTATCTAGGACTATGAACTCCTTATAAAATAGATGATTGAAACTATGTTAAAATTAAATATGTATGAGATATAAAAGATATTAATAAATTTGATATTGATTATGATGATACAATTATAACTTTTAAAGATTTAGAATTAAGTTCAGAAGTTAAAAGAGCTTTTAAAGTTCATATTGATGCTTTTCATAGATATTCAAATTGAAATATATGAGCTGATACACCTTTATCATGGAACTATATTTTAGTTAACAATCCAATTAAAGTTGAAGAAAATATACTCTATCCATTAAGAGAAGTTGTTCCTTTTGCTTTAAATGTAGATAAGGAAAATAAATATATAAAATTAAATAATTTTTTAAATACTATAATTATAAGTGATAATATTTCACTAAATACTAAAAATAAATATTTAATTATAGATTGAGAAGATGTTAAAATACCATGATCTAATGCTCCATTATATTCTCTAATTTTAGAAAAATTATATTCAAGTGATGAAAGAATCTTTTCATTTGATGAAGAGGTGGAAGATTTCAAAAAAATAAAGAAGGATTTAAAAACTGATTATGAGTACTTAAATTGAAATATTGTAAGATGATTTAATAAGAATTTTTGAGATTTATTGCCTTTTAAATTATCATTTTCTAAAAATCAATGAGACTATCATAAAGCTTTTTTCATAAAATAATGTGAAACTAAAGACCTGATTACAATCAGTAAAAAGATATATTTTGTTACAAAATATATCTTTTTTGTCTTTACGAAACATATAAAAACGTCTCTAATTATTTATCATATTTACAAGTTTTAAATAATAACTTTTAAATTATGAAATACAAAGTAAATACAAATGAAATGTTTTTTGAAATTAACTTATGAGAATTTATATCAAACTATAATAAAGTTAATACAAAAATAGACAAAATATCATGAACTATCAAAACAAAAGAAAGTTTAAATGCACATATTAATCAAGTAACAAATTTATTATCTTCATCAGTTATAAAAATTAATAAAAGAAAATCTAAAAATAGTTTAGCTATTGTTAAAATGTTTTGAAAAGTAATACATAAAAAAGACTGATTTTATTTAAATTTTTCAGCGGTTAATAATAACAAAAGATATACTTATACTATTAAATTATTATCTAATCTTACATATTCTACATCTTGATTTTTAGCATGGAAAAGTTTTAGTATAAATATACAAGACCTAGAAAATTCAGCAATTAATACATCAATAAATTTTTGAATAAGAAATCCAATAATAACAAACTTATGAATAAACATATCATTTAATTGATTAATGATTTTCTGAATAATTGCATGATCTTTAATTTATTCAGTTACACAAGCTTTCTCAAACTTCATTTAAGACTAGATAATTCTAGTCTTTTTTATTGTAAAAAATTTTGATTACAAAAAAATGTATTATTAGCGACCTCTATACAAAGCTAAAAACAAGATATTTTGTAACGAAAAAACATGCCTTCAGTCTTAGTAAAACATATATTTAGGGCTTAAAAAAATTAAAATACTCTCGAACATTTGCAAGTGATTCTTTTATACAGAAATTAAATCGTTCTTTAACATAATCCGATATTTTAAAAAGTAACATAAGATTTTATGGAATCAAGATTACTAAGACCTATTGACCTTGAAAGATATCAAACTATAGGCAACCAACAAAATAATGACAATCCTATTGTTATAAACAGATTCATTACTCTACGGAAAAATTATACATGGTATGCAACAGAGTTTAATCCTCATACATGAATGTTTTTCTGATATATAAAATCTGATTATTCAGAATGGTGATACTTTAGTTTATATGACTTAGAAAATATAGTACTTAAAAATTGAGTAGTAATAATGAGAGACCAATTTTATGAACCAAAAGTATTTTCTGAAGCTTTACTTTGATAATTAATAAACATGAATAATAAAATTAAATTATACCTTAGTTTTATTCCTGTAGCTCTACTTATATGAGCTATAGGATATACATTATATTTTTGTATTTCATTTTGGTTTTCTCCTGAAGTATTTTATAACTTATCAAATTTTATTAAATTTATTTTCTATAATTTTTACAACTACCTTATAAGTTATAAAGATCAAATAGATGATTGAATTATACAATTTTGATACCACGCAATAGTTTGGCTATTATCAGTTTATCTATGAATAATAATCTTTACTACAACTTTAAGTATATTAAAAATTATTTTCATACTTCCTTTTGAAATAATTTTTAATCGTAAAAAGTTTCAAGTACTAACAAAGACTTATAAAAAGTTCATAAAACATTATCTAGATAGTAATAAATATTATGATGTATTTAATACAAATAAATTATTAATTATATGACTTATATTTTTACACACAATTCCTACAAAATGAGAAAAAAGATGAGAGTTTGTTACATTACATGAAGATAATGATTTATTAAAAAGAACTAATAAAGACTTTAAAGAAAAGATTAATGAAAGCTGTTATGTCTATGAAATATTAATAAATACTACTGATATAAAAAGATTTATAATATGATCTGATATACCAAATCATAAATTAAAAAAGATAATTGAATCAAATTATGAAGAACTTAGTTATGACTTAGAAGAAAACAAAGTAACTACAGAAAAAAGTAAAGATAACAAAGTAATTATAAGTATTACTTCATCTACAAATTGGAAAACAATAGAACATAAGAAAGTTAATAAAGAAGCACATGAAGAAAAGCTTAAATTATGATTTTATAATTCATATAATTCATGATGACTAGAAATTAAAGATTATGCTTTAGATTTTTATTCAATAAATCATGCTTGCATTATTTGAAGTACTCAAAAATGAAAAGATGTTTTAACTAGAAATTTCATTACTAACATTCTTAAAAATATTAGTACTTATAATAACTCTATATTACATTTTTTTGACACTAAATGATCAGATTGAGAGTTTATAAATTGACTTGAATCATACGATATATATAGACATAGCAATAAAGACAAGTTCCCTGAAATATTAGATAACATTCAAAAAGAAATAGATAAAAGACAGGCAAGACTATGACTTTATCCAAATATTAAAAAATATAATCAAAATCATTCAAAAAAAATGAAAAATATATTTTTAATAATAAATGAATTTCTTGATATCAGTACATTTTCAAACTCAAATGAAATATATTCTAAAATGATTAGTTTATGAAGTAAAGGTGCTTCAGTTTGATTACATATCATATTATTAACTCAATCAGTCCGTAAAGATTCTCATAAAATGTTATGAGCAATTTTAGTAAATATTTCTGATTATTTTGTTTTATCAACAAATAATGATGATGAAAGAAAAATAATATGAAAATGACTTAGTCATCAAGATAAAGAAATTCTAAAAAATAAAATAGAATACAATTGTTTACATATTTGAGAAAGTAAAATAAAGCAAGAATTCAGAGCATATTTAATGGAACAGGTTATATTAAGACCATGGATAGAAGAAACATTTAAAATTGAAAAAATATTTGAAGATGAAAAAATTAATTCTTATTACAATTATGTAATTAAAAATAAAGCATTCATTAGAAAAGAAGCTTTTGAAGATTTTGAATTAAATGAAAAAGCATGGAATCAAGTTAAAGAAAAACTAAAAGAACAAGATTTAATTGAAGAAATAGCTTGAAAAGGCTATATATTCAAAGAATAGAGTGTAATAACTTTAATAGCTACAAATAGGGATACTATACCCTATTTTGTAGTCTCTTTATACCCTACAAAACTAAAAATGAGTAAAGTTGAAAGTTTGCAAATATATGCAAATAACAAAAAAGATAAAAATGTAATAAATATTACAGATTTATCAAAAATATATCTAGATAAGAAAGATATATTGAGAGTATTTAATTTAAATAGTCGTCAATTAGAAGTCTATTTAAGTAGAAATAAAAATATAGAAATAATTAAAAATGAGAAACAAAAACTCATTGAAATAAAAATACTAGACTATGTATTTAAAAGTTTAGTTAGAAAGAAAAAAGATTAATTTAATAAGAGAAACTAATGAAAACAGATATTAAAAAGTTTAAATTTTCAGAAGACAAAACAAAGTATACAGATACAGGTTATAAGTCTTTCTCTGTTCACAAAGCTGATTTTATATACTCATATACAAATAAGATAAATCATAATATTTATATTGAAGCAACAATTGTTATCCCTTGAAGTTATACAACATTATTTGAAACTAATCCTGATATTACAATTGTGTTAACTTTAGTAATAAATTGTCATAAAATAGGATATAAAGAGATATTTAAAGCAAAATATCATGATTGATTTATTGATGATGAGTTTATCAAGTTAAAATGATTTGAAAAATATCTAAATCAGTTTGATAAAAATATCAACAAAATACTAGAAATAAAATAATTTATAATTAAACAAAAGAACTATGAAAACTATATATACACTTACAGATTTTTCAACGATTATGACATGCATAAATATGCAAATGAATATTGAAAATTTTAATAAAGCAACTCCGAAAAAAGATAATAGTAATATATGAAACTTTAAAATATATAAACAATCTATTAAAGCACTACAACCCCTTGGTAATTATAGTGATATAGATATATCTTTATATTTATCTATATCAAAAATGAATCCAATTGGGCTTTGATGAAGAATATATGAAAACACTTACCTTGTAAAAGCTCATATAAATATAGAAAATTGAGATTATAAAACTAATTTAAAGTGGATTTATGAACAAAAAATTGAATCAGAAGACATGGAATTATTTTTTAAAAGTAAATCATTAAAAGATATAAAATGACTTAAAAAATTTATAAAAGAAATTAAAGAATGAATTAATATTTTTGCTTAAAAAAAGGAAGTTAACACTTCCTTTTTACTTTTCTAAAAAACAAAAAAATGCCTAAAAAAGAACCAATAAGAGAAATAATAATTTCTACTTCTAAAAAAACAAAAAACGAAGTAAAAGAAATTAAAGCTGAATTAACAAAGTTATTAGTTAAATCAGTCTTGAAAAATGAAAATAGATTAAAAAATAATAAACAATAAAATGATTGGAAAATATATAAGAGTATCATCTCTTGAACAAAAAAATAATTGATTTTGAAAAGACATTCAATCAAATAAAATAAATAATTTAATTGAATATAGATTTAATAATTGAGATGATGATTTTAAGCAAGAAAACTCAAAAGAATATCAAGATTTATGAATTAGTGGAGTAAAATGAGATGATGATAGACCATGACTTCAAGAATTACTTAGGGATATAGAAAAATGAATAATTACAAAAGTGATTGTATGGAGATTAGATCGTTTGGCGAGAAAAACGAAATTGCTTTTAGAGCTCATCGAATTCTTTGATGAACATGATGTAGAATTTATAAGTACCGATGAAAATGTAGACACGAAAAGCCCTACATGAAGGTTTTTCTTAACTATTTTGTGAGCTATTTGAGAAATGGAAAGATCATTAATTACAGAGAAAACTTACCTTTGAAAACTTGAAGCTGCAAAAAAATGAAACTACCCTTTTTGAGTACCTCCATATTGATTTAAAAAACTACTATGAGAGAAAAAATTAACTGTAGATGATGAAAAGAAAAAAATAATTCAAAAAATATTTGAAATGTATACTCGTTGAAATAAAAGTTTACATGAGATAGCTAGATTTTTAAGATCTGAAAAAATACTACAATGTGATTGAAAAAAGCTATCAAATATAATTTCAAACAAGACATATATTTGAAAACTTTGGGTTAATACTCATAAAGATAAAAGAGATGAAAAAACTTGAAAAAGAACTTTAATAGAAAAACCAATTGAAGAACATATTTTAATTGAAGTTGAGCCATTTATAAAAGAAAATATCTTTAATAAAGCTCAAAAGAAATTAAATGAAAATAAATATTTATTTAACAACAATAATAAACCAATTAAAAATCATTATTTAGCTTGATTAATACAATGTTGAGAATGTCTTAGTAACTATAAGGCATACACAAGTAGAAATAAATTATGAGTAGAAAGAGTTTATTATAGATGTAATAAAAGTTCATGAGCAATTTCTTGAAAAATATGAGTATGTAAATGTGCTAATCCTCAATTATCTGAAAAAATAATATTATCAGAAATTTATAAAAACATTGAGATAGCTATTAATAAACCTGAATTAATTGAGAAAAAACATTTAAAACAAAAAAATACTTTAAGTAATATTAAAAAATATAATAAAGAAATTAATACTTTAGAATCTCAAATTGATAATGAATATAAGACTATTAATAAATTATATGATCAATATAACTCTGAATCAGATGAAAGAATTACAAGCATAATTACTGATAAAATAGAAAATAGAAAATCTGCTATTAATAATTTAAAAGAAAGGAATAAAACTCTAAAATGATATATAAAAGACGAAGAGCTAAATCAAGATAACAAAGAAGTTCTTTATAATTTTGCTAAAAGATTACAAGGTTTAACAATCAAAAAACTTTGAAGAAAAGAGTTAATGGAATACTTAAGAATATTTATTGAAAAAATAGTTGTTTATAAAGATAGAGTAGAGATAATTTATAAATTTGAAAATGAGCCTACAAAAAAAGACATCAAAAAAACTACAGATTCTCAAAATGATGAAAAGTCTATAGTTTCTGCTGTGTCTGTAATGGAGGTGCCTAGCGGGCTCGAACCGCTGTATACGGTGTTGCAGACCGCTGTATAACCACTCTACCAAGGCACCGGTAAAAGTAAATGC
>CBFHLZ010000013.1:0-2504 GCA_965656795.1 Patescibacteria group bacterium
ATTGTAAATACAAAAATATTTCTAAAAATCCAAAAGTTAATTACACTGAAACTATTATTTTTACACAAAAAAATACAAAACATGAAAAATAATTTTAATAAAGCATTCACGCTGGTAGAACTCATCGTGGTAATTACGATTTTAGCCGTTTTAGCAACGGTAGCCTTTATCTCATTTCAAGGATATTCAACTGAATCAAGAGATACAAAAAGAAAAACAGATTTAGCAACTATTTCAAAATGATTACAAGTCTATCTAGCTGCAAATTCTTTTGTTCCGGAACCATCAGAAACAAAAACAACTGTGAGTTTTAGTGGAATTACTTTAGTTACTCAATGATATGCTGGAAAAAGTGTTTTAGATACTCTGAGAGTTCAAGAAGCTCAAGATCCAATTGATGAAACATTTTATACCTATTCTACTAATGCCAATAATACAAAATTTCAATTAGTTTGATTTTTAGAAAATAATCAAACAGCGAATAATATTTTAACAAATAATTTGTTTGCAGATAATTCTAATAGAAAAATCTATACAATTTGAGAAAGTGTTTGAGTTTTATTAGATGAAACCAATACACCAATTCACGAGTTATGAAATACAACAGTTGAAATAAAAGATAATACAACGGTGTATAAAACCGTATTAAATAAACAAAATATTGTAAACCAAAGTGGAAGTATACTCAAAACAACAGTATTATGAGCCCAAAAAAATCTGTATGGATGGAGAGCTTTTGATCCAAACTGTCCAATTGATGATATAAAAATTTGAGACCAAGTTTGGGCATGATGTAATTCTACACTTGGTGATTGATTTGAATGGTGAAAACAAAATGACTGAAGTGATGGAACGATTTGAAGTTGTTATGATTATGATGGAACAAATAATCCCAGTGATTGAGATTGTTCTATATGAAATTCTCTTATGACAAGTGATGCCAACCCAAAAGATTTTTTTAATACAAAACAATCTGATGGTAAAAATTCGAACAATGACACTGAATTTGATACAATTTGGTGAAAACTCTATACTTGGCAAAATGCAGTAGATTCAGCTTGTCCAGCTGGTTGGAGTGTACCAAGCGATGAACAATGGGAAACTTTAGAAACAACTTTAAACTGATGAATAAATTGTAGAAACTCTATAGATTGACGGCAATGTGAGGGATTATGATGGAATGGGCATAATGATAAAACTAATGTAAATAATCTATCAAATGCTTTGAAAATACCTATAGCAGGTATCCGTAACTCTAATGGTTTTACATTTGGTGGACGTGGTCACTATACAAACTTATGGTCAAGTACACACAGTAGTGCTAATGCGTATAACAGGAATTTGAATTGGGATCGTTCCCAAGTAAACCGCAATCCAGATAATAAAGATTATGGGTTTTCTGTTAGATGTATAAAAAATTAAAAAAAGAAGAAATTTTAAATTTCTTCTTTTTTTAATTTTCTAAATTTTTTCAAAAAATAATTTCTTTTTCAATAAATTCATCAGGATTATAACAATTGAGGTAATGAAAATATTTTATATTCATTCATAAATAATTATTTATTGAATCATAATCCAGAGAAATTTCTGAAATAGGATTTTGTATCATTTCATCATTTAAAGGATTGAAGATAATATTTTGAAGTCATTCTGCTGAAAAATCAGTCATATTATTTGTATTACTCAAGACTCAAGAATCCACTTCATATTCGTATTGTTTTCTTTCAAGAGAATCATTTATTGTTAATATATTTCCAGATATTTCTAAACCTGTAGGGTATTGTAAATTTTTTATAAGAACTTCTAAAGAATTATGTCTATAATCAGAAATTTTTCCAGTTCATTGAGTAAAATATGGAAATATTTTTGAATATCTTCGATTATTATCATCATAAAAATCTACTTGTGTAAGATAATTTCCATCTTGTGTAATCTCTGGAGAAATATTTTCTAGATGTATTTCATACTCATTTGTTTGTAATAAACTATATGAATTATTTCATGTATGAGTATAACGGCTTCAAGTACCGGTTGAAGTACACTGAGTTTCTATTTTTTCTACTACACTATTTACAACATTATATTGGGTATCATCACTACATCAAGCAATTGGTCCGTTATTTATATCTACTTGCGTAGAATTAAAATTACTAAAATAATATTCTAAAATATTATTTTGTGATCTGAGGAAATCTTCATTTTGAAAAAAATAATTTTCATCAAATGAAAAATCATCTTTTAAGAGTGAATTATCAGGGATAAATGCAGCCCCTGTAAAACTGAGTTCAAATCTATTTATGCTTCCATAATCACGATCTGGAGAAAAATTTATTTCTAAAGGAGGATTTCAACTAAATCTTATAGAAGAATATTTTAAAATTTCTCATTTTCCACTGTTGGAAATATATAAACTCCCATTTTCATATGCTAATCCTGTGGGTTGATCTAAACCATCAAATCTATCTAAAATAAGATATACTTTTGAATCTTTATAAAATAAAACT
>CBFHLZ010000013.1:2603-17690 GCA_965656795.1 Patescibacteria group bacterium
GCTAATCCTGTGGGTTGATCTAAACCATCAAATCTATCTAAAATAAGATATACTTTTGAATCTTTATAAAATAAAACTCTATGGTTTCCGGTATCAGAAAAAAATAAACCTCATTCAGCTTCAACAGCTCAAGTTGGATTATTAAGTGAAATTTCTAGTGCGTCTGCTGCTTGGGAAAATTCATATCAAAAATTATTTCCTCAAATTATTTTTGTACCATTTTCTAAAATTTGATGATTGAGTGTATCAATGGAAAAATTTCATACTTGAGCGCTTTGTATATCTCAGAAATCATTTAAAAAATCTTCTCATATTTCTTCATATGGCAAGAAAAAATTCCAACTCAGGTGCTTTGTTTTTGGTGTTTGAGAATCATCAGGACAATAACTATTATTTTGTTCAATTATTCAAAAATATGCAAAACCTATTTTTTGAAAATAATTTTTTGACTGAAATAATGCTCATGATTGAGAAGAAAAAATATAATTATTTTCCACTCAATCAAAATTTTTATACATATTTTGAAATCCAGCAGAAAAGTTTTCATTACTTGAAATAATTTTTTCTTGTTTTAGAATATTTTGAATTCAAGAGCTTAAAATAAGTCACACACTCACCATTAAAAGCATAGAAATTGTGACTCAAACTATGAGTTCCACGAGTGTAAAAGCGGAATTATTTTTCATATTTAAAGGGTCAATAAATATTTATCGATGATATATTTTGCATTTACGTTATTTTGTTTTATTCAGAGTAAATCCGATTCAACTTCGTCTAGAGCATCTAAAAATACAAAATGTTTTTTTGAATAAATAATAATATTTTCTAGAAAATCTATATATTCTTGCTTATCTCATTTGAAACTATAAAAATATTGTAATGCTTCTTGTGGGTTTCACTGAGCAATTTGTTGTAAAAGAGATTGAAAATATGCATTTTCGTTTTGTTTACTTATTCCTCATAATTCTATAGTTTGCACGCGAGATAAAATAGTATCTAAAATACCACTTTGAGAATTATTTGTGAGTAAAATAATATTATGCTTTCCAGGTTCTTCAAAAAACTTTAAACAACTATTTGATGATTGGATTGTTAAGCGAGAAATATTTTCAATAATAAATACTTGAAAATCGTATCCAGGTAGGGAATTACTGGCATTGATAAATTCTTTTATTTCTCAAATTTTTATTTTTTCTCAATTATCTTTGAGTGTATAAATATAATCTTTGGGAATATTGTATTTTTGAGTGAGTTCTCTGGCAAAATCAAGAACTTTTGCATTTACCAATTCCATATTTTTACCTAAAAATAAACAAGGAGAAATTGCTTGCTTCTTGTTTATTTTTTCTTGTATATTTTTGAGTGATTTATTATCCATCTGTATTTTCTAAAAGTTCAAAAAATTCATTTAATTCATCCATTGTTTCTTGAATCAATTGTTCATCTTGTTCATCTGAAAGTTCAATTTTAGTATCAACTTCACTTCATGTTTGCGTTTCTATTTTTATGCTTCCACTTGCAATTGTTGAAAAGCCATATTCTTGAGAACTGTCTTTTTGAGTATCACTTGATTCAAAATCATTTTTTTCTTCTTCCACTTCACTTCCAGTTTTTGTATTATTTTGATTTTCTTCTGTTTGAGAACCACTTTGAGTATTTTCAACTACACTTCCGCTTTGTACGAGGCTTCAAGTAGCATTTTGATTTTCTTGATTTTCTGCACCACAACTTGTAAATAAAATTGCTAGAAAAATTATTCCAATAGCTTTTTTCATAATATAATATCAATATATAAATATATAAAAATAGTAATAATTTTTCGCTATAATGCAACCATCTTTTTAGTTTTAAAATTATTAAATAAAAAAATATTTGCAATTGTATATATTTAGTATATAAATAGTGTATAAATTTATTCATAAAAAAGGAGTTATGATTGCAAAAGTTTATTCTATTACAGTAAATGGTCTTGAAAGTTCGCTTATAGAAATCGAAGTTGATATTAATCAAGGTCTGCCAAGTTTTACTATCGTAGGTCTTCCTGATCAGGGGATTCAAGAAAGTAAAGAGCGTTTACGTTCCGCTATGAAATCAAGTAGCTTCCGTCTCCCAACCAGCAGAATTACGGTAAATTTAGCACCTGCAGATATTAAAAAATCAGGTCCTTGTTTTGATCTTCCAATTGCTATTTGAATATTATTAAATCAAGATTTTATAGATGAGACCTATATTTGAGATTCCTTATTTTTATGAGAATTGTCCTTAGATGGAAATTTGAGAAAAGTTTGATGAGTTTTACCGGCCACTATTTGAGCAAAAGAAAAATGATTTAAAAGGATATTTGTCCCAAAAGAGAATGCTTTAGAAGCCTCTATTATTCCAGATATTGAGGTAATTGCTGTTGAAGATTTAGCTGAAATTATAAAATTTCTTAATAAAGAAATTCCTTTAAAAATTTCACCAGTTTTAGATTTTAAAAAAATCACAAAAGATATTCAATCTCAAAATACGGCAGATTTTAAATATATTTTATGACAAGAACATGCCAAAAGAGCTTTAGAAATATCTGCTGCTGGTTCGCATAATATTGTTATGGATGGTCCTCCTGGAAGTGGAAAAACTATGTTATCAAAAGCATTTGCTACTATTTTACCAGATTTGACAATAAGTGAAGCTATAGAAGTATCAAAACTCTATAGTATTTCTTGATTACTCGATAGTGCAAATCCGATCATAAAAAAACGTCCATTTCGTACGGTTCATCACACGGCTAGTTCGGTGAGCATCGTTGGTTGAGGAAGAAATGCAAAACCATGAGAAATATCTTTGGCTCACAAATGAGTTTTATTTTTGGATGAAATTTTAGAATTTCAAAAATCTGTTTTAGAAGTACTGCGTCAACCACTAGAAGATGGAGAAATTACTGTAAATAGAGTAAATGCAAGTTATGCATATCCAGCTAAGTTTACTCTTGTATGAGCGATGAATCCATGTCCCTGTGGATATTTAACTGATCCAGATAAAGATTGTATTTGTTCTCATAAACAAGTAGAAAATTATAGATGAAAACTTTCTGGACCATTGATCGATCGAGTAGATATTTTTATTGAAGTTCCAAAAGTAAAAACTCAAAAATTACAAGTTAATGATAATTATGATATGGTTGAAGACTCAAAAACAATTCAAAAAAGAGTTCAATTTGCTCGCGATATTCAACTCAAAAGGTTTCAACAATTAAATATTACTAGTAATAGTGAAATGTCCACAAAAGAAATTAATATATATTGTCAGCTTGATGAACCATCAGACACATTATTAAAACAGGCAGTCACAACCATGAATTTATCAGCGCGAGCCTATTACAGGATTTTAAAATTAGCTCGTACAATTGCAGACTTACAAAGTAATGAAAATATTTCTATGGAAAATATTGCTGAAGCACTGAGTTTTAGAAAAAAACAAGAAAACTAATTTGCATAATTATAAAAATATTGTATAAATATTTTGTCTTTTCGAAAAATAAGGTGTTAAGATGAAAAAAGTTTTTATTTTGTTTGTTGTTGTTTGGCTTACTGCATGTAGTAGTGGAGCGCAATACAATAACCATATTTTTGTTGATAACAATGATATTGAGAAAATTCGTTATTTTCTCAATCGTTTAGAATGTCATGATATGTTTGATAAGTGTGTCACAAAAAATTTTGATATGTATATTTCAAAAAATAACGATACATTTGTTATTCAAAACCAAGACACTAAAATATCAGTATTCAATTACACAAAACAAGCTTTTACTACAATTCAATTAAATAAAGCTCACGAAATATATTTCTTGAAATATAACCCGGTTGAGCAAGAGGATATTGAAGGGAATAAAAAAATCTTGTCTGCTATACATCAAGCGCGATTATCGCTTGGTTATGAATATTGATACGAATATAAAACTGCGCGTTCGCGCAGTTTTTCTTTTTGTCTAGATTTTTATATTTTTTTAGGTATAGTAATAAAAATAATTATAAAATATTTATATGAAAATAACTATTTTAGCTGCCATTTGAGCAAAAAATCTTTGAGATGAATTGATTCTCAAAAATGAAATTCAATATTTAAAAACTGTATACGGAAATGATACAGAATTTTTTGTGGCCAGTTATGATATCAAGAATCCTTTTATTGTGAGTAAAAATATTACATATTTTGAATATTTTCCATGTGATGCAAAAAAAATAAAAAATTTTTTCAGAAATATAAAAAATTTTTTTCAGTTTATAAAAATTATAAAAAATACTGATTTAGTGGTGATTTGATGAGGTGGAATTATTTTTGATAATGAACATAAACATGTCAAAAATCCATTTTCTCAATGGATAATGAGAGTAAAGATTGCAAAATTTTATAACAAAAAAATATTATTTCATGCCGTTTGATTAACTTTGAGTCATTCATGAAATTTAAAATATTTGAAAAAAATATTTTCTTCAAAAAATCAAGAGGTGAGTGTGAGGGATAATTATTCAAAAAAATTATTAGATTCAATAAATATACAATCAAATATAATACCAGATCCTGTATTTTCAGATAAAAAAAATAATAGAAAAATTTTTTCTCAAAATTATTTTGTAAAAAAATTACATCCAAAACAATTTCATTTAGAAGATTTAGACTCTTTTGATCTACAAAATAAAACTCTTTGAATTTCATTTAGAAAATGATATTTTCATCAAGATGCTCAAACAATTTCTGAAATAATTGAATATTTACAAGAAAAAAATGTAAAAATTATTTTGATTCCAACATCGTTTCATCCGACAGATTTTTCATCTAATGATTATATATTTTTGAAATATTTTGCTGAAAAATACAAAATAGATATTTGTAAAAATATGTGAGAATCATATAAGATTTTTCAAAGTAATTCTCTGGATTATTGCTTTGCAATGAGACTTCATTCTATGATTTTATCTCAAGTTTATTCTATCCCATTCTTTGCATTTTCGTATTCTACTAAAACTGATGAACTTATAAAAATTCTCACAGAGAAAACAAAAAAAGGAAACTTTTTTTTGACAAATAAGAACTATCTCTTATTGTCTAAACAACTTAATAAATAATTTAAGCACATGTATTCATCAAGAAACATAAGCATTTCTAAGAAGACAATTAAACTATTCACAAAATTTGAGAATGGTCTATTTTTCGTGTAAAAATTATTTATTGATGCTTGCCAAATAAATAATAAACGAAAAACTATTCTCTCTCGAGAATAGTTTTTTTTGTATTTTAATACTTATAAGAAAATAAAATGAATCATTTAGATATAATAAAAATTGGTTGAGAAAATGCTGGTACTGACCTCCAGACTACGGGAGATTTTGTAAAAAATAATCATGAAAATGCTCAAGTTTTAGTAGTCTCAGCTATGAGAGATGAAGATTTCAACTCTACTGATGAGTTAAAAAATACAGCTGAATTATTGAAAAATTCTGATTTAGAGTGAGCGAAAAATAACTTTTTAGAAATTTTAAATTTTCATAAAACAGCTCTAGAAAAACAAAATTTATCA
Organism: Patescibacteria group bacterium; assembly: GCA_965656795.1. Classification (GTDB taxonomy): domain Bacteria; phylum Patescibacteriota; class Gracilibacteria; order BD1-5; family UBA6164; genus CAJXJP01. The sequence continues at coordinate 8,167 of CBFHLZ010000013.1, forward strand.
GAAATAATTCCTGAAATAGAAAAAATATTTTTAGATATTTTAGCATGTTTTGAAAATAATTCTGGGAAAAATATTTCTTTAGAAAATGATTTCTCTATTTTTACTGGAGAAAAATATATTTCTCTGTTGGGATTTTGAGAAGAAATTTCTGCACTAGTTCATGCAAGATTATTAGAATCTCACTGATTAGAATCTCAAGTGGTTGATACAAATAATATAAAAATTTCTGATTCCAATACTTATACTAATGATGTGAGAGAATATTTTTCACCTGATGTAAAAAATATTTTATCACTCAATAAAGTTCCAGTTATTCCTGGATTTATAGGGAATATTCCAGGGGGGATTTTACAAAATATCGATAGATGATATACGGATGCTACAGCTTCACTCGTAGCACTTTCTCAAAACGAATATTTCAAATCAACTCGTTTGAATATTTTTAAATCTGTAGACGGGATTTTAGCTTGTGATCCGAGATTATTTAGCTGAGATTTTGCTTTGTGAAAAAATGAAAAAATAGATTTAATTTCTCATATGGATTATTTAACGGCTCGTGAATTAACAGGGGGTTCTATTGGATGAAAAGCAAAATTTTTACATGAATATGCACTTTCTCAAGATATTATGAAAGCTTGAATTGAATTGAAAATCGTAAATCCAAAATTTTGAGATCTTTGAACAACAGTAAATAAAAATAAAAATCAGGATTCTCAATGAGTTGAAATAGTAAATAAAAGAGAAAATATTAGTTTTGTGAAAATTACAAAAGCAGCATTTAGTGAATGAGTCGGGGACGTAGAAAAAATATTTGAAATAGTCAGGCAAAAAGGCTTTTCCATAGATATGATTATTACTTCTGAAACACAAGTAAGTTTTTCTCTTGAAGCAAAAGATATTTCTACTCTATCAGATTTACAAAAAACTCTTGAAACACAATTTTTCAATAATGAGACTTCTCAAATAAATAAAGTTGAAATTGAGAATAATATGGCTTTGATACATTGTATCTGACAAAATTTAGATGATTCATATCAGCTATCTTTAGCAAAATGAATCTTAGCTCTTGAAGATATTTGAGTAAAAATACATCATTTCTGAGGAGAAAGAGAAAAGGGAGCGATTATTTTTGCCATAGAAGAAAAAAATGCTAATATTTGCGTGAGAAAACTAGCGAGAGAATTTAATTTAATAAATACAAAATAAATGAAATTTGAAATAAAAAAACATCTTGTAACAAAAACAGCTGGATGAGCGCAATATTTTATACAATCATATCATTTTAATAATAATCCTGGAGGCAAAACTTTTTATATTCAGGCAAATGTTCATGGGATAGAAATTGCTTGAGTTCCGGTGATTTATGAACTCATGGATTATATCGAAAAAAATAATTCTAAAATAAACATTATTTGTGTACCAAAAGCGAATCCTTTTTGAATGGATAGCCAAATCATGTGAGTACAAACTGGTTATAATAATATTCATACTAATAGTTATAATTGTCTGAATTATAATAGAATTTGAGCGAATAATTCATATAAGTTTGAAGATACGATTATTTCGACTTTATTAGAAATTTCAAAAGATGCAGATGTTGTTTTAGATTGCCATTCTGCTGGTGAGGAGTCACTTGAACATATTTATGTTCATGAAAAATTTGTTTCTCAAGCAGAAATATTCAATATTGATAATATTTTATCTTGGAGAGAAGCTGGAAATGCTTTTGAAGATGTGTGTTTTTCGCGTGGACAAATGGCTTTTACTTTAGAAATGTGAGCGAGTAGAACAGCAGATATATATAGAACACAGTATTTTTTAGAGAGAGTTTTATACTATTTTTGATTAGAAAAAACTATTTCCAGTTTCAATAAAAAAATTAGAACTTGGGAACTAGATGATATGTGTGAAAGATTTTATAGTGAGTATGAATGAGTACTACTTTGGAATATTTCGGTATGAGATGAATTTAAAAAGTGAGATATTTTAGCATTTATTTATACAAATGATGAATGAAAAAAAGAAATATTAGCTCCAGGTGATTGAGTGTTTTTAATTAAATTTCCTATTCATGCAGTTTTTAAATATCAAGAAATTGGTCAGCTTATGTTAAAAAAATAGTTTCATAAAATATGAAAAATATTTATAATTAAAATATTATTTTCTAGATTTATTATTATGCAAAGATATTTTAGACCAGCTTCTCGTTTGGTGATTATAAATAATAAAAATCAAATTTTATTAGCGCGTCACAAAAGATATTGGGCTTTACCTGGAGGGTGAATTGATATTTGAGAATCTATAGAAACAGCACTCAATAGAGAGTCTATTGAAGAGTTAAATGTTGCAGCTCAAATGGATAAAATTATTTTTATACAAGATTATTTAGATGAAAGAAAAGAATGAAAAATCCATTCTCTAGAATATTTTTGTACTCTTAAAAATAATTCTGATTTTGAAAATGTGGTGAATACCTGGAAAGATTCTTCTCACGCTTTTGAACTCGAAGATTTGTCTTGGTTTGATGTTAATAATTTTCCAGATAAATTTATGCCAGTAGCTTTTCCAAAAGTAATAAAAGAATATATAGAAAATAAAAATAATTTTCCAACGAAATATATTTCTTGAATCGAATAATATTTTTCATATTTTTTCATCTAAAAAGTCTTTGACATTGCATAAAATACCAGTAAATTGAGAATAATAATTTAACTTTTGACTCATTTTATGAAATTTTTTAAAATTTTATTAACTAGTATTGTTTTTTGAGTTTTTTACATTGTGCTGATTTGGTATGGTTTTGTGATGGGCGTTCTAGCAAGTGAATTTATCTGTCCATTTTTATGAAATTGGTCAGGTTGCGAGATAAGTCAAGCTTGAGGTCTCATATGAGATTTATTCTTTATTATTCCAAGTATTTTATTTTTCTGGATTTATGCAGGATTTATTATCCACTGGAATTATAAACAACTTCCAATGAATGAAATTCAAAAAGTCATTACGATGATATTTTTTGCTTTAGTTTCGTATCCATTTTTATATTTAATAGGAAACGCTATTTATTCAGAATATATTTATAAGACTCAAAACTTTATCCATACATTTTTAGCTGGAACCTTTTTTAGTATTATTATTTGGATTTTATGTGTGATTGTTTATTTTTTCATTCAAACAAATAATAAAATAAAAAAAGATCTACAAAAAAATAATATAAAATAAAAATAGAATAATAATTATTCTATTTTTTTTATATTTCAAATGTCATTTGATCGGTATTATCCTTAATTTCCCAATCAATAATTTTTTTTCCATGTGATTCTAGGATTTCATTTGTTTTTTTGAAACACTGACTTGATAAAAATCATCTATGAGCTGAAAATGGAGAAGGGTGAGATGTTTCTAAAATAATATGTCTGGTTGTATCAATCAGATTTTTTTTACTTTGAGCAAAAGCTCACCAAAGTAAAAAAATGACTCATTTTTTTTCTTGTGAAATAGCTGAGATAACATTATCACTAAATTTTTCCCATCAAATTTTCGCGTGAGAAGCTGGTTGAGATTCTTCAACGGTTAAAATAGAGTTTAATAATAACACTCATTGTTGTGCCCAAGATTCTAAATTCCCATGCTTAGGTATTTCATAGCCATAATCTTGATGGAGTTGTTTGTACATATTACGCAAACTTGGTGGGATTTTTACTCATTTTTCCACTGAAAAACTCAAACCGTGGGCTTGGTTTTCTCCGTGATATGGATCTTGTCATAAAATCACCACTTTGAGATTATTAAAGTCAGTAAAATTAAATGCACTAAAAATATTTTCTTGCTTTGGAAATATATTTTTTCAAAGTCATTTTTCTGCTTCTAAAAAAGATTCTATAAGTCAAAAATAATCTTTTTTAAATTCTTGTTCTAAAATATTTTCCCAACTTTTGTGATAATTTTTTTCCATAATTTTTTATTCAAAAATATTATTTTTAGTATATTTTTTTTATAATAAATAACAATACATTAATTTTTTAATAAAAAAATCTCGAAATAATTCGAGATTTTTTTGTTTGATGAAATATTAATATTCATTACAATGACATTGGAAATTATTAGAAACTAACGATAAAAAATGAAAGATACAATTATACAAGAATTGAAAAAAAGTGAATTTCCAGATTTAGCATTTTTATTTAGCAGTGATGCTTTAGAATTTGCTGCTGAAATTTTAAAAGAATTATTAGAAATAGATAAAAAAGAATTTGAAGAATTATTAGCAAAACCAAACGAAGAAATTACATTTGATAGTTTCGAAGATGAAGGATTGTTAGATTATTATTGGTCATTATTAAATCATTATCAAAATGTGAATAATAACGACCAAATGAGAAAAATCATAGAAGATTTTAGACCAGAATTACAAGATTTTTGAAATTATGTAACCTATAATAAAAATTACTACGAAAAAACAAAATATTGTTTCGAAAATTGTGATTTAAATGCTGACCAAAAAAGAGCATTAGAAATAAGACTCAAATGATTTAAAGATTCTGGTATTGATTTACCAGAAGAGGAAAAAAATAAACTCAAAGAGCTTAATAAGATCTGAGCTAAATTATCAAATGACTTTTCAAATAATATTGTCGATGATGAAGCAACTTTTGAATATATTATTGAAAATTTTGAAGTAATAAAAGATCTTCCAGAAGATATTTTAAACAATGCTAAAAAAGCTGCAGAAGAAAAAAATAAATCTGGGTACTTGTTTGATGCTGATCCGAGTAGTTATGTAGCTATTTTGAAATATTGTAGCGATGCAAATATTAGAAAAGATTTTGAAAAAATTCAAAATTCGTTTGCTTCAAAATGAAAATTTGATAATAGAGAAATTATTCTCAATATTCTCAAAAATAAAAAACAAAAAGCAGAAATTCTCTGATATAAAAATTATGCTCAAATGTCTTTAAATTCAAAAATGGCAGATTCACCAGAACAAGTTTTTGAACTCATTCAAGGTATTTCAAAAACAGCAAAAACAAAAGCAATCGAAGAAAGAGAAGAACTCAAAAAATATTTTAATCTCACTGAAATAAATTCTTATGATATGGGATTTTATTCAAGAAAATATAAAGAAGAAAAATATAATTTAGATGAAAAAGAGCTCAAAAAATATTTTAAATATGAAAATGTTTTAGAATATTTACATACTTTTGTAAAGCAATTTCTAGGAATAGAAATGAGAGAAATTTCAGCTTCTGTGTACTCAAAATCAGTAAAAACATATGAAGTATATAGAAATGGTGAAAAAATAGCATATTATTTACTCGATGCTTTTTATTCTAAAGAAAAAAGAGGTTGAGCTTGGGCCGATAATTTGAGAGAAAAATCTAATTTTTGAGGAATTGAAAAATTACCAATGGTTATAAACTGTTGTAATTTTCTTCAAACTGATGAAACACTTTTATCTATCAGAGATGTAGAAACTCTTTTCCATGAATTTGGACATGCTATTCATGAAATGATTTCTCAATCTCCACTTAGCGAACTCTCAGGGTTTAATGTAGAATGGGATTTTGTAGAATTACCATCTCAATTATTAGAAAATTGGGTAGGGAATAATAAAAGTTTAATTAAGTTAGCAAAACATTATCAAACGGGTGAAACTCTTCCAGATTCAGTGATGAAAACTCTTGATGAGCTAGACACATATATGTCAGCAAATGGGGTTTTAGGACAAAATACATACGCGCTTTTAGATATGCATTTATACAGTGAAGAAGTTCCTGAAAATATGCAAGAACTTGATAAAAAGACTCTAGATATTGTAAATAAATACTGAATTACGAAAAGATGAGAAGATTATAAAATGTATTGTAGTTTTTCTCATATCTTTGGTTGAGGATATTCTGCTGGATACTATAGTTATATGTGGGCAGAAATACTTGAAGCAGATGTATTTGATGCAATTGAACAACAAGGAATGTTTGATCCAAAAGTGGGACAAAAATTAGTTGATACACTTATTGGTCAATGAACGAGAAAACCAGCAGCAGAATTGTTTAAAGATTTTATGGGGAGAGAAGTTTCAAATCAAGCATTTATGAAAAGAAAAGGATTAGTGTAATAATTACCTTAGAAACAACTCTTCTCTAAATCCCTATTCTTGCTAAGAGCAGGGATTTTATATATGTTTTGCTCTTGTAAAGAGTAAATGTCCGGTAGGACAAAAGAGTTATTAAAAATAATTAAATTATGAAAAAAATATATTTTGCGACAGGAAATAAACAAAAATTAGAAAGAATGAATCTTTTAGCACAACTGGTAGCAGATGATTTTGTGATTGAAAAAGTGCCAAATCTGATAGAAGTAGAAGAAAATGGTAAAACTCCAAGTGAAAATGCTCTACAAAAAGTAGAGCCATATTCTCAACTTGATGTTCCAGTGATAGCTTGAGACACGTGAGTATATTTTGATAATATTTCTTTTGACCCAACACATGTTAAAAGACAAGCATTAGAAAAAGCTTGAATTTATCATGATGAAGTAAATCAAGAAGAAATTTATAATGCAATGATAGATTTCTATAAAAATTTAGCAGAATCAAAATGATGAGAGTTTCCATTTTATTATCTTGATGGATGGGCAATAAAATATCCAAATGAAAATATTCTTACCTTTGAAACAAAAAGAAATAATATTCTCACAAATAAAATTCACTGAGAAAAACAATTATATTTTCCAATGTGTAATTTATACAAATCACAAAAAACAGGGAAATACTATACTGATCGGACTCTGGAAGATAATTTTCTAGAATTAGCTCAACAAGTAGAATTATTACAAAAAATATATAATCAATTATAAAAAATGAAAAAAGCAATTTTATTACACGGATGGGCAGGGAAATGAGATAATCATTGGTTTCCATGGGCAAAAAAAGAATTAGAAAACAGAGGTTTTGAAGTATTTACTCCAGATTTACCAAATGCACGTTTTCCTGTATTGGCAGAACAAATTGAATCTATTTCTGAAGTAGTCAAAGATTTTCAAGACTGAGATATTATTATTGGACATTCTTTAGGGTGCCAATTGGCTCTGAGAGTCATCCATGAATATAAAATTTCAGGAATAAAAGCAATATTTGTATGACCTAGTTTTCCAGAAACGTCTGAGCAACTATGAAAAGATTTTCTATGAGACTCATATGAAAAATTAGTCGAATATAACATCCAAGCAGATTTAGAATTCGAAGACTTCTGAAATGAATATATTTTATGTCTTTGAGAAAATGATGAATTTATTGATTTAGAAAAAGCAGAAGAGTATTATTGTATGCTTGAAGATGTTGAAATTTTAGAATTTCCAAAATCAGGGCACTTTAATTCAAAATCAAACACTTTTGAAATACCAGAATTATTAGAATATTTTGAATAATAAAAAATATGTTTCAATCACTCACTGCTCAAGAATTTAACGAAAAAATGTACGATGAAGGTATTATAGTTATAGATGTTCGTGCTCCAGAAGAACATCACTATTTTTGAGTGCTTCCAAAAGTAGATTTATATTTAAATATGTACGAAGAAGATTTTTTTGATACACTCTGAAAATTAGACAGAAATAAAAAATATTTTATTTACTGTCGGCACGCCAACAGAACAGCATTTTTACTCAACTATATGAAAAATGCTGGATTTGAATACGTTGTTGATTTAGCTTGATGAACTGATTGATGGTTAGATTCTGGGTTTGAATTACAAGAGAAATCAAATATTTAATTAAAAAGCAGAGAAATAATATTTCTCTGCTTTTTAAGTTTCTCTTAAGAATAAAGAATATAATGTTTATACAAAACATATAATATTTTTTAAATATTTGAGTATGAAAAAAGGATATATCTTCTTTGAAGATGAAAAAATAAGTGAACATGAATTTCTAGATAAACAAATTTTATTTATAAATGATATGGAAATTGTCTGCCATTGATTTCATAATATTTTAGATCATGAGATAAAAAAATCAGATAATTTTATAAATAATTTAAAAACACTCCATAATAAAATTTCACAAAGATATCTGATTACATGAGAATTATGAGATGATATCGCATGAAAACAAGAAATTCTCAAAAAATTTTCTGATATTTTAGAAAATATTTCATCAATGATTCCAAAAAATAAACAAGTCGTAAAAATTTAATTTTACAGCTTGTTTTTTTTACTTATAATACTTTTTAATAATTATATAAATTTCTTTATGCAAACAACACAATCAACTCCAAGAGATACAGCTGAAGAATTAGTCAATGTCGTAGAAAAAGACTTTAATAGAGAATGATTGGATTTTTCTAAAATTACTCATTATTTTAGGTTATTATTTTCAAAAAAAACAACTGATTTGTTAGAAAGTGTGGATACATTTTTAGATATTGACTTTGAAAAATTAAAATGCAATTGAAAGACGACTATTATTTTAGATGTTGACGAATGTATAGCTCCTCATCATGGATATATTTTGCCAAAAAATTTAGAGAAAATCATACAATTACATAATAATGGTTGGAAAATTATTATAGATTCAAATATGAAAAAATCTGATAGATATCAGCCATTAGAAGATTTAGGAATACCAATTCTAACTTCTAAATATGCAAAACCACATAGAAAAAATTTTGAAATATGTTTGCAAATAATGGAGTCTCATCCAGAGCAAACAGTGATGATTTGAGATAACTTCATTACAGATGGTTGAGCTATGAGATTATGAATTGATTTTATAAAAGTGAAACCAGTTCCATTGGATGCTTCTGATGGTTGAGCTGAAAGAGAGGGGCAAAAATTAACAAGAAGAATCATTGATAAAAAAGCTATAAAAAGAGGACATATTAAATCATCATTATAACATAAAAAAATAATTTGACAATATTGTGTTTTAAGTATTATATTATTACATATTCACTAAAATAGTAAAGGAGGTTAGATGAGTATGAATTTTTGGGAAAGTTTATGGCTTTCTCCAGAATGGCCACTATGGCAATTTATAATTGGTACTTTGATAGCAATTTTTGCTATTTTAGTAATAATGTTAGTTTGGAAAATAATCGATTGTTTTCGGGAGAGAAATATTATGAAAGGTTTAATTGAAGGCATAAAATTAGCATCTGATCAAGGAGTGAAAGAAGATGAAAGTTTGAAAATAGCTTCTGCTATTGGTGAAGCTTTAAGTCATCAGTCAGATCAAATTGTTGAGAGTGCATCTCAATTAGCAATAGTTCGTTCAGCTAAGAAAAAAGCGAAAGGGAACCAAGATACACTAAGAAATATATCTGAATCTTTGCAAAATGAAATCAGTGAGTTTCAAACTCAATGTCAAGAAACTAGCAAACTAGGTAGAGGTTCTAGCTATAATGAAGTTGAAGTTCCAAATATTTCGTTTAGCTATACTCTTAGTTCATCTGATATTTCACAAACTGAAGCATCTCAGCAAAACGTTGAAACTCAGCAATCTGAAACATCTCAACAAAACGTTGAAACTCC
>CBFHLZ010000013.1:17788-20210 GCA_965656795.1 Patescibacteria group bacterium
ATATTTCACAAACTGAAACATCTCAACAAAACGTTGAAACTCAGCAATCTGAAACATCTCAACAAAACGTTGAAACTCCAGTGAGCGAATCTGTTGATGAACCATTAATGCAACAACCTGAAGTTGATCTCGCTAATGCTTCATCTCAAGTTGTTGAAGCTTGGGTGAAAGAAAAAGTGCTTGATTTCCAATGTGTAAAATCACTGATTAATTCTTGTAATCTTGGTGATGATTGGACTTTTTCCAATTTATCTCAAAGAGTTTTTATGGAATTTTATAAAATTTTCAACGGTAAACGCGCGGGGCAAAGTCTGAACGCAGAAGGTGTGAAAATTTATAATTATCTCTGTAAGGTAAAGGAAGATCGTGGTTTTTAATCTAACATAAAGAGTCTCATTATATTGAGGCTCTTTTTTTTGTGTAATTTTTTTATGTATGATATAATAATTAAAATAATAAATAATATAATAATTATGTCACTTGATACCTTAGGACCATATATTCCACAAGAAAATAATCAGGAAAAAAATCAACTGTCTGAAGCTCTACAAAAAATTATCGAATGAAAAGAAATTATATCTGAAACGTGAGTTGAAAAAAAAGAATTATTAGAAGATATGCTACAAGAATGATTGATTATCGAAAATATTTCTCAGTTAAATATTCTAAAAAATTTATTATCTCATAATAATATTTCTTATTTACAGAATATTTCAGAAGCTGATTTAAATAATATTTGAAAAATAAGCATACAAAAAGTATGAGAAGTAGTAAAAGTTTTTCCAATGAATTATTCAATGAAAATTTGAGAAAATGGTCCATTTGGACAAGCTTTTGAATTATCGCAAGATGGCACAATAGAGAAAAATATAGATAGAGATTTTCAAATTAATACTTCAAATTTAGATACTGTTGAATCTTGAATGGATGAACTAAATAAAAATTTATCTCAAATAGATACTCAAAATTATGTTTTAGATCCAAATAAAAATCAAGAAGATAATCGTGAAACTGAAATATCTGAAAAAATTGACGATATACAAGAGGATATAATTATTCAAGAAAATCTATGAGATGAAAATAAACCTCAAGAAAATAGTGAAAAAAATGATGAAATAAAAAATAAAAAATATGAAGTGCAAAAAGGTGATACACTCTGGCAAATAATTAGAGAACAATACGGTATTTCTGATTATACAGATATTGCCAATACTTTGTATAAAATTAAACAATTTAATGATAGGAATAATTCTTGAGAAAATAAAGTAGATTTTTCAAAACCAGATACTCTAAAAATCTCACAACAATTATTACTCCCAAATAATATCACAGTTACAAGCCCAACCAAAGGAGAGAAAATTTTTTCTTTACAACAATAAAAAAACCGCGTTTTACGCGGTTTTTTGTTGTGCTTTGTAGATTGCCAATACTTTTAGTCCCATTGACCAGAGAGTAAAAATAAAACAAGCTACGCAAGCAGTTACTATTATTTCAAATGCAAATGGTATGAGTTTTATTTCAACTTTCGTTAAAAATAAAATTAATACAATTATAAGCCCAAATTTAAAGCCAGTTTTTAATTTTCCGATAAGTACAGCAGCCTTGTTTATCATTTGAGATCGTAATTGCTGACCTACACAATCGACAATTGCTAAAACTAACATTAATCCAAAAATATATGGATGTAGATGCCAACTCAACGCAAGTAAAATTGGTAAATCAAATTTTTTATCACACAGTGCGTCGAGTTTTTTCCCGTAATCAGAAGTTTGATTCAGGGCTCTTGCAACTTGTCCATCTAGTCTATCAGTTAACCCGAAAAATATTAGTGATTGTACGATCACACTTAATTCAATATTAGTCATAGTACTATGATTGAAAAAAATATATATCGCAATAAATATTCCAGATATTCTGCTTCGGCTTATATTATTTGCACTTAAGTATGGCTGAAATCTTTCAAAGAAATTTTTCACTCCAAAATGGTTTTTTGGAAGAGCAATTTCGCTCAAATAAAGCATACTCAATAAAATGAGAGTAGCTCCAAGTAGGTTGTAACCATAAAATGATACATCCATATTTTCTACCTCATTTTGTAAAATTAAGTATCTTTATTCTAAGTGAAATTTTTTATGTCAAAAAAATATTTTTTATTTCTTTTCTTCTAAAATAAATTAGTATATAAATAATATTTTTAAAAATCTTTTATGCACGAAATTATTTTTTATGGAAGTTTTGCTGTTTTCCCATTCCTATTATTTTTTATATTTTTTAAAAAAATACATATTTGGTTGAGGATATTGTTTATTTTTTTGAGTTTGTTATTTATTTGGATGCGTTTTGTGGAACCTCAAATAATTATTATAAAAAATGAAAAAATAGATCTAGGATTTGAATCAAAAATTATTTTAATTTCTGATTT
>CBFHLZ010000014.1:0-4792 GCA_965656795.1 Patescibacteria group bacterium
AATTTTACGTTTTATTATTACAAAAACATATATGTCAAAATATCTAGAAGTTATTTGAGCACGTACACATAATTTGAAAAATATAAGTGTTAAAATCCCAAAAAATAAAATGACGGTTATTACTGGACTTTCTGGTTCTGGAAAATCTTCATTGGCTTTTAATACAATTTATTCTGTTGGACAACAAAAATATCTCGAAAGTTTATCGAGTTATGCTCGTATGTTCATTGGTGGAATGAAAGAAGAAGCTGAGGTTGACGAAATAAAATGACTTTCTCCAACTATTTCAATAGATCAAAAAACAACAAGTAAAAATCCACGTTCTACGGTTGGAACTATTACTGAAATTTTTGATTATTATAAACTTTTTTATCTTAATATTGGACAAAGAACTTGTACAAAATGTGGTACAACGGTAAAAAAAGATAGTATAAATGATGTAGTAAATTATATTTCATCTCTTTGAGAAAATGAAAAATATATGATTGTTTCTCCATTAAGTGAAACTTTCGATAATTTTTGAGAACTTAAAAAAGAATTACTAGAAATGTGATTTATTCGTTTTTTATATCAATGAAAAATTTTGACTATTAATGACGAAATAACTGATTTTGATTCACAAGAAAAAATATTTATTGTCTTAGATAGATTAGTGGTAAAAGATTATTCTGACTTAGATTCATCTGACACAAAAAGACTCAAAGATTCGCTAGAATTGTCATTTAAAATCTGACAATGACAAACTGGTATTTATACGCTTGATGGGAAAAATGAAGGTTTTTCTAATGTTTTTGTTTGTTCAAATTGTGGACATATTCCAGCAGAATTGTCTATTTCTAGTTTCTCATTTAATTCCCATGCATGAGCCTGTGGAGAATGTCAATGACTCGGTATAAAAAAAGTTTTCCTCGAAGAAAAAATTATAAACCCTAAACTTACTCTTTTAGAATGAGCTGTTATTGCTCCTGGATTTGGTTGAGATTATTTCTTTGCTTTATTACAAGAAATAGCAAAACATAATCCTATAGATATAAATTTAGAATATTCTAAGCTTACAAAAAAACAAAGAGACATTATATTATATGGAACATGAGATAAAAAATATGATGTAAAATTTACCAATGAATATTGAGTAGAAAATACCTATAATTCGCGTTTTGAATGAGTTATAAATACACTTACAAGAAGATACTTTGATGGAGGTGGTGAAAAAGGTACTTATGAAGATTATGTCGTGGATATGGACTGTCATTTATGTGATGGACATAGATTAAATCAAGAATCTTTAGCTGTAAAATTAGGTGGAAAAAATATTTGAGAATTAGCAAATTTATCAGTTGATAAAGCTATAGATTTCCTAAAAAATCTAGATATTTCTCAAACACAACAAAAAATGGTGCAAAAAGTATTTAAAAATGCCGTTGAACGTTTAGAATTTCTCGAGTGAGTTTGATTATCTTATATGACTATTTCTAGAAAAGCTTGAACTTTATCAGGTTGAGAAGCTCAAAGAATCCGTCTAGCTACACAAATTGGGACAAAACTAGAAGGAATTATTTATGTTTTAGACGAACCATCAATTTGACTTCATCCTCGTGATAACGACATGCTTATAGAAAATCTAAAAAAACTCAGAGATATTTGAAATACACTTATTATTGTCGAACATGATGAAGATATTATGAGACAGGCAGATCATATTATTGATATTTGACCTGGAGCATGAGTTCATGGATGAGAAATAATTGCTCAGTGAAGTATGCAAGAGCTTATAGATAGCGGAGAGTCTGTGACCGGTCCGTTTTTACATCCAGATTCTAATATAGTCATTCAAAGACCTGAAAGAAAAATAGAGAAACATTTAGAGATTATTTGAGCGAGCCAAAATAATTTAAAAAATATAGATGTAAAAATCCCTCTTTCAAATTTTGTCGTTGTAACTGGTGTTTCTGGTTCTTGAAAATCAAGTCTTGTAAATGATATACTGGCAAATTATTTAATGAATCAGCTTAATAGAGCAAAAAGACATGTTGGACAACATAAAGAAATAAAATGAATTGAAAATTTAGATAAAGCAGTAGTTATTGACCAAAGTCCTATTGGAAAAACTCCACGTTCAAACCCAGCAACTTATACAGGGGTGTTTACTGCTATTCGTGAAGTATTTGCTCAAACAAGTGAAGCTCAAGTGAGATGATATGGACCAGGGAGATTTAGTTTTAATACAAAACAAGGTCGTTGTGCTGAGTGTGAATGAGATGGGGTAAAAAAGATTGAAATGCACTTTTTACCACCAGTTTATATTGAATGTGAATCATGTAGATGACAAAGATACAATACAGAAACTCTTCAAATTAAATATAAAGGAAAAACTATTTCTCAAGTGTTAAATATGACTATAGAGGAAACAATGGATTTTTTCTCAGCTCATCCAAAAATTTTAAAAACTATAGAAGTTCTCAACGATGTTGGACTTGGATATATTAAACTTGGACAATCAAGTGTGACACTTTCAGGGTGAGAAGCTCAAAGAATTAAACTGGCAACAGAACTATCAAAAAGATCAACAACAAAAACATTTTACATTCTTGATGAACCTACGACCGGTCTACATTTCCAAGATGTTCAAAAACTACTTAATATCCTCCATACTCTCGTAAATAAAGGAAATAGTGTATTGGTAATCGAACATAATATGGATGTTATTATGAACGCAGACCATATTATTGATATTGGGAAACAATGATGAGATGCAGGTGGACAATTATTGGGAACATGAACGGTTGATGATATTTCTAAACTCAAAGATTCTTATACAGCTGAAGCTATTAACAAATATTTAAAACAATAAAAAAATGTTAGATTTTTTAGAAAAAAATAAAGATATTACTCAATATTCGAATTTTAAAACTCCAGCAAAAGCAAAATATTTTTATGAAATTTCTCATATTGATCAAATAAATCAACTCAAAGAAATATTTGAATATATTCAAAAAAACAAAATACCTCATTTAATTATTTCTTGAGGTACAAACATGTTATTTGCTTTTGATGAATTTGATGGAATCATTATAAAAAATAGTCTGTATTGATGGACTTATACTCCTGAGAATAAGATACTAGAGAGTTATTGAGCTGAAAGTATTTGGGATATTGCTCAAGTTTTAGAAACTGACGATAACCAAGATCTGTGGCATAGATTTATTGGACTTCCTGGGTCTGTTGCTGGAGCTGTTTTTTGAAATGCTGGTTGTTTTGGACTTGAAACACAAAATAATTTTATAGAAGCATTTGTCTTAGATAAAACCACCTGAGAAACGAAATTTCTCTCAGCAGAAGATATGATTTTTGAATACAGAAGTAGTATTTTAAAAACTTCAGAAAAATATTTTTTGATTAAAGCAAAGTTTGATTTATCAGAGAAAAAAGAAAAATATGCTTCAGATGTTGATAATATATATTTTCGTGAATATAAACAACCAAAAGGAAACACATGCGGTTCATTTTTTAAAAATCCTAGCCGTGAATTTTCAGCTGGAAAACTCATAGAAGATGTTTGACTCAAATGATATAAAATATGATGAGCTTATTTTTCCCAACTTCATGCAAATTTTTTAATGCATGATGGACAATGAAATTATCAAGATTTATTAAACTTGATAGAATTAGCACAAAAAAAAGTATTTGAAAAATTTAATATTCATCTAGAAAATGAGGTGAGAATAATTACTAATAAATAAAATTATGGAAAAAATGAGACTACAAAAATACATGTCTCAAGCCTGAATTTGTTCTCGTAGAAAAGCTGAGGATTTTATTCAAAGAGGTTTGGTGAAAGTAAATGGACAAGTGGCTGAAATAGGTATGCAAGTCAATCCAAGTGAAGATAAAGTAGAAATGCAATGACAAGCAATCGAAGAACAAAAAAAACAAGTCTATTATAAAATTAATAAACCAAGAGGAATTGTTACAACATGTGCTGAGCATGGAGATCAAAATATCATAGACATTGTCGATATCCCAGAAAGAGTATTTCCTGTAGGGAGACTAGATAAAGAAAGTGATGGACTTATTATTTTAACAAATGATGGAAGACTAACAAATTTTCTTATTCATCCTCGTTATGAACATGAAAAAGAATATTTAGTAGAAACATTTGGACCGATTGACGATAATCAATTAGAAGATATGTCTTGAGGTGTCAAAATTTTGGGTTGATTGACGAAGAAAGCAAAAGTTACGAGAGTAGCTTCATGAAAGTTCCAAATCGTTCTTACAGAAGGTAAAAATAGACAAATCAGAAGAATGGTTGAATCAGTATGAGGGCAAGTTAAAAAATTAAAAAGAATTCGTATTGAAAATATTCAACTCGGAAATTTACAACCTTGAGAATATAAACCATTAGGTAAAAAAGAAAAAGATATTCTTTTTGCTAAACTTGGATTAGATCAAAATTAAGACCGGTCCTAAAATAATAAATAATAAAAAAAACTTCCCGGGAATTTTCCCGGGAAGTTTTTTTTATTTTTGTAATAAATCATTTATTTCTGAGAGATCATGTTTGATTTCTTTAACAATTTTTGTGAATCCAGATTTCATATCACTTTGATTACTAAACTTCATATTTTTAAAATTTTTTAAATATAAAGCATTTTTTTCTAGATTTCTTAGATGTATAACTATTTTAAACTTATTTTCTTGTGTTATTTCAGATTGTTTTATTTTTATTATTTGATTTTCTATTCTTTTATAAATACTGTTTCAAATTTCCTCTCAAACTTCACTATAAGAT
>CBFHLZ010000014.1:4891-6937 GCA_965656795.1 Patescibacteria group bacterium
TGTTTTATTTTTATTATTTGATTTTCTATTCTTTTATAAATACTGTTTCAAATTTCCTCTCAAACTTCACTATAAGATTTATGTTTTTTTGTTAGATTTTGTTCAAATTTATATTTTTCATAAATAAGTATTTCTTTGAGTTGAGTATTAATATTTTTTATTTTCTTTACAATTTCTTCTGAAACTTGTTGTCTGTTATAATTAATTTTTTTGTTTTTATATATACTATTAGCAAGTTTTTCTAGCTCATTTATTTCTCAAATGTAAAAATTAAGTTTTTGATTATCTCTGATTTCGTATTTATCTTGGAATGAAATTAACTTATTTTTATGATTTTTTAAGTATTTTGCTAATAATTCAAATTCACTAAAATTTGAATCTATCTTCACATTATCTTCATAATTTAAAGCAACAGTATAATTTATGCTTATAAAGAATATTGTAAACAAAAATGCCCCAATGATTTTTTTCATTATTGTTTGTTTAATCTGTAATTATACTTATTATATAACAATATAAATTTATTCAAGAAAAATTATAAAAAATGATTATAGGATTTGATTTAGAGACGACCGGTCTGGATAAAAATAATGATAGAATAATAGAAATTGCTTTAGTGAAATTTGATGAAAAAACTTTTGAAACTATAGATACGTATTCTACGTTTATCAATCCTCAAATGCCAATCCCAGATCTAATTTCAAATCTTACAAATATTCATGACTGAGATGTTGAACATGCTCCTACAATTGATGAAGTAAAACAAGAAGTATTAGATTTTATAGGAAATACTCCTCTGCTTTGACATAATGTTTTTTTTGATAGAGATTTTTTTATAAAAAATAATATTCATATTGAACATAATAATCTTATTGATACATTTTTCCTTGCGAATTTTTTATGTCCATATGAAAAATCTCTCAATTTAGAAATGCTTTGTAAAAGTTTTTGAGTTTGATTTTCTTGAGCTCATAGAGCTATAAATGATGTAAATGCAACGATTAAATTACTCGAAAAATTACTCGAAAAATTTAAAAATTTATCACAAGAAAAAAAAGATAATTTACAATATTTATTTTCATTAAGTGAAGACCAACATGTATGATATTGTGAATCACTTTTATTTGAAAATACTCAAACATCAATTAAATTTGAAAAATTCGAAGAAAAAATTCTCAATGTCTTAAAATCTAAACTCACTGTGAATGAAGATGCGTGAGACAGAAAAATAAAAAAACAAAAACTCTCAAAGTTGTTTTCAAGTTTATGAAATGTAGAAAGTAGAGAAAATCAGTTAAAAATGGCTGATATTGTTGAAAATACTCTAGAATTTAATAAAAAATCAGTCATCGAAGCCCCGACCGGTCTTTGAAAATCTTTTGCATATTTACTTCCATCAATTCAATATTGTGTGAAGAATAAACAAAAAATTTACGTTTCTACGAATACAAAAAATCTCCAAGATCAATTATTTGAAAAAGATTTAGAATTTTTAGCCGAAAATCTAGATATTCCTTTTAATTACGCAAAATTAAAAGGAAAATCAAATTATATTTCAACAAAATCTTATTTTGATGAAATTATTTTATGAGATTTATGATATTCTAAGTTAAATTTTTTCTTAAAGCTAACACTTTGGCTTTATGATACGAAACATTGAGAATTAGATGAACTTAATTTTTTCTGAGTAGAATATAGTTTATTGCGTTTTGTAAACTCAGAAGGATTATTTATAATGAGTGAAGAAAATCCTTATAAAAATTACGAATTTTATCTATTTGCTCGTGGAAATGTAGAAAATGCAGATGTAGTTGTGATTAATCATAGTTTATTATTTTCAGATATAAATTCTCAAAATCCTTTTTTAGGAAAAATGAAATACCTTGTTATTGATGAAGCACATAATATAGAAGATTCTGTCACACAATCAGTTCAACAAAAAATAAATGAAAAAAGTGTAAAAGATATTTTTGATGTTATTGAAAATATTCTTACAAAAAAAAGTATAAAAAAAATAGACTTTATAACGCAAAAAGAAACATTTCT
>CBFHLZ010000014.1:7037-8653 GCA_965656795.1 Patescibacteria group bacterium
TCGTCAATGGATATACTTATGGATTACTGTGCATCATACGTAGAATCAAAAACACCATCATGACATAATTATAAAACTACATTAGTCAAAGATGATTTTTTCGATGATATAGATTTGCAAGCACTAGCGAAAAAAATAGAATTATCCCTCATGGACATTGTTGACATTTTAGCTGTTAAAAATGAATTTGATTTTACAAAAGAGATAACTTTGATTAATAATTTATCAGCAAATATAAAAATATTTCTTGATATTTCAAAAAAAGATTTTATAAAAACTGCCAGTTATAATGATAGGACCGGTGTAAGTTTTGAATATACTCTTTTGAATCCTTGAAATTATTTATATGAAAAATTGTGGACCGGTCTAGATTGAGTTATTTTAACCTCAGCTACTTTGCAAATTTCGGGTTCTTTTGATTATTTAGAAAAAATACTTCATCTAAAAGATTTTGATTATCATATTTTTGAAAGTGATTTTGATTATAAAAAGCAAGCTACTCTTTTTGTACCAACTGATTTATGAAGTATTAAAAATAATAGCGAACAAATAGTAGATTTTTTATGAAAATTTTATCATGCTGTTCGCGGGAACACACTCACGCTTTTAACGAGCTTTTCTATTATAAAAAAAATATATACGACACTCAACTCAGCCTTAGTAGAAAATGGAGTTCATTTATACCCACAGTGAGTTTGATGAAGTAAATCTAAATTATTAAGTTTTTATTTAGAAAATGCAGATAATTCAATTTTACTTGGAACAGATAGTTTTTGGGAATGAGTAGATATTCCAGGAGATACACTAAAATATTTAGTGATTCATAAGTTTCCTTTTGGAGTACCATCAGATCCTATATTTCAAGCGCGTAGTGAATTCTTTGAAGATTCATTTCGTGATTATGCTATTCCAAAAGCAATTATTAAGCTCAAACAATGATTTTGAAGACTCATAAGAAGTAAAACTGATACTTGAATTGTTGTTTTATTAGATGATAGAATGTATTCAACAGCTTGGTGAGAAAAATTTTTAGATGCATTTCCTAAAGATATAAATAAAAAATATGTTTGATCACAGAGTTTTATTGATATTTTAGAGAAAAAAAATAATAAAAATTAAATTACAGTTTATTAAAATGATTTGTAAAGAGAAACTTTTTGAGAGTTTCTTTTTTTTGTGATATTATTATAGAGATTATTTAAATAACTATGAATTATGGCATCAGAAAATAAAGATGTATTAGAATCAATAGATTCTTCAAATATATTTGATGAGTTCGAAACTGGAGAGCTACATCAAGAACTTAAAGATAAAAAACAAAAAAAAGATCTATATGATTACTTATCAATCTCATGACGTGGAATTTCTATAGTGTTTTGGATTGCTTTTATAATAGCTATTTTTTCATTTACTTATGTACACTATCAGTCAGATGAGTCTAAGGAAAATTCAACGCTCCTCTCACCTATATGTTTTCTATTTACATGAGAAACACCTTCTCCTTCAACAAATAGTTGTACATCAATTAGCGCATTAAACAGTTTTTATAAAGAAACAATTAATAATACCAAAAATTCACAATTTTTAAAAATTAATTGATTACTAGAAGAAGTTTA
>CBFHLZ010000014.1:8753-10860 GCA_965656795.1 Patescibacteria group bacterium
AGTTTTTATAAAGAAACAATTAATAATACCAAAAATTCACAATTTTTAAAAATTAATTGATTACTAGAAGAAGTTTATAAAATTGAAAACTTTAATAAATCAAAAGAAGTAATATTTTTAACTACTCAAACTCAAAATAAAGTTCCAATTACCAAAATTTTAACTGATTTTGATAACCTTATATATGAATATGATTCATCTAAATTAAATCAAATTCAATGTAAAGATATAATAGTTGATGATCTTATGATAGTTACTATGCAATGTAATACATACACAGGTGATTCAGATAGGAGTATTAGAGGTATGTGAGCAAATGAAAAAATCAATGGTACGTCAATAACTTTAGCAAATAGTTTTTTATATTATATAGAAAATAATTCAGATTCATTTATTATTCAAGATAAACAAAGGACATTTAAAAAAGAACCATACTATTCAGATGATAATATATATACTTCTGAAACTAGTTTCGAATTAAAGATGCAATATATTCCAGGAAATAATTTAAATACTAAATAGTTATCATGAAAAGAACTAAAAGACAAGAAACCTCGATAATTATATATTTTTCATTTTATGTATTATTATCATTATGCTTACTCAGTTATTATATTTTTTCCTTAGTACCATGAGTAAAACAAATTGAAGAACTTAAAACAAATACTTATGAAATATATACAAAATATCAATCTATAGAAACAAAAGGGTTATCATTTGATGAATTTAAAAAAATTTCATGAACTTCTAACTTAAATACATATTCAAAAGAATTAGTACAAAGTTTAGATATACAGTTTTATAATAAATACTTTCTCAATAAGTCAGAAACTTCATATGATCAATTTATTGATGAACAAAATAAAAAAATTACTCAATGAGATAATTATGAAAATTTCTTAAATAAATCTCAAGAAATTTCAAAAATATTGCCTATATATACTGAAATAAATATGGGAAAAAATGAAGAATATTTATCAGATTTTGAGTTTATTCATTATATCGAATCTATCTTAAAAACATTTAATCTTGAATATTCAAACGAAATTTGAGTTTCTGAATTAGTGTTAGTAGAAGAGTTCTCAAATTCAGAAAATAAATCAAAACTAGATACAAATATTTTTTACGTTCCAGTTAAGTTTGATATAAAATGATCAAAATCAGATATTATTAATTTTTTATATTTTATAGAGCATGTATGAAATACATCTATATTAAATGATGGAATTACTATTGAAGATCAAGATGAAAATAAGTTTTTATACAGAAGTTCAAAAGTTTTAGGGCAAAAAATAATTTTAGATGGTGCGGATATTACATCTCGTTTAGATTATAATATATTTCAAAATCAATTTATAGATTTTGAGTCTATTGAATTTAATGAATTTATTGATGATCAAAGGTCAAGAGTATCTAAATCACAAGATTTAATTTCTAGAATTAAAAAAGACCAAGCGAATGATAAATATACAATAAAAGTAGGATTACGTTTTTATGTAAAATGAGTACAAAATTTAAAAATTATTAATCAAATAAATGATTATTTGACATATTATCAAGCAACTAAAAAAATATTTACTCAATTAAAATCAACTAAAACTACACCACCAAATATATTACCTATACTAAATGATGTTATTCAAATTCAAAGTGAACTAGAAAAAGAACAAAAAATTATTAATCAATCTGTAACAAAACAAGAAAATTTATTACAAACCTTAAAGGAAGTATCAGAATATACAGAAATATTACATAAGTTACATGGTAAAATTTGATATAATTATTATATAATTGATGTTTTAAATACTGTAAATAAAATCCAATCTATTGAAAATTTAGAAACTACAAATAAAGAATTATTTACGTATTTAACTCAAATAGAAGAAACATTATCTGGATTAGAAAAATTTGAACAAGAAACAAATCAACAATATCAAAATAGATTAAATAATAGAAATATTTTTACTACTGTTTTACAAATCGAAAAGTCGATAAATAATTTAAAATAAAATACATACTAAGAGACGTTTATGAAATACCAAGAAGTCGTAGAATTATTAAAAGATTTTATGTACAAATGAGATGAAATTCAATCAATCTGTGATTA
>CBFHLZ010000014.1:10955-18904 GCA_965656795.1 Patescibacteria group bacterium
TACTGGTCACTTGGTACTTTCTACAATCCATACGAATTCTGCTTCTGAAACTATTACCAGAATAGTAAATATGTGAGTTCAACCATTTTTGATTCCAGCTTCAGTAAATGCGATTATTGCACAAAGGCTAATTAAAAGATTATGTCCACATTGTAAAGAAAAAATGTCTATGAAAGATATTTGAGCAAATACTTTAGCAAATATAAAACATGCCATTAATATTACAAATAAACAAGAGCTTCAATCAAGAGTATGAGATAAATTAAAACAACCAGTGTTTTATAAACCTGTTGGTTGTGAACATTGTGATAACTCTGGATATAAATGAAGAGTTGGTTTGTATGAAGTTTTAGAAATTACTCCAGGAGTAAAAGAAATGGTACTAGCTGGGAGCTCAGCATATGATATCAATAGACAAGCAATTAAAGATGGAATGATATCTCTTGAACAAGATGGTATTATGAAAGCTCTTAATTGAGAAACATCACTCGAAGAAGTCTACAGAGTAGCAAAATCACAAAAATGATAATATTTAATTACAACAACCTATGTCAGATATTTTAATCTTGGACAATGATTCACAAGAAAATCAAAATTCCAATAATAAAAAAAATAAAAATCAACATGAATCTCCAGCACCTAAAAGTATAATGGACAAAATAAATTTGTACCTGCTTTCAATGCAAAAGATTAAAACAAAAGATAAGGTTTTGTTTTATCGTTTATTAGCTACTATGACAAATGCATGAATGAGTGTATTAAAATCAGTAGTTGTATTGGAAAGACAAGAAAAAAATCAGGCAATTAAAATGATTCTAAATAAATTTATTGAATGACTTAGAAGTGGACAAAACCTTTCTGAATGTATGGAGAAATATCCATCTAGTTTTGCTGAAGCAGAAATTTGAATTATTCGTTCTGGTGAAAAAACAGGGAAACTCAATGAGTCGCTTTTAGAACTTTCTACTCAAATTGAAAAAGTTGAATCTATCTCAGGGAAACTTAAATCAGCTATGATGTACCCAGCTTTTATTATTTTAGTAGTAATATGAGTAGTAGTAGTTATGATGGTTGCAGTAGTACCAAAACTTTTAGAAATATTTGAATGATGAGAATGAGCTCTTCCTCCTTCAACACAATTACTTATTGCTATATCAGATTTTTTTAGAGATTTTTGGCTTGCTATGATTATTTTCTTTATAGCTTTTGCTGTGTTTGTTATATTTTGGAAAAAAACACCAACAGGACACTATATTTATGATAATATTATGCTTCATATTCCTGTTTTTGGACAAATAAATGCAAAATTAACACTGTCTAAATTTTCAAGAGTATTTTCAGGTTTACTTGGTTCATGAGTTTCTGTAGTTGAAAGTTTAAGGATTACAGCAGTAGCAACCTGAAATGAAGTATATAAACAAAGGATATTACTCTTATCAAATGATGTCCAACAAGGGATAAAAATATGGGAATCACTTGATGGAGATACTCTGTTTCCAGATATGATGGTTCAAATGATTCAAGTTTGAGAACAAACTGCAAAGCTTGATAAAACAGTTATAAAAGTTGCGGACTTTTACGACGAACAAGTAGATAACACTATTAGTATTATCAATAAACTATTAGAACCTTTTATTATTGTTACTCTTGCTGTTATAGTTTGATTTATTGCTGTTGCAATTATGCAACCAATTATGAATATGGCAGATACAATTACTCAATAAAATATTAAAAAATATTCTCGGGATTTTTTCCCGGGAATATTTTTTAATTGTGAAGGAAATGTGAAGATATAAAATTTTCTTGTAAAAAAAATTTCTTTTCTCATAATATAAAAAAATATTTTTTATATTATAAAAATGAGAAAATTATTTATTCAATGTATTTTAAAAGTAAACACATTATTTCCTAAAAAAAATCATCCTTTTGATTTATTAGAAAATTGAGTTTCTGATATGAATTATACTCAATTTGAATATGATCATGCTGAGCAATTACTCAATCAATATAGAAATTTTATTGATTTAAAAGAGCTCCAAGGAAAAAAAATACTTGAAATAGGTTCAGGTTGAGGATGAAAAATTATTTACATTGCACAAAAATACAATGCCAAATCTATCTGAATAGATTTGAATCAACACTTTTTATCACAAGCAAATAAAAAATCTCAAGAGCTTTGAGTAGATAATCAAGTAGAATTCCTCGAAATGGATGCACTTAATATGGATTTCCCTGATAATACATTTGATATAGTTTTAATGAGTGATGTACTCGAACATATTCCACAAACACAAAAACTTATTTGAGAGGTATTACGTGTTACAAAAAAATGATGAAAAATATTATTTGATTTTGCGCCTTATTATCATTATTACGGACATCATATTTGGGATAGAATAAATATTCCTTGGATACATGTATTTTTTACTGATAATTTTATGGCAGATTTATACGAAGCTTCTTTAGATTGATTTCCAGATAAAGAAAAACGATTAGATCTTAGAGTCTCTCAAATTGCTAATAAGAGAGTATTCACTTATTTAAATAAAATATCTCGTAAAAAGTTTGAAAATATCATAAGTAAATATGAAGAAATGTGAGTTTTTGAAAATTGTACAATTAGCTATTTTATGTTAAAAAATATTGATTTTTTTTCAAAAATCCCTATAATCAGGGAAATTTTCATTAGACATATTGTTTGAGTACTTAAAAAGTAATTGTGAAGAAAGTGTGAATTGAGTGTTCATATATTTGCATATCAAAATAAATATGATAAACTGATGATGTTTTAAATAACGGTCCTTAAAATAGACTGATAAACAAACACAAAAAACAATTAAAAAAGTTTTATCCGTTTGTTTTAAAATACAACACCGGGATGGAGTATATATAATAGGTTATATATATTGTATCCCGAGGTTGTGTAAACAACAACGGGTTAAGGCTTTAACCTTATATATCTATTCTTAGATATATTATTTTTATTTCTTAAATAAGATTTCATGAACTTATTTAAAAAGACTACTGCATCTGTTGCATTAGTTGCACTAGTTTCAGGGACTTTCTCTACTGGTGTTGCTGCAATGGATTTAGCTGAAATCAATGCTGCTACTTCGTTAGCAAGTAAAGGTTTCATTAATGAAGTGGAAACTGTTGCTGACTTTAGACTTGATGCTACAATCACAAGAGCTGAAGCTGCTAAAGTTGCTGCTATGATCGCTGGAGTTACTCCAAACGATTCTTGTGAAGGTAAATTTTCTGACGTTTCTGCTACTACTCCAAATGATTGGGTATGTGGATACGTTGAAGCATTATTAGAAGAAGGATTACTTTCTGCTAATAATGAATATAATCCAGAAAGAAATCTTTCTAAAACTGAATCATTAAAAATGATGTTAGAAGCTGCTGGTGATGATGTAGAATATGGATCTGATTGGCAAGCTGACTTCGTTGCTCACGCTGTTGCTGAAGGTTATATCTCTAACTTTACAGATTACAATACTGCTGCTACTAGAGGTTTCGTATTCGTTGCATCTGATGCATCACACGAAGCTAATAATGAAGGTGATATCTTAGACGATATTATCGACGAAATTACTGGTGGTGATAACGGTGAAGATAATGGTGAAGATAACGGTGAAGATAATGGTTCTGAAACTCCTGTTTCTGGAGATGATGAATTAATGGTTACTTTATCTGCTACTACTCCTGATGCTGCTACTGTTCCTGGTGCAATCTCAGGTCTACCAGTTGCTAAATTTGACTTTACTGCTGGTTCTGAAGATGTTAAAATTTCATCTTTAACAGTTAAAAGAACAGGTTTATCTACTAAAGATACTATTACTTCAATTGCTGTATTTACAGATGAAGGAAGAGCATCTAAAGGTAAAAATGATTCACAAGAAAACGATACTCAAGCTCTAATTAACTTAGATAACGGAGGTGTTGTTGTAAAAGCTGGTGAAACTAAAACATTAACTCTAGTTGCAGATATTGCTTCTTCTAGTACTGTTAATGGACATGAATTTGCATTATCAATTACTGAAGTTGTTGCTGAAGATACTAACTTAGAATTAGCTTCTAATTTAACTTCAAACACAATTAAAATTGGTGGTGTAGATGCTCCACAAATTTCTGTTTCAACTGATGGTTCAGTTTCAGATCCAAAAATTGGAGAAGAAGCTGCTGAAATCTTCAAATTTAAAATTGAAGGTGCTTCGGATGAAGACGTAACTTTAAAATCTATCACTTTAAAAGCAACTGAAAATGATGTTGATGAAGATTTTGAAAACTATGTATTAGTAAATGATGGAGAAGTTGTTGCTACTCTTGATTACTCTAATGGTAAATATGTTACATTTAACTTAAACGAAGGTTTTGTTATTGAAGAAGATAAAACTGAAAAATTTACAGTTAAAGCTGATGTAGTTACTGGTGCTGGAGATGAAATTTCATTCTATATTGATAAAAATTTAGATGTTAGAGCTGAAGGTTCTAAATTTAATTACGGTGCTTCTGCTAATATTACTGCTATTGAAGAAGGAGATTCTTCTTCTATTACTGTTCAAGCTGGTAAATTAACTCTATCTGATATGGATGCTCCTTCTGATAAAATCAGAGCGGACAAAAAAAATACTGTATTAGGTACAATTAAAGTTAGAAACGTTGCGGGTACAAACTTAGAATTACAAAAATTTGCAGTTCAAGTTGTTAAAAGTAACGGTTCAGGTACTCAAGTATTAAATGATATTCTAGAAAATGTTGAAGCAAGAATTAATGGTTCAGCATATGAATTAACTGCATCTAATACTGAAACAGGTACTGATACTGCTGTATATGGAGATGATGATTTAAATGTTTCTTTACCACAAGGAGATGTTGAAATTATTATTGAAGCTGATATCAAAGAAGATGTTGCTGCTAATACAGAATTAAAATTAGACGTTATTGGTACAAATGGTACTAAATACTTTACAGTTAAAGAAACTGAAGATGATAAAACTGTTTCAGATATCACTCCTTCTTCTTTATCTTTCAAAAAAGTAACAGTTATTACTTCTGGAGCTAAAGTTGCTGCTATTCCTTTAGCTGATACTGATGCTGTAAGAGGTGCTGAAAATATTTCTATTGCTCAATTCGAAGTTGAAGCAGAAGAAGCATCTTTAGTTACTGTTGATGAAGTTAAAGTTAAATTAACTGCTAGTGGTGCAGCTTCTATGAATAAAAAAATCTCTAGAGTTGCTCTATATAAAGGATCTGTTTCAGATTCTAACTTATTAGATGATGAATCATCTATTCCTGATAATGGAGAAGTTACATTTAACTCTTTCATGGATGGAAAAGTTTCAATTGCTGCTAAAGCAAAACAAACTTTTGTTGTTGTTATTGATATCGTTGATGGTGTTGATGTTGAAAATTCAGTAATTTCTGCTGAAATTACAGGTGTTTCTGCTGAAGATGATGATTCAGATGATGTTACTGTTGTTCTTAACGGTACTACAACTGAAGTATCTATCGGAGATTCAGTTGCTGGAGGTAAAGATCTTACTGTAAAAGCTTCTGGTAAAGTTGAAATTACAGCTGATGCTGGTAATGACGCTAATAAAGATGTTAAAACTATTTTAGCTGGTGAATCTGCTACTGTTTTCTCTGCTGATGTATCTGCATTAAATGAAGGTGCTGATGTAGAAGAAGTTACTTTCACTTTCTCTGGAGCTGATTTATCAGATTTCAAGAAAACTGTTACTTCTGCTTCTTTATACTTAGATGGAAAATTAGTTAAAACTAACTCAAATTCTGATATTGTTGCTGTAAGTTCTACTAGTGGAACTGTTAAATTTACTAATTTAACTGATTTCATTGTTCCTCAATCTAACGTTGAAGTTTCAGTTAAATTAAACACTGCTAATATTGGTTTTGAAAAAGTTGGTGAAACTTTATTAAATGCTAAAGTTGTTGCTGTAGCTTTCGCTAAAGTTGATGGTGAATCTTCTGGTAAAGAAATTACTCCAAATAACTTAACTGCTAATGCTGGTGCAAAAGAATTTTCTGTTGTTCCTGCTGTAGTTACTCCTAGTGTTGCTACTTCTCTAAATAACTCTTCATCTGCAGAAATTAAAATTACTGCAAATGCTGGTAACAATAGAGAAGAAAACTCTAACTCTGTACCTAATACAAATGTTAAAACTTTAAGTTTTGACCTAGCTGGTACAAGTTATGCTACTGGAACTACTCTAACATTAATCAATACTGATGATGCAGCTGCTAAAGTAACTGCTACTATCTCTAACGATTATACTGTTGAATTTGACTTATCTTCTGGTTTAGATAACGTTATTTCAAACGGAGGAAGTGAAACTTTCAGAATCACTGTTCCTGCTGAAAATGATAAAACTCTAAGTTTAAGACTAATCAAAACAGGTGTTACATATACTGTAGGTACATCTATTGATGAAATTAAAACTAACCTAACAAAAGATATAGATTTTGGTTCTAGAAAATACTAGTAACTCGATGACAAATATACTTTGTTAAGAAAAACTATTTATTTAGTTCAAAAAAACACACTTGAAAAAGTGTGTTTTTTTGTTGTTTATTTTTCCAGACCGGTCTTAAAAAAATATTAAATATTCTGCTTGCTTTTATTTTATAGCAGGGTAAAATACTAAAAATATTATTAATTAAAATTTATGAAAAAAATTATATCCGCATTAAGTATTTTGAGTATTTTATTTTTACAAAATATTTCTGTATATTGATACTCTCAATCAGAAGTAAATTCTATTACTCAAGAAATCCAAGAACTACCAAAATGAGAAAAATATATACAAACACTTGATTTATTTTCTGAAAAATATGAAAATAATTTAAATAGAGCAACACAAATCAAATCAAATATTACTAGAGTACTAGATAAATATAAAGATTCAAATCATAAAGATATTGAATTAGTAATACTTATTTTAAAATATTTAGATATTAAATTTCAAAGTATTATTGATTCGTTTGATTCAATTGATGATAATGACTGAACAAACCAAGAAGATACTACAGAAGATAATTCTTGAGAAATTGAAGAAGATAAAGAGGATATAATATATACGAAAGAAGCTTTATATCCATGATTTTCTACAAACTATGAAGATGATACTCCTAAAACTATTTTAGCTGGAAAAGAATCATTTATTTATAATGGGTCTCTTGTTGCTAATATTGAAGAAATAGAAGTAGAAAAAATGGAATTTACTTTTGAAGGTTCAGATCTTTCAAATTTTAAATATGGTTTTAAAGAAGCTATTTTATATGTTGAATGATATAAAGCTCAAACAATTACTTCAAATAAATTTACTCTAACAAATTTATCTCAAGGTATATTAGAGTTTGATAGTATTCAGGGGGTATTTCTCCCAAAAGAAGAAATTGAGTTTAGATTGGCACTTGTACCTCAAGAAATTTGATATGAAAAATTAGGGAAATATATTCCTGAAATTACTGTATCTCAAGTAAAAGTAACTCAATGAAAATGAGTTATATCAGGTGCTGATATTTCAATGAAAACACTCAGTGAATGATCTGAAAAATTTCAAATTTCACCTGTTATTTTAAATGTATCAGTGGAGAATAGTTTAGAAGACTCATCAAGAGCAACTATAAATATATCTGCTAATTGATGAAAAAATACACAAAATTCTTCATCAAGAGAACTAAAAGCTAAATTAGAAAGTATCAAACTGATATATAGAGAAACTTATTGAGATGCTACTTTTAAAATCTATAATAGTGACAATAGTAGTAATAGCGTTGTTTGAATAAAAAATGGATGATATTTAGAATTTTATCTATCAGGCTTATGAAATGATTGATTTGTTTCATCTGGAAGTAATGAATCATATGATATTCAAATTTCTGCTCAAAACGATTCAACTATTTCTTTAGATATTTTAAATCAA
>CBFHLZ010000015.1:0-17236 GCA_965656795.1 Patescibacteria group bacterium
AAATCCTGGTTGTCTTCTTGCTGCAATTTTATTAGCTTTTTCGTTTATCATTTTTATTATATCAGTTGAAGTATTAGCACAATCTAATGAGTAACCTTTTGTTGTTCTATCAAAAGCACCAACGATTATTATTTCAAAAACACAATCTGCATAAACTTCACCGTGAACATTATCTTTTTCAAAACTCAAACCGCCCAAATCTAAAAAAACATGACATTGTCCTGCAACTCTTAAATCAACTTTTATTTTTGATAAGTCACCATTTTCAAATTGACCGCCATAAATTTCACAAATTCTTACACTATCTATATTTTCAATTTCTTTTCTTAATTCTTCAATGTAATCATTTAATTTAGTTGAGTTTGCCATTTTTTATTTGCTCCTTAATCCATAAATCTAACGTATCTGTTGCAACTTCTACAAATTTGCTATAACCTTTTCCGCTTTTATTAGTTGGAATAAATTGACGTTTTTTAACAAAACCTATTCCTTCATTATGTGTTTCTGCATAAGGCACATTAGTTCCTACAGTGACACTATTATTAGATATATCAGTTGTCATTATGCTACCAATTAATCTACCTGTGTCTTGAAGTGGATTTACATCTCTAAACATTTTTGAAGAGTATCTTGCGCCTTTTCCGTTTTCATATCTATATTTTGTATAACTAACACTTGGAAATTTATTACCGTTAACACTAACACCTTTTGAAATATTTGATTTAATCATTCCGACCCATCTAACACCTATCAAACTTAACACTTCTTTTTTTGGTTGATTTATTTGATTAGAAAGTTTATTAATTTTTTTATTTAATTTTTCTATTTCTCTTGTGTTTATTGTTAACTTAAAAGACATTAATTTGTTCTCCAAATATTCATTGTAGTCCAACCTGCTTTTGGCGCTGCAGGATCGTTATCACCATCTATTAGTTGAACTGAACCTTTTAATACTTTGTTTAAATAACTTATTGAATCATTATACCTATTTCTTACTTCATCAGGCATAACTTGATAACCATTTTGATAATTATATCTTGTTATATTCAACATAACGTCTTTTAGCTGTAATTGTATAGATAAAGAAGCGGGTAAAGCAATTCCTACAGCACGTATATATGATTCTACATATAATGTTGCACTTTCAATTGATTCATCTATTTTTTCATCATTCAATGCACCAGAATCATCTGTTGGTAAATCAAGTTCACCAAACGCAACAATTAAATCATTTTTTACTATCCAATCTTCTGTCATTGACATTTTTAGTTTTCTCCAATCTTTTAATAATATTTTACCATTATTTTTTTATTTTTCAAATTATGAATAACTTACATTATATTTTTCTATCTAATTTTTGTTCTTCAATATTTCTTTGCTCTTCAATGGTGATTGTTTTATTGTCAGGAACAAATTTACCTTTTTCTGATTTATTTAAAGTTTTATCACTTTGATTATCAACCCAATCTCCATAATTTTTATCTATTATATCTTCATCTGTAAAAATTGGTATAGTGAAACTTCTACAATTCCAGTGCTGCGGTGGTCGAGGACCTTCACCATTATTAAAAACTTTACCGTCTAAGCTTCTGCAAATATCAGTTGTTCTTGAATCTAATATTGCAACATACTGAACTTTTGGTATAAACTCTTTGTTTTCTACATAAGTCATTTCAGTTGCTTTATGCACAACATTTTGTGTTGCTGTTCTTATAAAACTATTATATTGATTATTAGCTACATTTATTTTTTGTGTTATTCTATTTCTTGTTTCTGCTATTGATTCACCATTTAAAACTGATATTCTTACAGCACGTTCTGTTTCTTTTTTTAGATTATCAGAAAGTATTTTAAAATTCTGTGCATAACTTAAACCTTGTAGTGGTTCTTTGAATATAGCTTGATATAATAATTCTCTACTTACTTTATCAATTTTACCTTTATTTCCGACTGCCATAACATTTGATATAATAGCATATTGAAAATCTGTTTCATAAGCTGCTATGTTTTTTAATTGAGTATAAACATCAGAATCTAATTTATTATAAGCAACGTCAATACTATCTTTTATTTCAGATATTGTTTTTGTTAAAGAATTTGTGCTGTTTTCAACAGCTAAAACAATTTCTGGAGTAAGAGAGTTAATATTATCAACTGTTTGTTGAAATATTCTATTTTTTTGTCTCTCTAACAAAACTTTATGACTAATTATATCATCTGAATAACTCATTTTTTGGTGCTCCTAAACTTTTTTAATTACCTTTCATTTTCTCTTTAATATAGAAAAAAACTAAACCTACTAATCCTGAAAATGTTAACCAAACTATACTATTTGTTATTTTTCTAATTTTAGAATTATCTTCAGTATCTTTTTTGATTTTTGCCATTTCTTCTTTTAATTGTTTTAAATCTTTTTTAATATCGTCTATTTCTTTTTTTTGTTCTTCGTCAATCTCATCAATTTTATCTAAATAATTGTTTAGCTTTACAACAAGAACAGCAACTGTTTTATCAACTTCATTAAATTTATCATTTAATTTATCTATTTTCTGTTCCATTTTTTAAACCCCTTTTTGAATTAAGATTATTTAATTTTTCAACAATTTCTCTAATATTATACATAGTATTGTCACAATGCATTTCTATTTTATCAATTTTTTCCTGATCTAAACTTTTTATAATCTTTTTTTCACTATTAACCATTTTTTAAACTCCTTAAATTAAAAAAAGGATCAGGTTATTCAACCCAACCCTTTTTATTATTATATAATTTAAAAGATTATTTTAAATCAGTTCTGAAAGCTAACTTGTGATTTATGTGATCAGCACCCGCTAGAGAATCGAAAACGATGCCATCTGTTAAAGCACCTGTCTGCATAAACACTACACGAATACCAAAACCAATGTGATCATCATAAACGTATGAAGTTTTAGCACTTTGTAGTTCATCCATAGGAATAGTTGCTAATGCGAAAGCACCAGAGTTGTATACACAACCAAGTCCTATTGATTTAACGTCAACTGTTGCTCCTGCATCTATTGCTGCGTCAACATAGAAAACTTCAAGAGAATCAGAAGAACCTGTTGCTGTAACACCTGTTTTTACTGAACAACGTGTTACAGTAGAATCAAGATTAGTAAATTCTAAAATATCTGCTTCTTCAACAACAACGCCATTTGTTAGACCGTCAATTGTAATTGTTACAGGAGTTTTTGAAATACCAGAAGCACCAGTAGTAGTTCCTGTTTCACCGTCTGCAGTTGACACTGCTTTTTTAGGTAAAAGGTTAGATACTAAACCAGAAAGACCAAGGATTGTACCAAATTGTGCCTTACGGAATGCTTCACCACCATCTGCTCTTACAGAAGCGTCATACATGTGTTTGTTTTCACCTGTAATTAAAGAGTTTTTAGTTCTTGCATTAAGTAGATAGAAAGTTGGATCAGAAGCAGGGAAACCCATATCTATTGATTGTGCTTCAATTTCACCCAAATCAACGTCATCGCTTGGAACGCCTGAAACGTTTTCTGCATAGTTAGCAACTTTTTTAACTTGCTCTAATGCGTATTTTTCCATACCTTTTGTCATACCTTTCATTGCAGGAGCGACTATTTGTTGAGTAAAAGAATCAAGCTCTAATTTCCACTGTTTAGAAGTCACTTTAACAGGAACATGTAAATGCTCTTCAATTGTAAGTTGCACTGAACCTTCTTTGATATCACCAAAAACAACTGGTGAATCTTCAATATATGAAGTTGCTTGAAGTTCTGTAACTGCTCTGATACGTATAGTGTCACCAACGGCACTACCTGCCCATTCTTGTGCATATCCACGAACGATTGAATTAGCAAATACAATTCTATCTTCTGTATCAAGTAAAGCCTCACGAGCTATTACATCTGGGGTTAAAAATTCATTCATTTTTATTTCTCCTATTTATAATTATAATTATTATTGTTATTTTATTATTGTTATTATTTTGTTTCTATATTAAATATTTGGT
This sequence comes from Patescibacteria group bacterium, assembly GCA_965656795.1. GTDB lineage: Bacteria > Patescibacteriota > Gracilibacteria > BD1-5 > UBA6164 > CAJXJP01. Next base: position 4,005 of record CBFHLZ010000015.1, read on the forward strand.
GAGAAAAACGGCATTTTTATGTAAGTTAAGGAGCATATTTTTTAACCGTAATTCTCAATTTTTTTATTAACCTTTTCTCATTTTTCTATATTCTGACATTGACATATTACCAATTGCGCTTGCGTCAACACCTTTATGTTGAGGATGTTTACTTGTATTTGTAACACCTGCACCGCTCACACCTGTAAATAATTGTCCATATTTTGTTTTAACGTCTGAGTTAAACCAACTTTCAAAATTCAATGGATTACCATCTTTATCAAGTTTTGTTTCATCATTAAATACAAAATCGCCTTTATCGTTTGCTTTAAAATTTTGTTTTGCAACCATTTTTAATAATTCTAAACTTGAATCAGATTTATCAAAATTACCATCTTTTAGTGCAACGTTTGATATCTGTTCATTTAACATGTAATCATATATTTTTGATTGTAAACTATTTATTTTTTCATTATAACCATTAATTTCGTCATTTTTAGAGTTTTTAAAAGTTTCAAGTTCTGTTTTATAACCGTTAACTTTATTATCTATAACTTCTTGAAATTTACCATCTGCAATTAAACGTGCTTCTTCATTTTGATCAAATATTGCTTTAAACTTGTTTAGCTCTTCTTCTTTTCCTGAAAAACCTGAAACTTGTTCTTGTAGTGTTTTCATTTGATCTTTAAATTGTCTATTTTCTTGAATAACTTGGTTTTTGTTATTAACTAAACCTTCTGTATATCCACCAATTTTAGTACCTAATGCCGTTTTAATTTCATCTGAAAGTTCTACACCTTCAAAAAGTTTTTGTATTTCTTCATTCATTTTTAATTTCTCCTGAAATGTTATTTGTTATTATTATTTTTTCTAAAATAAAATCAACCAATGAAATTTTGATTATAATTTTTAATTTTAAAAGCTTCTGCTATTGTAAATATTATAACTAACATTTTAATAAAAATCAAGCGCACAAAAAAAGCCTACGTATAGTAGACTAATTAAGACATTAAACAAAACAAAACAAAGTTAAACTTTATATATACTATTATACAACAATAAAAATAGGTGTCAACCCTTTAAACTAAAATAATTTTATTATATTTAAAATGTTTTAAAAACTACGATCATATAATATTTTATTTTTTTAATAATTTTTTAAAAGTTTTTTAAAATAAGGGTAAAAAAAACACCAACTTTTTAGTCAGTGTCATTATTTTTAAAGATAAATGAGTAAATCAAGTTCTTTTAGTTTTTCAAGTTCTGATTTATTTATGTATGAATATTTATTTTCATTTCTAAAATAATAGTCATCATCAAATAAAATAACAATTTCAAAATCTTCACTTTCAATTTTAAAATCTAAATCACTATCAGTTATCATTAATTCAAAAAAATCATTATTAGAAATTTGAATATCACTTTTTTCATATTCAACATTATCACAATAAATATAACTCAAATTATCATTTATCATTTTTTTATTTATTTTTATATTTAATGAATTACATATATCATAAAAATAATCTTTATTTAAAACATCCAAATTGCTTATATCTTGTTTAAAACTTTCTGCATGATAAAACATACTAAAAAATGAAGTTCCATTTGAAACATCCCAATTTGATATATCTTGATTAAAATTTTCTGCTTCATAAAACATAGCATTAAAATTAACACCGCTTGAAACATCCCAATTTGAAATGTCTTGATTAAAACTTTCTGCATACCAAAACATATAACTAAAATCAGTAATTTCACTTGTATCAACAGAAGTAACGTCTTCATTTTCTTTTATAAACTTTAAAAGCTCTTCTTTTTTTACTGGTTTTAAACCTTTTAAAAGCATTCCATTTGTTGTTTTATCCATTGTATCACTAAAATCAGTAATTTCACTTGTATCAACACAAGTGATATCTTCATTTTCTTTTATAAACTTTAAAAGTTCTTCTTTTTTTATTGGTTTTAAACCTTTTAAAAGCATTTCTTTTGTTATTTTATCCATTTTTACACTCCTTAATTTAACTTATATTATTATTTTATACTAAATATAGTAAGTGTCAAATTATATATAAAAAAAACACCAACTTTTTTAGTCAGTGCTATTATTTTTATTTAGATACAAATATTATAAAACATATTGCTGCTATAAAAAATGCTGTGTCATAATAGTTTGAGTATTTTATATAGTGATTATTTATTAAATGTATTAATTTCATTTTTTACTCCTTATCAAATTTTGCAAAATTATTATAAGCATTTACAAAATGACTAACTTTACCTTTTCCAAGTTCTGTATTATAATATTTCTTCCAATATTTTGCCAAACCTTCAACGTCATAATATTCTGGTAATTTACTTGGTGCTCTGTAATACTGTAATCTTGCAACTATAATGCTGAACTCTCTATTAATTTGCAATTCGTGTGATAGACATTTCAAATCATTCCAATCAAACGTTAATTTACACATTACGTGAGTTAAAACTTCATTTAATATATCTTGTCTGTAATGTAAATAATTAACAAACAAATCTTTACACGTTTTTGGTTCTATTTGTAATATTCCACGAGCGGGTCCGTCATTAAATTGCACTGTGTATTTACCATAGCTTGATTCTGTAGCACAAGTGCCAAGCAAAAGCTCAACAGCACTATCTGAAAAATCAACTGATTTAAATTCTTTTAATGTTTTTGTGAATAATTGTCTCATAATATAACTCCATTTTTGATTAACTTATAATTTAAGTATACAACAGTAATTATTTAAGTCAAATAAAAAAAGCCATTAAAATAAATTAACAGCTTTTTAAATAGTAACAGTAAATTAGTTTTTTTAATTACAATTAAACAGAATTATTTAACTGTGAAATCATTATATTAAATATTATTATTTTGTCAATGAATTATTTAGAAAAGTTTAAATCATACATATCTTTTAATTCTTTATTTATTGATAACAAGTAAGAACATTGAATATTAATTAAAGTTTTATTATTTTCTATTTTTTCACTTAAAATAAAAAAATCTAAACCTTCTTCTTTACGTTTTTTATATTCTTTCATTGTTAAAGTATCTAAAGATAACTTATCTTTATTAACCTTATCATAATCTTTAATTAACTCTTTTAATAATCTATCTCTTGATTCATTTTTTATAAAATTAATTTCTTGTTCTGTAAATTTACTCATTTTCAAACTCCGTATCTATATCAACTATATCTAATATTTCATCATTAACTACGTCTCTCCAAATTTTAGTACTTACAGATTCGTCAAGAGCTTTAAAATATGGTATTAATTCTGGTTTACATAATAGTTCATGTTTTTTATATAATGATTTCAACATTCCGTCATAATTGTTATCTAATAGTGATTGTAATGTTTTCTTATCAAGTGCTTTAACAAGCTTATATGTTTTCTTTATCTCTTTGTTTCCAAGCTTTATTATAGCTTCAAGCATTGCTTCGTTTTCTTTATTGTTCGTTGATATTATATCTTCTAATTTAATCATAATAAATACTCCTTTTTGACTTATAATATTATTTTATACTATATTTGGTAAGTGTCAATGATATTTATAAAAAAAAACACCACATTTTTTGTATGTAGTGTGATTTTATATATTTTAATTATCATTGTTAACCATTTAAATAAACAATTATTCCAATAATCATAGGTAAAAGAAAAACTATTGATAATATAGAAATGAGAAAAGAAATTGATTTAAAAGCATTATCTTCATTATAACAACATTCATGACCAAATATAAAAGAAACTATTGAAACCATTAGTGAAAAAATATATATTTTAAAATACAATAAAAGTGAAAATTCCATTATTTACCCCTCTTTAATAATTAATTAACTTACTTTTTTATTATACAACACTATTAAAAATAGTCAAAAAAAAATAACCATATTTTAATTAAATACAGTTATTTTTATATGCAACATTAAATCTATTATCATATTTCCCAATACAATTCAATTTAGACATATACATCGAGTTGCCCTTATATGTATACCAATCATTAAATTAAACTTCGTATATAAACCATAGTGTAAATTGATATTTTTTACTACCTATAACTTCTAAATTAGTATCAGTATCAATTATTTTTGTTTTAATATCGTCATAAGTAACATAAAAACATAAATTATCATTTTCTACTACTTCTAAAAATTCTGTATTAAACTTTTGATCTCTTATATTTATCTCATCTTTAAAAAATACAGTTGCTTTTGCATTCTCTCTATCTAATTTTTGTTTCAAACCTTGCATAATAGAATTAACTACTTTTTCAACTTGTTTATTAGTTGAAGTGTTCCAATCGTTGATTAAGAATTGTTCATAGTGATATTTTAAATTATCTGTATTTTTATAATTTTCAAATAGCTCAACATTTTTATCATATTTTACATGATTTATTTGTTTTTCAAAAGCTTTTCTTATTTTACTTACATAATCACTAAATAAACCATCTTCTTGAATTATAGCATTTTTATTTATTTCTTTTACAGAACGTTGAAAGAATTCATCAGTGTCTCTTAATTTAATTTTTTTTGATTCAGTCATTTTTATACTCCAATTGTTAATTAACTATATTTCATATTTTACTATTTATTTAATATAAATCAAATATTTTTAATATGTTTGTTCAAAGTTCACTACGTTCACCTATTTCTGAATTAACAAATTTTTAAATCTTTTGCTTTTTCAGAACATAGCGTAGCGTCAAACAATTACTAAAATTAAACAGAATAATTACAATAAATAGTATTCACAAACATAATACAACATAATAACCAATAAATAATAGAAAAAAAACCTTTTTTAAAAAATACGGTCTGAACTTTGTTTTATCAAGTTCAGTGTTATATTAATAAATTAGTTATATTATTAATAGTTATATTATAATGAATACACCACTCGACTGAAGCGAATACACCACTCGACTGAAGTTAAATACACCACTCGACTGAAGATAAAATAGTAACTTTTTTAAAAAAAATTGATTAAACTAAAAAAAATGATAAGATTTTAGTATGATTTAAAAAGTTTAGGAGTAATTAAAATGCTTAAAAAAAGATTATTAAAAGACGTGATACTATCAGAAACAATTGGAGCTTTGAACATGAGAAAAAGAAAAGAATTACAAAGTGCAATACAAGGTCATATCAATAACTTAATTGAAGATCAATCATTAACTTTATCAAATAGACTTAATCAATTAAAGATAAACTATATAATTGAAAAATGCTATGATGATAATTTCTTTATAGAGTTTAAGCTTGTTATATTAGAATTTAACATAGAAATATTAGTAGCTAAAAAAACATTAGAAAAAGAAGTATTACAATCAGAGTTTGAAAATATAAAATTAATAAAATCATTAGTTGAGATTGATGATGAGTTTAATTTTGAAAAGAACAAATACACATTGTGTAGAAATGTAATAAAAGAAATATATACACACATATCAGATAAATTAGATATGAGTTATGAAAATTGTAGAAAAACAGATATTGTTTCTTTAGAAGAAATGTATTTATTAAATAATCATTATTAAAAAAATAACCCCTTAATGTTAAAATCAAGGGGTGTATTTTTAATTATTTTTAATCTTTAATATAACTTTGGCAATTCTTCAAAACTCTTTCCATATATGCTTATTTTGTTAGTTTCTAATTTTATATCATTAGTTGATAATTTACCAATCTTACTAAAACCAATTTTTTTATTTGTTTCTAAATTATTTATCTTAACGTTTAATGTTTTTAATTTACTATTCATAATTAATACTCTCCATTTTTTAAACATAATTCAACTATACAACAGTAGTATAATAAGTCAAATTATTTATCCTTAAAACTCTTCCATAACCAATAACCGTGAGCTTCTGCAACTGCATAGACAATAGCTTGAAAAATAACAGGATCATCATAATTGCACATAGCACCACCTAAATTTTTATCATCAGCTTTTATATTTAAATAAAATATGTAATAACCATCAGCATCAATAACTCTTTCTATTTCAAATGAATCTATATAACTACCTTTAACAAGCATTCCAACCTTAAAAACTTCATTTGTTCTTAATATACTTAATTCTTCTGATTCTTTCCACGCTTCATATATAAACTGAACTTCATTCATAAATTCAAAAGCTGCATTATAATCTTCCATAGAACCACCTTATTTTTTTAATTAACTTACAATTTTAATTATATTATAAATTATTAAAAACACAAAAAAAAACACTATATTTATAATAAACAAGTGCTTTTTTATTAGATATTATTTTTATTACAATTGGTTTAAAACGTGTTCTAAATTATAAACATAGTATGCATAGTCATTGTTGAATGTTATTTCATCACGCTTTGCAAGCATTATTTTTTTTATTGTTTTATTGTTATATGTTATATCTAAGATTTTAATAAGTTGTTTAGCTTCAATACTGTATTCAAAATAACTATCAATAACTTCACCTTTTTCACTTTTTTCTTTACAAATTTCTATTATATTGTCCAATGATTCTTTTATTATATCAATATTTTTTTCATTCATTTCCATTAAAAACTCCTTACTTATTTGTTTAATGTATTTTTATTATAATGTTAATTTGCAATAAGTCAAAAAAGATCTATAATGATTTTATTAACAAAGGAGTATATTATGTTTAACGGTAAAATAAATAGTGAAATAATGAGTAATTTTATTAAAGTGTATTGTTCTGACACTGATAGTGAGTTTTATTTAAATATGAATGAAGTATTATCATTTGAAGTAATAACCAATGAACCAGAATGTTTTGAATGTGATTTTAGAATAAAAAAAGGCAATAGTGTTTATGAATCATTTTTACAAGTTTTATAAAAACAAAACAACCTTTAAATAATCGTTTTAATTTACATTGAAGCGGTTTTTTTTATTTATAATTTGACACTTACTAAATATAGTATATTATTATAATATAGACAAAACAAAAGGAATTAATAAAATGCTTACTATAAAACAAATAACAGTTAAATCAATTTTTAACGAAGATATAAATAAAATAACAAAAATACAATTAACAGAATATTTAATTAATAGATATGGTTTTAGTTATGATAAAGCATTTGATAAAGCAAATGATACTTTAAACGACATTAAAAAACATTTACAAGAATCAATTAAAAATCCAAAGTTAAATCTTAAAGAAGAATTAATTTACTTAAACAATTCAGAATTTGATATTTTTGGTAAGAATATGTTAAGAGATATGATTATGTATAATAACAGTAATGAATTAGAAACAGATACAGTTTTACTATCTAAAATGCATTTATTTACTAATTGTAAAAAAGGTTTTAATGAAATAAAGAAAGATAATATATATTATTACTCTTGTGTTGGTGGTTTTGACACTAAACTACAAAATAAAATAGATATACTTAATAACAATAGACACACAGATTTCACAACTAATAAATATGAATATATTATACCAGAGTTAAGCCAAAAAGAATTTATGGTTGACGCTTTACATACTCCACTTCAATTACTTGATTTTTCGATATGTTTATCAAGAGTAAGTTATATGGGTTTAAAAGAATTAACACACTCAATGAAAAAGCAATCATTTGAAAAGAATATTGTTAACTTTTTTGATACAGCAGAAAAGATGACAAAATGCACAAGTGAGAAATCAAAGTTATTGAATTTTGTTAAATATGTTTATACTGACCTTTATAATGGTAGTGATAGAAAATTTATTGACGAGCCTTATTTTCAATACATTAAAGAAGAGTTAAATGATTATGATACTTTAAACAGTAAAGAAAAAAAGAAAAAAATGACTCAACTTTTAAACTGTAATGTATTTTATGGAGCTATTAAAAAAATTATTACAAATTTCATTAGCAAAAAGAACGTATTAACACAAGAACAAACGAATGACATCTTTAATAAACCAACCTCTACATTGAAGAAAAATAAAAAATATTCTTGCAAAAGCCCTATCAATCCGCAAATAACAATTAGAAAAGCTGTATCAAGTGAAGAAGCAAAAAAACGTTCTGATAGAAGAAGAAGAAATAAACTTGGTTTAAATTACGTTCCTGACAATGCTTATTTAATTAGAAAGTAATAATATTGTTTAATAAAAAGTGTATCATTTGAATAAAATGGTATATTTTTTTTTGTTAGCGGTTAACCTCTAATTGATTTTATGATAATTTTACATTGTTTATTTTAAAGAAAAAAATGAAGCACATTCACGGAGAACATACTTCTAATTTTTTTAAATATTTATTTTTTTATTTTCTGGTATATTTCTAAACATTCTAATACTTGTGCTGTTATGTAATCTAATAAATATGCTATGTGTTCATTTGAAGAGTTTGTTTTGTGTTCTAAACCTACACAATCCATTAGAATATCTGTCATGTGATAACATTCATGAACTAATACTTGTGTATGTATATTATTATCTTCGTCTACTGGAATACAAATTACAAAATCATTATCTTCATAATTAAAATAACAAACTCCACCAAAATCAAACTCTTCTTTGTTCGTGTATTTAAAGTATGTTTCTTTATCAAATATTACTTTATAACTAAAACTGTAAATATCAACTTGTTTTTTAAATATTATATTTTTCATTTATCAACTCCTTAAACTTTAAAATTTAACTCTAATTGTTCTAAAAAATCTTTACTGTTTATTAAATCATTCATTTTATTAAAATCTTCAAATACTTTAACTATGTATGAATAATTTGGTGAATTAAATAAACTATTAAAATAATAACCAATTTCACCATCACATATTAAATAACTATCTATTTCAATATAATTACATTCAATAATAAAACATAATCCATTTGATTTTAGATAATCAGAGATAAAAGCGTTAGCGTTTGAATAATCAACCTTTAACTTTAATAAGTTATTATGACATAGTATCAATTCACTTAACCTCGGTTCAAACTCTTTTTTAATAACTTCTATATATTCTAATAGATTATTATATTCTACTTCAAAACCATTATTAACAACTATCATAACAATACTCCTTATTTATAATTCATTAGTGAATGTATTTCAAAATCATTTATAATATCTTCATTTAAATTTGATACTATTGATTCATAGTTTTTTACTAAAAGATTATAAACTCTATTAAGATAATAATCATTATCATTTACATATACAGAATTGTTTTTAATCGTTCCTAAAATCAACCAAGCACCTTCTGGATGTGTGTGGTAATAATAATCACAAAGAACTATATCAATTGAATCTTTTCTAATTATATAATCAATATCGTAATGTTCTTTTAAAACACTATCTTCTAATAACTTTTTTAAATAACTATTATCTTGAAATAAATCATTTAAGTTTAAAAAACTATGTTTGTTATTTTTCATTGATTCATTAAACTTTTTTATTTTATATTTTATATATAACCTTTTTAATCTTATTAACATAATAAACTCCTTATTTATTTAATGTTTCAATATAATAATCAATTTCATTTGATATTGTTCTTAACACTGAAGCAAAATCAAAAATAATATCTTTACATTTTTTATATTCACTTTTTAATTCTATTTTGTCATGTATTATACAATTATTAAAAAAATCATTAAACTTTATATTTAAAATTATTGGTGAACTTGTAATTGATAAATCAACTTCTAATTTTACAAAATTTTCTACTTTTTCTATAACTTCTTCACTTAAATACATTTTTATTCTTGATTCTAACAAATCTTTATATTCCATTTCTATTGATAAATCATTTAATTCTTCTTCCATTAAATGTTTTCTTATATATCTTATTATTTTATCACAATGTGTTTTATAATTATTCATTATGTTATTTTTATTATCTTCATTATTAAAATCACTATCAATAAAAAATCTTTTGCAATAATTATCACCTTTGAAAGAATCTAATTCTATAAAAACCTGTATTTTATTTAAATCTTTTAAATTTCCGTATGTTCTGTTTCTGTTATAATCACTCCAAATTCTTATATCATTTTCATTTAATTCTTTAATATTTTCTAATATATACTTTTTAGATTCTTTTCTTAAATTATCACAAAAATCATTAAAATAATCATCTAAAAAAAATAACTTATTGCTATCTAAATCAACATTACTAATAATATCTGATATTAATTGTTTTTTACTGTTATAATCTTCAAAGTAATAATCTTGCTCTTTATTTACTATATAATTAATACTTACACCTATCATATCTCTATCTTTAAAATCAGAATGTATTGAAACATTAAACTCTGATAAAGCACTATATAATTCATTAACAAAACTTTCATATCTTTTAAAACTCATTTTTTTCATAATAAACTCCTTTAACTTAATACTTATTTAAGTATATACCATATTAAATTAAAATCAAATCAATATACACCTAAAATACTCGTTGAGCGTGTCCGTGTTTTATTTGGTCAAAAGTCTTTCAAATCGTAATGATAGGTAAAATCTATCAATAATTCAATCTTAATAGGAAAAACCTATCAAATTATGCTATACAGGTGTGCAGTAAAAGGAAATAACACGTTAAAATAAGCTTTTTTTTGGTGTTTTCTGTGTGGTTGTTGTAGCAAAACGAACGGTATACACATTTAAAGATAAATCTTGCCACCATTTCAACCAATGAAATCACATTAAAAGCCTTGATATCTAACAATATTAAGACAGTATACATTCAACAGAACAGACAACACATATAACGAAACATAAGGCAAATATGAAGGCGTTTCATTATGTATACAAGTGTATACAAGTGTATACAAGTGTATACAAACAATATTAATAATAAATATATAATTACTCAATCAATTGGCAATGATTATGTGTTCAAAGTGTATAGAATACAATAACTTAATGACAATCATAATGGTTGAGTGTCTGAATGTGCTATGGTTTCTGTGTGTGTTTCTTATGATATCTAATGGTAGATTTCATTAAAAAGAATGGTGGCAATGCTATGCAAAAAAAAACTAATAAAATCCCCGCAATGTTCGACACCTATTTATTAGCCTTAATTAAACTATAATAGGGTGTTGATTAACTATTAAAGGTGCATTAATTATAAGTTAAAACCCGCAAATACCCCGCACTATGTTTTATTGAGTGTTGATTATTGTTTATTTATAAGGGTTGTTAGAGATAGAACAACAATAATACTAATATTCTCTTTCTAAATAGCAATAATGCTTATTTATAGGCAATACCCCCCCTATCACCAAACCACCCCCCCCAAAACTGATTCACCAGTTGAAAATATACGAAATTTAAAAATAAAACATTTTGACTTTTTAAAATACAACAGTAGTAGAATTATTTTCAAAATTGTAAAACAACTTTCTCTTTTTTCTTACAGAATCAAGGCGTAAGCCGTTAAACAATGCTTTTGCTTTACAACATCAAGGATTGTGTTATACTAATTACAGATATTTAAGTTAAAATTTTAAGTTTTGGAGAAAAGTATGATTTTTGTAATTTCAATGATAATAACAGTTATTTTTGTTAGTTCAATATACTCAATTAAGTATATGAATGACATTCATTATGACAAGTTTAACGACTGTCTTAAAACCGCTAAAGCGGCAGCTCTGGTAATGTGTTTTTTATTACCTTTTGTTTATTTTTTATTAAGTATGGTGGTTTGATATGGAATTAGGAAAAAATGAAGAAATTTATATGAAAAATGATTTATCAGATAAATTAAATAAATTTTCATTAGATTTTATAGAAGATAATTATAAAAAATTTGGTTTTAAAGATGAAGATTTTTCAGATTTGAGAGGTAGAAAAAAATTAAGGTTTTGTTTTTATCGTTTTATTGAAGGAATTAATTATAATATATTTAAAATTATTGTAAGATTAAAGTATTATGAATTTATTAATATAGTTCCAAATGTAAACATTGATTTAAAAGTTTTATTTGATTATATGAAAGACAATAATATAAAAAATGAATTAACTTATGAAGAATCAGAATTTAAAGAACTTAGTGAATATATTTACATTGAATTTAAAGAAAATTATTTATATGAACAATTAGATCAAAGAGTTACAAATAAAATGTCTAAAATTGATTTTTTTATGTTTATAATATACTTTAACGATAGTGAACAAGTAAAATATTTATTCGACAAAGTATTAGAACTTTTTAAAAACCAAGATTTCAGAGATTATTATGAATTAAATTACGGAGTATAAAAATGACAATATTACAAATACTAACATTAATTTTATTTACTTATCTTATTTATAAGAATGTAATGGTAATAAAAACAGTAGTAAAACAAAAACAACTTTTAAAACAATTAATGGATGAAGTAGTTTACTTTTTAATTTTATCAAGTAGAATGAAAAATATAATAATACTAACATTAATTTACATATTAATAATTAAATAATTAAATAAGGAAAAAAAATGACACTATTACAAATATTATTTGAAACACTACCTTTTATTCTATCACTTGGTTTAATTGCAGGATTGGTTGAATACTTTTACAAAATGAACACAACAGATGTTAGTCAACACATAAAGATAAGTTATGTAGCATTTTTTGGTAAAGAAATATCAAAGTTTAATTACAGACTAACAAAATTATTATTAGTTTTTATATCTACATTAAAGTGTTCATTGATATTAACAGTTTTTAGTGTTTTATGTATTTTAATTTTTATTATTTGACAAATATTTTTTATAATATAATCTGAAATTAACACAAACAAAAAGGAGTTATTTATGATTATAAAAAATATTGAACTACAAGAAATGGATATAGATTTGTTTTTAATATCAGATACAGAAGAGTTAGAATTTTCAAAAAGGTTTATTGCAATTTCAAAAGATTTACCAGAAACTCACGAATCATTCATATATACAGTTGAAATAGACTCTCTTGAATCAAGACAACAGTTAATTGAATTATTGTTACCAGAAGATAGATACATATTTATACAAGGACACAAAACAAGCAATCAAACAATATATGATATGTATAAAAATAAAAAAGGAATATTAAAAACAAATAAACCTTTGGATTTAAAAGAAGAGCAAATTATTTTAAAAGATTTTAGACAGTTCGAGGAAAGTTATAGAAATGAATCTTTCGATATTGAAGAAAATGGAACAGATTTTGATTATACAGTAAATTAATAAATAATATAAATAAAGACACTTTGGTTAATTAAATCAGAGTGTTTTTTT
>CBFHLZ010000015.1:17246-18766 GCA_965656795.1 Patescibacteria group bacterium
CAGATTTTGATTATACAGTAAATTAATAAATAATATAAATAAAGACACTTTGGTTAATTAAATCAGAGTGTTTTTTTGACTTTACAATACAACAGTGTATAATTATAATGTAAGTTAATTAAATTAAGGAGTTAAAATGAAAGAATTAAAAAATAATATAATAGCAATGATTAAATCTTGTGAATCAGAAGAACAAATTGAATCATGTAAAAATTTTGTAAAAACATTTGAAGAAAAAATACCATTTTTAGATTTAAATCATATAAAATTATTATTAGAAGAAAAAATAGAAAAAATTAATAATAAAGATATTGTTGTTAGTTTTAGTGGTCTTATTTGTGATAATTCAAAAATGATTCATATTGATTTAGAAAATGATAAATTTTGTTTAAATAGAAATGACTTGTATCATTTTTTTGATCCACAATTAAAAGAAACAATATTAGGTAAAATAAATAATGCTGATAAAATATTGATAAATGATTTAGATGAAGTTGGTTTTTTACTTTGTAAATACCTTGAAAATAATGTATTAGAAGATAATATTAAAATGATTGAAGAAAAGTTATTTTTTAAAAATGGTTTATCATTTGTCTCAAAAGAAGAATTAAAAAGTATATTTGTAAGGTTTAAAAATGTTATATATTTAGATAGATTAAGTTTGAGTAGTGATTTTAATAAAAGTGTTAAAATGATATTTAATAAAGATAGTATTTATAGATATGATATTAAAACACTAAATGTAAACTTAAATAAAACAGAATATTTTAATGATAACTATGATTCAATTGATCTAGATAGCTTAAATAATATTATTGAAAGTTGTGAAGATAAACCAAAGTTTATTCTTGAACAATATATTAATAATATAGAAAAAATTATTATAACAAAAACAGAACATGATGAAAAAATAAAAAAAATAATAATTGAAATAATTGAATTAAAAATGTTTGAAAATAATTAAAATAATATAAATAAAGACACTTTGGTTGATTAAATCAGAGTGTTTTTTTGACTTTATAATACAACAATGTATAATTATAATGTAAGTTAATTATTATTGTTATTAGGAGTTTTTAAAATGAATATAGTATCACAAGAAACAATAGACAAATATAGATTAATACCAGAATCATTTTGTTTAAATATAAAGTCTTTGTTAGAAATAGAAAAAATGATTGTTGATTTAGACATAAAGAATGAAAGATTGATTGAATTGATAAGAATAGTATGTAATGAAGAAATACAGCGTTTGCCATTAGGTTTAGAGTATTATAATTACAGAGAATATTCTATTGATAAAATATCATTACTTGAAATAGTAGAAGAATGTTATAACGAAGATGTTAAAGAATTTATGGAATGTTTTTTGAAATTAATTGATTCTGATACTAATTTTAGAGAAGTATATTATTTAAATGTAATGTCTTAAATAATAAACAGCACTTTGGTTAATTAAATCAGAGTGTTTTTTTTATTATTTGCAAAATCTCAATAAAATTATATAATAAAAATATAAA
>CBFHLZ010000016.1:0-18180 GCA_965656795.1 Patescibacteria group bacterium
AAATCATCTATAACTTTTTTGAAATGTTGTATCAGTAAAAAGTCTTACAATATCAGTAATAGCTCAACCATCAGGATGATCCATGAGAGTTAAAACGGCATTTCTAAAGTAATCCTGAATACGAGGACCAAAAATTTCACTTCAGAATAATTTAATCATGATATTTAACGAATCCATAGCAACAAGATCTTTTTCTTCTTGCGTATGAGCTTCGAGGAGATTCAATCACATTGGACGTTGTAAATCCGATGGATCAAAAATAACTACATCATCAGCTCTCTCACGAGGAATAAAAGGAAGTAAATCTTTTACTAAATCTCCATGTGGATCAATAACAGCCATTCATTGTCCATTGGCTAAATCCTGACGAGCCATAACCTGCATAATCGAAGATTTACCAGTCCCAGTTTGACCGATAACATAAAAGTGACGAAATCTATCTTCAGTTTTTAAACGAATTTCTTTTTTTACTCCTCTGTAAATATTATGTCCTAAAAGCATTCACTCTTTTGGAATATCACTTGGAGCTTTTACAATTTTAAAATTTTGCCATTTTATTTCTGGAGTTTTATTATATTTAATTTGAGGAAAATGGTAAATAGATGCAATTTCTTGCGTATTAAGAATCATTTTTTTCAAATAAAACGGTTTTCTAAAATATCTATAAATATAATTTTGAACCAATTTTGAATCAGAATGATATAATGTTGAAGAAAATTTATTAAAATCAGGAGACGAAAATTGTGAAAACGCAGAAATAATATTGGTTAATTCAGTATCAACCATTTGTTTATTATTCCCAGCTGCGATAACTCTAATAACAACTTCAAATCATGTTTTATCTCATTTTTCATCAACAGTTTTTGCTCTTTCTTGGGTTAAAGCCGAAGTTTCATTTTCATTATTTTGATTATTTTCTTCTTCTGGAGAAGAGATAAACATATTAATAAGTCCTATGAGAATCTTAAAAGGATTGAGTGAAAAACCTGCTTTTTTTCCTTTCATAAGAGAACTTGATGCTTTTGAACAGTCTTTTTGCCAATCATCATCTACCGGTCTGAGTAAAATTTGAATAGCTGCAGATTCATCATCTTCGAGTTTAGAAAATGCATTTGTGATATTATTAATCCCATCAGATTCTAAATTTTGATAGGTTTTTATTGGAAAGAAAAATTCTTTTGAAGTATTTATATATGTTCAAACATGAAATTTTTTATCTTTGAAAATGTTTATTTCAGTAGTTTCTTCGATTATAGCATCTGGATAAAATCAATTGATTTGTTTTTCTATCAAATGTTTATAATTTTTTGGAACTACCAAGAAAAAATAAATATTTCATTTGTCCGCAATATACTCAAAACTTAAAAAATCTTGTCCAAGAATTTTTTTAATAATTTTACGAGAATGAATACTTTTTAGAGAAGAGTAGAGTTGTTCCATAACTGAAACCATTTCTTTAAAATCTTTTGCCGTATCATTTTTTTCATCATTTTGAGAATCTTTTTTCGGCATCGTAATTTGCAAAAAAGTGAGGTTCAAAGTACGTTTATAGTCTTCTTTTTTACGAAAAATTTTGATTATTACCATTCATAAAATGTAGATCAGAAATCAGATTGAAAACCAAAAGATGTAATCCATTTTTGAAACTTTATGTATTAATTTTGTTTATTATATAAATAATCTGACAAACTTCAACTAAATTGAGTAGAAAATTGTTTATTAATAGACGAAAAAATATTTTTTAATATGCTATATTTCTTAGAACTGTGAAGAAAGGTGAAAATAAAAAAGTTTATCCAGTTTGGATGGACTTTTTTTATTTTTTGATATACTTATGATAATATGTAATTGACGAAAAAAAATGGAAAAAATAATAGTTTTAGATTCGATTCGCTCTATGCAAAATGTATGAGCAATATTTAGAAATGCTGATTGAGCTGGTTTTAACAAAGTCATTATGACAGGTCATACTCCTCAACCTCCGAGAAAAGATATTAGCAAAACTGCTATTTGAGCAGAAAATTTTATAGATTGGGAGTATCATAAAAATATTTGAAAATATCTTCAAGACTTAAAAAATGATTGATTTAAAATTTATTCTGTAGAACTCGACGAAAAATCAGTAGAATATACTGAGCTTTTTAAGCAACAAGAAGAAAAAGTTGCCTTAGTAATGTGAAATGAAATAACTTGAGTGAGTCAAGAAGTATTAGATATTTCTGATAAAATTGTGATTATTCCAATGAGGGGGAAAAAAGAATCGTTAAATGTTTCTGTCGCAGCAGGAATAGTAATGTATGCTGTTTAAATAAAAAAATAATATAATAATATGAATAAATTCTTTCAAATATTTTTGTACATCTTCTTAGTATTTTTTAGTGTTACTTCAACTTTTGCAAACCAAAAAGTTGAGGATATTTTTATTGATATAGATAAAAATTTTGAATATAAAAGTGAGTTGCAATATTTATTTGATAATTGATTGATTCAATCGAATAATTTTAAAAATTTTTCACCAAATCAATCAATAAGTCGTGAAGAGTTTTTATGATTATTACTCGAAACAAATTGTCAGAAATGTGTAAAACCAAATACTAATCTAGACATATTGTCGACATATTATTGAAAAAATGTCTACTATGATGTAAATAAAAATAGTGATTATTTTTATTGTATTGCCTATGCAGACGACAAAAAATATATTCAATGATATGAAAAAAATACAGTTTGTAATAATTGAACATCTTCTTCTCAACCCCCTTTTTGTCCATATAATCCAATCACAAATCAAGAAGCCTTAGCTATAATAATGAGAACGAGTTGATTACTCACTCAACAATCAGCTGATAATATTATTCAAGAAATATATGAATGAAAAGATTTTCCAGATTTAAGTAACGACATGTCTCCAAAATTTACTAATGGAGAAATAAACAATTTTTATCCATATTATTATATAGCGCAAAATATTTCACATACAGATGTAGATATTTATGGAAATATTCAAGAATATTTTTTATTAAATAAAAAATGAAAAAATTATTTTCCTCAAGCATCTCTATCAAAAAAACAAATGCTTAGATTTGCTTATTTTTCACATAAAAATAGTCAATGTAGCGCACCAAACAATCAAATTTGATGAAAAATACAAATAAAAAATGGATCTTGTAAACCAGAAGAAAATTGTAATATTCCAGCAGATTATTCTGTAAATTCTCAAATAGATTTTGAATGAATTTTTGATAATTGAGAAGTAATTGAAATGCCTGATGAAAATTACACTTGGGTAATTCATAATCTCGAAAATAATTCTGAAACAATATATAATGGGAGATATTTAGATAATATTGCATTTGATGTATCTTGAGATTATAAAGCTGATTTATATGTTACAGATGCACTATGAAATACTGGTAAATTTACTCAAAATTTTACCATTTCTCAAAAAAATAATAACTTTTTAGAAGGATATATTTCATATAATCAAGATGAAAATACTTCTCAAGTAAATTTTTCATCTAAAATTAAGTGAAATAATGGGCCATTTACATACTATTGGGACTTTTGAGATGGAAATAGTTCAAATCAACAAAATCCAAATCATATTTATACACAACCAGGGAACTATAATGTAGAATTAATAGTTACTGATAATCAATGAAATAAAAAGAATTTTTATACTCAAACTCAAATAAATAATTCTGATAATTCAAACTGAGGTTTTCCGTGAGTAGATCTCATCATTATTTGAGAAAATAATGTTGCAGATTTTAATGCAGATAATATAACAGCGGATAATTATTATTGGGATTTTGGTGATGGAAATACTTCTAGCCAGCAAAATCCTAATCATAGTTATTCTCAACCAGGAGATTATGATGTTACATTAGTTGTTGATACACCAAATGGGACTCAAGAATTTGACCTACAAATTCAAATACCTCAAAGCGAAGATGATTTTTTTGCTATTATTAGCATACAAAAAAATAATAGCGAAGAAAATAGTTATAATTTTTCTCCAAAAATAAATGGGGGAAAATGACCATTTAAGTATCTATGGGATTTTGGAGATGGAAATACTTCCACTCAAAAAACCCCAACACATAATTATAATTCTACAGGAAATAAAACAGTAACATTAATAGTTACAGACTCACAAGATAATCAATCCCAAGGATATACAACTATTATTGTAAATCCTCAAGAAAATAATATAAAAATGCTCGTAGAGGATACTCAAGATATATATACAAAGGAATTTACTGCAGTGCAGACGAATAAAACTCCGAATACTACATACCAATGGGATTTTGGTGATGGAAATAGTTCTACGAAGCAAAACCCGAGTCATAAATATGATCAGCCTGGTAAATATGAAGTGATTCTAAAAATTACTGATGCAAATGGAGTAAAAGAAATTGTGATGATTGTAATAATAGAAGATGGAAACTCTAATCTCGATGCAAATGCTCAAATAATTTCAAAAAATATTTTAACAAATAATTATCAATTTGAAGCCGAAATAATTGCTTGAGAATGACCATTTGAATATCTTTGGGATTTTTGAGACGCAAATACTTCAAATCAACAAAATCCAAATCACACATTTATCTGACCTTGACCACATCAAATAACACTTCTAATTACTGATAAAGATGGAAATCAAATAGTAAAAAATTTCTTAATTTATCCAGAATATGAAGAACTAAATATTTGACTCAATATTTCTCCTCAAGATAATAATAATTATGACTTTCAGGCAGAAATAATTGCTTGAGAATGACCATTTGAATACCTTTGGGATTTTTGAGATGGGAATACATCAAACCAACAAAACCCAAATCACACATTTGAATTCAATGGTGAATACTCGGTTGAATTAATAGTTATTGATAATTTTTGAAATCAAAAGAAACAATTTACCACTATTGTAGTTTCTTCTCAACAAGATAACAGTTTCAATGTAAACCTCAGCGCAACACCAAGTAGCTGAAATGCACCTTTAATCACTGATTTTAGTAGCAGTATAATATGAAATCAACAAGATAATTATACATTTCTATGGGACTTTTGAGATGGTTCATCTGCAATTGGGAAAGAACGTTCTCATACATATTATTCAAATGGAAGTTATATAGTGACCTTAACGGCTAAAAATTCTTCAGGAAAAGAAATCAAAAAAACTATTACTATTACCGTACTAGATGGAGATATTTCAACCAATCAATGAGAAAACATACCTCAAAGTGATAGTGATAATGATGGTGTTTCTGATGAAAATGATCGTTGTATAGATCTTCCTGGGGATCCAAAAAATCAATGATGTCCAATTTTTGATATTTCGTGCGAATTTGATTCAGATTGTCCAAATTCTTCAAAATGTGCTTCAAATATTTTAGGAAATAAAACATGTATCGCAGTAGAAAAACAAGTGACGTGTAATGATTCAGCTCAATGAACTATACAGTGAAACGTGGTTTGTACAACCTGTCCGTGTCAAAATACTTTAAATTTCAAAGCACAACTGCGCTCATGTGATATTGTTTTCCCAGCAATAGTTTCTCCAGATGGAAAAGACATTTATAGTAAATGAAAATATTTTCAAATAAAATAAAAAAAGATGATTTTTAAAAATCATCTTTTTTTATTTTATTATTTTTTTAAACTTTCTAATATCTCTTGAGCAACTTCTTTTCATCATAAACCAAATGCAATTCATCCGGCTATTGATACCATTCAAACAACTCATATTAAAATAATTTCTATTGTGTTGGTAGCAATTCCTACTTTATCTAACACAGCCATAAGAGTAAAAAATAAAACAATTCATTTGGCTCCTGCTGCAATTATTTTTGCTGTTTTTTGTTTTGATAATTTCAAAGTTTGAAAAATAATATCATAAACAAAGTTTGCAAATCTCACTCAAAAAAATCAAATTATTACAGCAATAAATAAACTTGGTAAATATGTTAATAATTCTGCCATAAATTTTTCTACTTCATTTATTCATATTGCCATTATTGCATAACGAAAAAATACAAGAAATATATAGTAGGCTAGAGCTTTCCCAACTATTTCATCCACTTTTACTTTTTGCGTAAATTTAAGTTTTTTTGATTTTTTATCTCATTCACCATGATTGGTAATAGCAATATCATCAAAATCAGGAGTTAATCTATCAATTAAATCAATAATTTTAAATTTTCTAAATGCAAATTTAACAATTTTATATACCAAGATTCAAGCCAATACTCATAGTGCAAGTAGAATTAAAGCTCCTATTATCTTAGGGCCATAGAATTCAAT
The DNA here is from genome assembly GCA_965656795.1 of Patescibacteria group bacterium. Lineage (GTDB taxonomy): Bacteria > Patescibacteriota > Gracilibacteria > BD1-5 > UBA6164 > CAJXJP01. The sequence goes on from CBFHLZ010000016.1 coordinate 6,307, forward strand.
AGTAGAAATAATTGATTCTGCGATATTGTCTCAAATAAAGTTAAAGTTGAAGTCTAACATATTTTTCAGAAGTAAATAAATATTATATCTATTGTAGCAAAAATATAAAAAAATCAAAAATATATTTGACTTTAAAGGCCATTTTCTTATACTGCGCTTGCTTATATAAATTTCTGCGGGGGTAACATAAAAGAGTGAGTGTACTAAGGCTTCAACCCTTGGGTGTGCGAGTTCAAACCTCGTCCCCCGCTCCAAAAAATATAAGTTTGAAAAAGACTATACAGCTTCTATGTATAGTCTTTTTTGATTTATAAAATTTATATAATTCGTAAAAAAGTTTTTTTATTCTCTTGATTTTTGTTTATATTTTCATACAATACAGCCAAATTAAGTGAATTTTCACAATAAATTTATTTTTCATTAAAAAGATTAATATTATGGCAAATAGTCACGGACTCACTTCGAGAATTGTAAAAAAACAAGCTGCTGCAAGAAAATTAGCAAAAAATAAAAAAGCTGCATTTCAAGTATATATTGGGAATGAAAATCCTCAAGCAAGAAAAAACCAAAGTTATAAAGCAAGAACTCATTATCTTCAAAATAAACAAAACTTTCCAAAGAAAAAACTCAAAACAAAAAATGTTGAATCTCTTATGGAACAAGGTATTATTGATGAAAGAGGATTTTTTCTAAAAGGGAAAAAGAAAAATTTCATAACAAAATCTATGGTAGATCAAAAAGGATTTGATTTTTATGGTATGCCTAGATAATTTTAAAAAAGCACTAAAATATATTTTAGTGCTTTTTTATGTTTAGAACATAATTTTTAAATTTGACAAGTATATATTTTTTTTTATATTATACTTAATTATAAATATCAAAATAGTATTTATATTCTAATATCAAAACAAAAGGTGGATAATCCACCAAGGAGCAACAGGATGAAAATTCTACATATTGTAAGTACAATGTTATTAACTATTACTTTAACTGCTTGCGGAGGTGGTGGCTCAGATTCGTCTGGAACAAATACATCTACTGGGAATAGTGGAGGTGGTGGTACAACTACCAGTGAACCAACGATCGATGTGATCACTACAGATTGTAGCGATTGCATTATCTCAAACAAAACTGAAATTATCAAAATTACTTCTGATGAAGCAATTTCAGCAATTGATGTTAGTTATGAAGCTGGTTATGTCGAATTTGGTGATGTAATGGTCAACAAGACAGGTGAGACTTCATTTGATTCTACAAAAGAAGTTACATTAACATTTAATACTGACTCTGCTGGTGATTACCAAATTACTTTAAATAAAGTAAAGATTGGGAATACCTGGTATAATCAAAACAAAACAGTTAATATGACTACTGTTGAACCTGTAATGAATGGTAATGTCGAGTTTACTCTTTATACTGATGTTGGAGCATTAATTAATACTATTGCTCCGAATCAAGTTGAAAAAGGAAGTATACCTAAAAGCTTCTATGTAGAAATGTTTGAGGTTGAAAACTACCTCTATGATGAAACGAGCAATTCGTTAAGTCCAGTATCTACTCTTGCTTTGCAGGCTGATGAAAATGGGAAAACCAATTTTTCACTTGCTCCAGGAAAATATTTATCGCACTTTAAAGCAATCAGAAACTTTAATGATCAACCAGTATCTTTTGAGTTGATTCTAAAACATACGGTTGAAAATAATGGATCTCATTTTTATTCACAAAATATCTATCCTAGAAATGTTTCTATCCAGCTTATGAAAAGTCAAAAAACTATTTATGAGTCTGTTGCTGATAAAACATTAATGGATATGAATTTGTATAACCTACGTCCAGGTCAATATTGTACGTCATGGTTTGATGATTCGTATAAAGTTGTAAATATTAATGAAAAAATTTCTGCACAGTATAACAGTTTCTGTTATGATGAAATTGCTCAAACAGGTGATGATCTAAGTCTTGAATATACTACATCAAACACAGCAATGAAAGTCGCTTTAACTCAAGGCGATGCCCAAGTTGGTTTACTTGATTTTATTAATGATACCATAGAGTATAATCATCAATATACACTGGGTAGCAATAAACTTAATTTTGTATTTAGTGACTTTGCAAAATCAGGAGATGTCGAATTCAGCTTTATTGATGGAAAAGGAATAAGTAGTAATTATGAATTAACTATAAAAGTTACTGATTAATTGTTTACTCAAAACACTAAAACCGCGCTTTGCGCGGTTTTTTATTTGTGAAAATTTTTCTTTGAAATATAATAAAAAAAATATTTATTTATACAGAAAAAATGCAAAGAATTTTTTTAGAAAATATTGATGAAAATACTCAAAATTTAATCGTAAAAGATCATGAAATAGTTCATCAACTCACAAGAGTTTTACGTGTAAAAAATTGAGAAAAAATTATTTTATTTAATGGAAAAAATAATATAGATTTTATTTTTGAAATTAAAAATATTGCAAAAAGGGAAATAGAAATTTCTAAAATTTCTCAAGAAGAAAACCATTCAGAAATAAATTTTGCTTTAACTCTCTTTAATGCTCTGCCAAATAAACTCGAAAAAATAGAATTTATTATCCAGAAAGCAACAGAAATTTGATTTACAAAATTTGTATTTTTTTCATCAAAAAGAAGTCAAAAACTCAATATTTCAGAAAATAAATTTACCAGACTTCAAAAAATTATTATTGAAGCAGCAGAACAATCTGGAAGATCTCAAATACCAGAAATTATTATTCAAGAAAATTCAATACTCGATAATCTTCCAAATTGAGAAAATATATTTTTTCACACAAAAAATGATAATTCTCAACCAATAAAAAATATTGATATTCAAAAAAAACAAAATATTAATCTATTTGTCTGACCAGAATGAGGTTGGGATGATAGTGAGGTTGAATTTTTAGAAAAAAATATGTCTCGCGTGCATTTATGAAATAGAATTCTTAGAACAGAAACAACTGGAATTACTACAGGATTTTATATTATTCAATCAAAATAAAAAAAATAAAAACAATTTTAAAAATTGTTTTTATTTTTTTACCGATAAATGCACTTCCTCTTGCTTGTTATATTTTGTATTGAAATCTTTTGTTTTTCCAAATAATTTTTCAAAAAAGTGATAAAACATGTACACATATGGCATTTTATATACTGGATTATATTTCAAATATCAATATCCATAACAAAATGCAAAAACTAAAAGAACTAATAAAATCGCTTCTAGCTGTGTAAATAAACTAATCAAAAATAATACAATGAATAAAATACTTAAAATAATTCCATTTCTAATGTGAAATTTTTGTTTTTTATTTTTTTGGAATAAACAAACAAAATTAATAATTGGAATATAAATCAATCCTTTTGGACCAGAAATATCAGGAAGAGTTTGGATATTTTGATAATTTAATTTAGCATTTTCTAGAGAAATTTCTCTTTGTTTTTGATAATAATAATGGAATTTTTCTAGTTTTTTTCCTCAAAAGTAATGTTTAAGATATTCAAATCAAGCGCGTGTGAGAAAATATTTTTTTTCTGGGCTTGGAATAAAATCAAAATCAAGAGTAAAAATATTATTCGTTGTGAAAATATTTATTCAGACAAAAACTAAATAAATACTGTAAATTAACAGTAAAAAATTTGAAATATTAATTAGATCAAAACTCAGAAATAATACAAAAAATACACTAACAAATAGATTTAACTTTGTGGCATTTTGAATATATTTTTTTTCACTATTTTTTGCATAATTGATAAATCAAATAAATGGAATATGGGCCATTATAAAATTCATTTTTTCTCTTTCTTGGAGATCAATATTTTGAGATGAGGTTTGGATTTTTTGCATTTTAAAAATATGTAAAAAATCTGTGAGAATAAAATCTTGTCATTTTTGCGCTTTATACATTCAAAAAATTAAGATTCATAATAATATTAAACAGCTTATTGATGCTAATATTATATGTAAACTTGTACCCATAATCATGATCCCAGCAAATACTCTCAAATGTATAAATATGAAATAACTCAAGAAAAAACCAAGGTGAATCAATAGAGCTGATTTGGTATGTTTTTTGACAAACTGATTATTTAAATATTTATTTTCTTTATTAAATAAAAAGAAAATAGAAACAAATATCATAAAATATGCACTAATGGCATTGTTGATTATTTTTTTATTTTGTTGGAGCTCTGACATTTTTTGATTTTTTACTTTATATTTTTAAATTCTTAGGTATTATAACAGAAATTTAGTATATAAACAAAAAATTAATGAAATTTTCAGATGTTGTTTTTAATAAATCCATTGCTTTACAAAGTCAGGATATTATGTTTGAAAACAAAAAAGAAGTGATTTTCGTAGGAAGATCAAATGTAGGGAAATCGAGTATAATGAATGCTTTATTCGAAAAAAAAGATTTAGTAAAAACTTCTTCTCGTCCAGGGAAAACTAAAACGGCAAATATTTTTACTGTAGCAAATAAATATTGGCTTACAGATTTACCAGGATACGGATTTGCGAAAATGTGAAAAACATTTCAAGAACAACTTGATGGGTTAATTTCTTGGTATATTGAAGAAAGAGCGAGCCATATCCAAGCAGTGGTTATTTTAATCGATTCTAGAATCTGAGCAGGACAAAGCGATATTGATATGTACAAATATCTACTCGAACTAGAATTACCGATAAAAATTGTTTTATCTAAAACCGATAAAATATCTAAAGGTGAATTAGGGAAAGTAACACAAAAAGTTAAAAATGACTTTTTTGGGCAAGAAATTCTCCCAGTTTCTTCATTGAAAAAAACAGGTGTTCATGAATTATCAAAATCGTTAAAACAGGCATTATTATCATAAAAAAAATCTATGTTTAGAAAAGACGAAAGCAAACTTTTAAATTTTACACTTCTCTCAATTTTAGCATTTATATTCTTTTATTTGCTCCATATTTGAGCAACTTTAATCATTCCATTTATTATTGGATTGTTATTTTCTTTTGCGATTATTGGATTATCTGGAGTATTTCAAAGATTTAGATTTACAAGTGCATTTTCAACATTTCTCTCATTAATTACCATGATTTTAATATTTTGGTGATTATGAGAACTTATTTCAGCAAACCTTGATTTAAATGAAGTAACTCAAAAACTTCCAGAATATCAAACAAAAATGTACCAAATGCTTATTTCTCTAGCAGAATGGGCTAATTTTTCAGAAGAAGATCTCAACAAATATGTAAATTTCAGAGATATTTTCTTTAGGATTGATCTACAAGCAGTTGTTTTATCAACAGCTACAGGTATTACAGATTTATTTAAATCAGCATGAATGATATTTTTCTTTGTATTATTTATTCTACTTGAACATAGATACATCGGACAAAAAATATCTTTAATGTTTAAAGATGATAAAAAAAGAACAGAAATTTTATCTGTCATCGAAAAAATTAAATCTGACGTAAAGGCTTATTTTGTAATAAAATTATTTATTAGTTTTATTACTGCTGCTTTGAGTTATATTTTTATGGTTTCGGTAGGATTAGATTTTGCATTTTTCTGGACTATTGTAATATTTTTACTCAATTTTATTCCAAGTATTGGTTCTATTATTGCTACGATATTTCCAATTACAATTTCATTAGTGCAATTTGGTTTTTCACTTCCATTTTTCACAATTATGATATGAATTGTTGGAATACAAGTACTCATGGGAAATATAGTTGAGCCAAGATTTATGGGAAATAAACTCAACCTTTCACCTTTATTAATTATTATAGCTTTAACTTTTTGGGGAAATATTTGGTGAATTTCAGGAATGTTACTTTCTGTACCAATTATGGTTATCATCAATATAATATTTTCAAAAATTGAGGCTACAAAACCTATTGCAATCTTATTTTCAGAAAAATGAGAATTACAAGTTGATGGTGGAGAAGCATTAGAAAATAGACAAAAATTATTCAATTCTGTAAAAAATAAATTTCATACAGAAAAAAAGAAAAAGAAAAAAAATAAAAAATAATAAAAATTATGACAAGAATTTTAACATGAATTAAACCAACTGGAAACGGCATGCACCTGGGAAATTATCTTGGTGCATTTAAGCCATTTTTAGAACAATCTGAGTGAAAAAATCCTTATATTTTCATTGCAGATTATCATTCTCTCACATCAGTACATGATGCAGAAACACTCAAAAATAATAAACAAAGATTATTAGCTGAATATTTTTCTCTTCTTCCTGAAAATTCAAATGCAGTTGTATTTGAACAATCAAAAGTCAGAAGGATTAATGATATTTCATGGATTTTATCGAGTGTAACTCCATATTCTTTGATGCTTCGAGCTCATAGTTTTAAAGATGCACAAAATAAAAATAGTGAAATAAATATGGCTACGTTTAATTATCCAATATTAATGGCAGCTGATATCATTTCATATGATACTGATGAAGTTCCAGTATGAAAAGACCAAAAACAACACTTAGAATTTGCTCGCGATATTGCTGGAAATTTTAACAGAACCTATAAAACAGATTTTTTCAAGCTTCCAGAACCAATCATTTCCGAAGAACTCATGACAATTCCAGGAACTGATGGAAGAAAAATGTCGAAAAGTTATGATAATTTCATCGGAATCTTTGATAGTGAAAAAATTCTCAAGAAAAAAATAATGTGAATCGTTACTGGAAGTGAAGGTTTAGAAGAACCAAAAGATCCAGAAAATTGTAACGTATTTGCTTTGATTAAATTTTTTGCTTCTATAGATAGACAAAATGAAATTGCAGCCAAATATGCAGCAGGAAACTATGGTTACGGCCATGCTAAACTTGAACTACTAGATATTCTTTTAGAATATTTTGGTCCTGCCAGAAAAAAATTTACACAATTTATGGAAAATCCAGAACTTCTCGAAGAAAAAATTTCTTCAGGAAACATTGCTGCAAATAAATTAGCAGATGAAAAATATGAAAAATTAGTAAAACTAGTTTGATTAGAAAAATAATTATTAATTAAAAAATATTATGTCAAAAATAACAGTAGAAATTGATGGGAAATATCAAGAACATTTAGACCTGATCAAACAAATGTTTCCAAACGAAGAAACTGATACAGCTCCTACAAATAGTCAAGTAGTCGAAGAATTAATCGAAAGCTTCATGGACTTTTTAAGACAACAAGCAGAGGCTGGTCAAGCACACGAACATTCTGAAGATGGAAGTTGTTGTGGTGGTCACTAATCCACAAAAAAAAACGTATCAAAATATTTTGATACGTTTTTTTTATTTTCTCTTTTTATAATATAAACCTCCAGTGAAAATCAGCATAAGTAGAATCCAGCTATACAAGTAATAATATGTATAATATTTTCTATAATCGATTTCAAACAGATTGAGTACTTGTTCATCATATCAATATTTTTTTCATAAATATTGATTTTTATTATATTCTACCATATTTTCATAGGTCATTTCTATAGTTGGAATATATATTTTTACACTTTTAAACATTTCCACTTGTTTCAAGTTATTCACAAAATTTGGTAAAACAAATAATATAAATAAAACAATAATAGTATAAATAAATTTATGCAGATATATATTTATTTTTTTATATAACTCTATAACCACTAAAGAAATTAATACAATCAGGATTTGAATTAAAAATATGAAAATAAGTAAATCTAAACTAAAAAATTCCAAATAACTTATTGCTAGTCATACAATTAAAAAATTTGTAAGCACATGATATTGAAATATTTTTTTATGTTTTGTATCAAATTTTTTCATATTGATAAACAATAACATCAAATCTATTATTGAGGTAATTGCAAACACATAATACGCATTATATTCTAAATATACAACTTGTACAAGTGCTACACAAAACAGTAATAAACTTAATATAATTGGATATCTATTGGTGTTATTCACAGTTTCTTGTTTCACACTTTGAATAGAATAAATCAAAAAACCAATTGTAGAGAGCCCTCACATGAATAGAGAATACATCCAATTTTTCATCCCAAAATCGATCATATATGCAAACGAATCTTCAAGAAAATAAAAAGATCCCACACATATACTTCATACAATTGCTCATCAAATAGCAATAAGGAAACTCAACGTAATATTTCTTCCGAGACATCAAATCATTCATCAAAGTGCTGATCAAACAGCTGCAAATGATAAAATATGTACTAATAATAATAAAATATCTCCCGATGAAACTCATCCAATAAATGTGATCATTGCACCAAAAGGGAGCAACATAACACTGAGTAATCAAAAATAAAGGAAATTTGCCATAAATTTTCACAAAATATATTTTGATGCAGATATTTTTGATATTTTTATGAGTTCATAGGTCATTTGAGATTTTTCACTACAAATTGATAATATTCATTTAATAACTGATAAAATAAAGATTAAACCTCATCCAAATAAATATCCTATCAACAAAAAATCACTATTTGAAAAATGACTTGGGAGTTGATTAAAATATACTGAGTCAAAACTATGTAAAAGTACCGTAAATGCAGCCACCAAAAATAAAACAGAAATGATGGTCACCTTACCAATGACATTATTCACTCCGATTAATAAATCTTTGAGAATTATTGGGTTTTTCATTTTTTATTTGTTAGTGAAATATAAGCCGTTTCTATATCTTCAATATTATTTTTAAATTCGTATAATTCTAATTTTGACTCTAAAATAATTGGAAATATTTGATGAGAAGAAGTAATATTTTTTACTAAAAATCATTTTTCTAATCTGAGTATTTCAAAATCTTTTAAATGAGAAATCATCATATCATCATCTTGTGTATGAATAAAAACTTCATTTCTATTTCCTGATTTTTGAAAATCTCAAATAGTTCCCGTGTAGAGAATTTCACCGTTGTCTATAATGACTAAGTTGTCTACCATCGATTCTAACTCTGATAAAATATGGCTAGAAATAAAGATTGTAACTCAGGCATCTTTAAGATTTTGTAAAATATTTTTTAACACTAAACGAAGTTTTGGATCAAGTCCAGACGCAGGCTCATCTAAAATGAGGAATTTTGGTTGCGTGATAAGTGCTTTTGCGAGTAATACTCTTTGAGTCATCCCACGAGAAAGTCATTTCATCGGAGTATATTTTTTTTCTAAAAGCTGTACTGATTTCAAAGTTGAATCGATGAGTTCATCATCAACTGATTTTTCATATGCTTGGAGAAAAAATTCTAAATATTCCTGCACACTTAAATCTTGATATAAACCATATTGGTCCGGCATAAATCAAATTGTTTCACGAAGATCATAAATATTTTTTGATAAATTTTTTCAAAAAATATTTATTTCTCCTTCATAATCAACTAAACTGGTTGCTAAAATTTTCATCGTTGTTGATTTTCCAGCTCCATTATCTCAAATAAATCATGTTATTTTCCCAGTTTGTATTTCAAAATTGAGATTATTTAATACTTTTGTTTCTCAAAAATATTTTGTAAGATTTTTAATTTCTATCATAGATTAATACTGTATATTTAGAATATAATGCGTCGATTTTTCATCAGAATTTTCTGATTTTTTAATAGTATATTCAACATCTTGTGAATATTTTTTTACAAAATGTTTCACAGGTTTTGCTAATGCTAGAAGTTCTTCATTACTGTTTCCAGCCAATTCTAAATTTTCAAAATTTGGTTTTTCTACTAATTCTTTTGTACTCATAAATACATATCTTAAAGCAGAAATATTAAATATTTTTTCACTATTTTCTCATGTATACTCAGAAATTTGAGGTTTTTGACGAGAATAACGTTGAGAATTATCATATAATTGAGATATATCCATATCAAACTTTTCAGAAAAATCATATTTAAATTCTGATTTGTTTACTCAAAAATATAAAACATAATCTTCTTTGAGTGTAAAATTTTCAAAATTATGATACACAGAAGTAGTATAAACAATATTTTGTGTTCCAATATGAATTCTTAACCAAATAGTATAAATGAGAAAAAATATAATCGCAAAGGCCAGTGAAAAATAAATAATTGTAATTCTTCTTTTGAGTCTTTTATGATACAAGAAATAAAATCCTAAAATTCAAATTAAATATACAATTAAAACAGCACTCAGCCAACCTCATCCGATATATTTATCTAGAAGCTCGTCAGTCATATATATGCTTTTCCAATCACGACTATTTTCAAAATCTAAGCGAACATTAATTTCTCAAAGTTTATCATACGACCTATCTGCATAGAAAAATAGAAAATTATTATTTACTCATTTTTGGATATAAAAATCTCTATCTTGTTGTAATACTCAAAAATTTATTTTTCAAAAATCATATATTTCGTAGGGAATTTCTACAAATTTTTCTATTCTTACTTGATTTTGACCGTATTCATATTTTTTTTCTACTATTTTTAAATCATCTGAAATTATAGATTCTGCTGGATAATGAGCAATTTTTTGAACTTTATATTCTCCAAAATTTTCTCAATAAATATATTGTAAAAAATCTGTATTTTTCTGCTCATTGAGTATCACATTATTACTGATAATAAGCTGAATAATTTCATCATATTCTTCTTTTTTAAGGGTTTTATCAACTATTATTTCTCTCTCTTTTAGTCCTGTAAAATGCGAAATATCACGAGAAAGAAAATATGTATTATTGATAGTATTTTCTAAACTATCCGAATATATGTATCTAAGTGTTGAAATATTTTTTATTGGTTCAAGTTCAACTTTTTTTCCTTGATATTCTAAGATCAATTTAAAATTATCAACACTATAATGATGTACTAAATCTAAACTTATTTGTTTTGTGTATTCAAAATCAAACTCATATTGCTCAATATCTTTCACTTCCTGAGAATATTGTTTCAATTCATAATCTTGTCTTTGGATTAATTTTCCATTAAATGGTGTTTCAAACTCAAAATCAACCTTTCTATTATCTGGAGTAAAATATCCTCACATACCATACTGGTAGCGAAATTTTACATCTGCTATTTCACCTTGATACCAATATTCTCTCGAATTATTTACTCATAAATCTTCACCATAATATACATAGTCATCATAACCTCTCCCGGCACTCACTTGATTTGGAAATATTGCCTGAACAAAAAATACGAAAAACAGAACCAAAAACGATAAATATTTCATTAGAATTTTGTTACACATATAATAAATTTCATATAGTATAATTAAAAATAAACTTTAGCAATAAATTTTCTATAAAATAAATTTATTATTGTAAAATATTTCGTATAATAATAAAAAATAAATCCTAAAAATATTTTTCATGCCAGAAAACAAACCAAATTTTTTAGAAAATATACAGTTTCAGGAAGATTTTCCACCCTTTAAGAAAACAACAGAAATAAAATTTGATTGAGAAAAAGAAGTTCAAAGAATGATTGAGTTTTATTTAAAGAACAAATGAATAGAAAACTATAAAAAGAATGCAGAAAGATTTAAAATCAATTGTGTTTTAGGGAATAATTGAGGAGGGAAGAGTAGGTTGCTTAGGTGACTGTATGCAGTTGAAAACACAACTGATATTCATGAGGATATTAATTTAATAATAAATCAAATAGACTCATTATCAGTTACTAAAATAGATGAAAAATACACAAGTGCTTCAGTTAGTTGAGAATATCAACCATCCATAATTCTAGATGATTTTTTCAAATTAAGTAGTAATAATTACTTTTCTGTAAATAATAGTATTTTAAATGAAGAAAATTTAAATAAATTCTACTGTGATGTTTATAATAATTTGAACTGAAAATTTTGATCTATATTTTCAAAATTTTTTAAAACTAGTATAGATAATTTTTCACTTGTATTTTCA
>CBFHLZ010000016.1:18190-18430 GCA_965656795.1 Patescibacteria group bacterium
GAGAAACTATTATAGACATAGAAAGCCATTCTTTTTATAACTTTGATGAACATGAATATTTATCAATTTGTAACAAGATAAATTATGGGTGATATATAATATTTGAAATTCATCAAAAATTAAAAAATAACTTTATTCTTGAATACTTTTATTACTCCATTATAAAAAATATTTTTTGTTTGGTAAAAAGTCCATTGTATTCAGAAAATGAATATAACATTTTAGCAAAAGAAGATTTAT
>CBFHLZ010000017.1:0-18346 GCA_965656795.1 Patescibacteria group bacterium
CCTTCTTTTTGCGCAGGAATTATATAATTTCCAACATTATACACATAGTTTGTATAATGAAATACTTTTTGTAAATCTTGAGAATCGGGTTTCATTAAATATTCTCCTGGATCTCTTGTATCGGCATGTTCGTCTATATGAACTAATGTATTATCATCTCAAATAATATTTTGATTTCTCGCTAAATACCAAAAATAATATGCGTGATTGTGATTATCAAATAGATAAATATCTTTTTGTTTCCACTTAATTTTATAAAAATTTTTTAAACCAGTATTTGTAGAAAGTTGATCATCAAAACCAAAATCTTCAAAAACTACTTCATCTCATAGTTCAATATCTCAAATCTCAGCTTCTATGAGTTTTGGAACCCAAAGTTTTTTATTTTTTCTTTGTTCAAATGAAAAAGCATTATTCCCTTTTGGTTCATCAAGATAAAATCATGTATAATTATTCATATTTTTACTTTTTTTATAATAATTTTTCAGTAGTATAAAACAAATAATATTTTTCTCAATGTAAAATTTCAAATGTTCAAAAAAGATATCCCAGAGTTTGCTGCAAAACTTAATGAAATGTTCCCTGATGCTAAAACTGAATTAATTTTCCATAATGAATTTCAGCTTTTAATTGCCATTCTCATGTCAGCTCAAGCAACTGACAAACAAGTAAATATTGTAAACAGAAATTTTTTCAATTTTTTAATAACTCCTCAAGACTGAGTAAATATGGATTTGGATTATATCAAAGAATTTATTAATTCGATTTCATTTTTTAATAACAAAGCTGCAAATATTAAAAAAACTTCTCAAATATTAGTCGAGCAATATGATTCAAAGATACCAAAAACCATTGAGCAACTCACAACTCTCCCAGGAGTTGGAATAAAAACGGCAAAAGTTTTTCTCGCTGTTATCGAAGATGCACCGTATATCGGAGTTGATACACATGTTCATAGAGTTTTAAATAGACTTGGTTTGGTAAATACAAAAACACCAAATGAAACGGATAAAAAAATTTCTAAATGATTCACAAAACAAAATCATTGAATGCTTCATAATACTCTTGTATTATTTTGAAGATATCATTGTATTGCCAGAAAACCTAAATGTGAAACATGCCCTTTCCAAGAAAAATGTAAATATTATAAACAAGTTTTTCTCAAACAAAAAATCCTAGAAGAAAAACTAAAACAAAAAAAACTGTCGTAAGACAGTTTTTTTTGTTATCTAATTGCCGATACACAATATACTTGTGATGAAAATGCTTGATAATTTGAAGGGTCAGAATAGGCAGGTCAAGTTTGTTCTGCCCACTCATAAGTTGCTAATTTATCTTCTTGAATATAAAAAATTTCTTTTCTATCTCACTGTGTACTAATACCCATGACTGCATTATGAGAACTTGATTCTTCGTATATCGTATCTGCAGAATATGTTTTATTTTTCCATTTTACCGTTAAGTTTTTAGATGAAAATTGAGTATTTTGTTTTGCACTTTTGGTTAAATTACTTTTTTCTGTTCATAAAAAGTCATAAACAATTACAGGAGTTTCATATCATTTATGTTCTAGTTCTGTAGAGAAACATTGTAATAAAATATCTCTATTTCTATCATCTACCCAAACATTAGAAAGTTTTCATTTTGTATAAATATCTTTTGTAATACTGGTAATAAATTCATCTCTCCCGGTATTACTTTCAGAAAACAAATTTTGTGTTGTCTCATCTGCGAGCATAGTAGCATAGGTCCACCCTCATCAATCTGTGGTCATATCACAATAAACTTTATTTGTGATACCATCTGCATCTGGATCTATAGAATAAACTCCATCCTGAGCACTTCAGTTTAAATCTTTGATTCTTTTACAATCATAATATGGTATAATTTGAGCTAAATCATCTGCCACACCATAAAAAATTTCTCTGTTATCAAAATATAGTGAGAATTGATCAGTTCATACACTTAATACATTAAAAAAACCCGCATCTTTAATTGTTAGATTTTCTTGAATCGGTGTATTTGTATCATCTAAAACCATTCAAACTTTTTTCCCTTGAATATATGGTGTCCTACTTAGATAGTTTACAGCTGATACTTGACTATTGACTACTACAGGACTAAGTGTTTCATCTAAATTATTTTCTAACATAGTCATCAAACTATAGTACTTTCCGTCTTTTGTCATACTATAGGTAAAATATTCGCCATCCTTTGGATCAAGTCATTGTGTTGAATATTCAATAGATTCTAAAATATTTTCTCAAGCATATCATTGATATGAAATAATATTTGGTCCAGATTTAATTTCTATGTAATCGTCTGGTAATTGTAATTGTCACTTAGATTGCACAATTCTTAAGCCATCATATATTGATTTTAGTTGAGCAATTCTATTTGTATCTCGTACTCCAGATAAATATCAACTATATGCGACAAATCATATTGTTGATAGTATAGCTAAAATAGTTACTACTACTATTAATTCCACTAATGTAAATCATTTATTTTTATGTTTCATTGTTTTGATTTATATTTATACACTTATATAAAATTACTCATCTAACGAGTAAAAACAAGTTTAATAATATTGACAATATATTATTTATAACTCTAAGAAAAAAAAATAAAAAAATCTGTGATTTGACATGAATTCGAAAATAAATTATAATATATTTAATATTACTTTTTCTTTCTTCATTTTATGAACAATTTTCGAGAAAAGTTTAGTTGAAATTTTCATTTACTAAAAAATAAATTATCTTTTAGCATACAAAATATTTTAAACTCAAATAAAAAATATATTACAGATATTTTAGACATACCTCAAGAAAAAAAAATAGTAAAAACCCCTCCTATAAAGAAATCAGAAGCATGTAAAAAAAATATTATTTCTGAATCTGCAGAAAAACCAAACAACCTTCAGCCATATAGTATAGAATTTTTATGAGAAAAAATAATTGTGCTTTGATACCAAAATTCTCAAGAAATTTATAAAATTTTTCCAGCAACAGGCTGAAATTTCATTTATGGAAATCAAGCCGACCAAATAACAGCATTATATCAAACCCATAAAAGAGCATTTTTTAAAAAAATAAAAAATAATTCTAAAAATAGAAATCATATAAAAAAGATATTTTCAGAAATTTGAAAAAATAAAAATAATTCTTCTGAAGAAATCAATCAAAAAACTCAAAATATTCAACCGAAAAAATCAGCTGCTCAAAGAATTCAAGAAAATAAAAGAAAGAAGAATTTAGAATTAATAGAAAAAAGAAAACAAAAACAACAAGAAAGATTAGAAGCTGAAAAAAATAAAGAAATTTGAAAAAATAAAAAAATACAAGCTGAAAATATCCAATCTGACTATGAAACACTCTACCCTTTTAGTGGTAATTTATCAAAAATTTCTCCATGGCAAAATGATTTTTCAAAAAAATTATCTGCTGAAGAAAAACAAGAAAAATTTCAACAAATTTCATCAGCCAGTAGTATATATAAAATATTAATGTCACGTTTACCAAAAAATATATTTGAAAAAACTCATTGATTGGATGACGCAAAAAGATACACTGTATTAAAGGAATATATTAAAAATTATTTGCATCATGATTTTGAATATTCTTTAGAAACAAAAAATCAACAAAGACATTTACTTCATTTAGTAAATAGCGCTTGAGAAATATTACTATTATCTCAACAATACAAAAAACAAAATCCTCCAAAGAATAATACTCAATGGACTAATTATTATAAAAATGCTGCATAAATTATTTTTAATAAAAATATTATGAATTCATCTTTTCAAAATACAAATAATTCCAATCATACTCCTCAAATTTCAAAAAATAATATCATAAATAATTTCAAATATGACTTATATCAATGTAAAAATGAACGTATTTATACATTGGTCAATAAAGTTTCTGGACAAATTGATTATGTACTCTGACAAAAATCTAAAGAAGATACCGTACATATTTTTAATGGATTTGAAGCTGGGAGTGTAAAAGCTATGTGGAATTCTAAAAATAGAGATGATATTTTTATTCGTGATTTATCTTTACAAAAGCCACAAACTCAACAGTTGCTTTCTCAAAGACTCAAAGAACATATGACTAAACAACGTCAAAAAAATAGAGAATTGTATAAACCTCTCAATGAAAATCTTTCTGATGGAATCTATATTTATACAAATAGTAAAAATCAAGAAATTCAAGTATGAATTTTATCATGAAGAATAACTCGTTTGGAATCAGCAGATGCTCAAATTTCACCTGCTCAAAAGGCTACAATTACAAAATCTATAAAAAATTATGGAACTTCAAATGACAGTAAAAGATTAAAAAAACAAGAATATACTGAAAAATGAAATACCATTTCTCAATATAATATAGATTTAAACGACCCAAAAATAGATCATGAAATTATTGAACTTTTTGTGAAAATATGAGATACAACACATTGAATTTCAAAACAACAAATAAAATATATCATTCAAGCATTTACATATTACTCTCAATTTTCCAACTTAGAACCAAGCGAACAGTTGCAATATTTACAAAGTAATCACCATATATGATTTTTATTTAGTGGAATTATTGCAAAAATGAAAGATGAAAAAATTAAAAATTTTCCTCTACATGTTACAAGATTACATGTCTTAAAAAACATTATGGAACAATGAAACAATCAAAAAACTCAGAATTAAGATTCTGAGTTTTTTTGTAAAATATTTTTATAATTAAAATAGAAAAATCCGCAATATATTGCAAATAGAAATCCTCAATATAATATCATATCAAGAACAACTCCAAGTGAAAAATTATTTAACAAATACCCTCCAAATAAAAATACAAATATTCAAAATAATATATTTTTTATCATATCAATCCATGGAAAATGAAATTTTATAATATTTCTACAATAAAAATATCATAAACTCATCAGTAATATTTGACTCAGTAAAGTGATAATTCAAGCTCAAATAAATGAATAAATAGGAATCAAAAGTATATTTCAAATAATATTAAATATCGTAACGGCTATATTTATTTTTAGTAATTTTGATTGATGGTTCGTCGCAATAAGTGTATAAATAAAAACCAGAGAAATAAAATGAAATAATACTACTGCAAATACAACTAAAAATGCATCCGCAGAATTAAACATAGTTCCTGTATCAAGGTAATCCCTATTGGCAATTATTTCAATCATATTTTCACGAAATAATACTCATAAAACAAAGATTAATAATCATCCTGCAAATAAAAACTTAAATGACATTTGAATAAGTTTTTGAAACGTATGTATAGATTTATCTTTAAAACTTTGTGACAAAGACGGTAAAACTGAATTTAAATAAAATCCTCATAAAACCATTATCACCTCTACAATTCTCATTGGAACTGAATATAATGCAATAGAAGTATCTGCATTTTCTTCCAATAAAGACAATAATATTATGTCTACTTTAAAGTAGACAACTGACAAGAATAAAGCTATTCCATATGGAAGTGAAATTTTTAAAATATGTTTAATATATTCCCAATCAAAAGCAAAACCAAACTTTTGAATTCTTCTGGCATAAAAATAATTCAGAACTGTATTCACAAAACTGGCTAAAACAGACGTTCAAATAATCCATAAAAATGGAGCAAAATAATCAAAATCATTTGATTGTTTCACAAAAACTACAAATACAATAAAAGCAATAGCTCAGAGATTTACTAATTTTGCGAAAATAGCTGAAAACATCGAAAATTCTATTTTCATATTTGCTTGCATCAACGTCATAATTGATGAATTTATAAGCTGAAAAAGAGTGAAAAAACAAATAATAGTGATTCACCAAAGTGCCAGTGACGAATCATAACCAGGCAAGAAAAATGCGAGTCATATCGCAATAGCAAAAATAATAAATGCTAATACCACTCGAATCGTTAACACATTTCAAACAATTTTTTGTGTATCGTTTTTATTCGCTGATATTTCACGAATAGCAATAGTATAGAGTCATAAATCAGCTAAAAATACAAAAATAGAAATATAATTATATATTTTTAAATACAAACCATATAAATCTACTGTGAGATAATTTGTAAGAATACTAATCAGAAAAATAGAAATAATAGCTGTTCCTACTTTTGATAAAATTTGTGCGAACGTATTTGAGGCAATTTTTTTAAGCATTGTTTTTTATAATTATTTTTTTCTAGTGTAAGTGCAAAGGTGTTTTTGTAAAGAGATTTGTGTATTTTGACTTTACAAAGTGATATGAAAAATTATTATCTAAGTAGTTTAATAATTATTTAACGACATGGGAAAAAATTCAAAAAAAATTTGATGAATAATTGCAGCAATTATATTATTACTTATTGTGATAATATTTATTGTTATGAATTTTAAAAATAATAAAAAATTAGAAGAACAAAAAACATTAGAACAACAACTCGACGATGTTGAAATATCAACAGATGAAATTGATTGAGATAGCGTACAAGCAAAAATCAGCATACTCAAAAAACGTCTCGAACTAAAAGGTCTCATCCAATGAGGAGATTTACATTTTCAAAATGAAGAGTATACCAGAGCATTATCTAAATATCTTCAAGCCATCAAACAAAGCCCAGAAGACGAATCAATAAAAAATAAAATTTGAAATATTTATTTTAAACTTCACAAGTACCAACAGGCATATAAATATTATTCTCAAATAAAATCTTACTCACAATTAGATATTCACAGAGCCATTAGATCTTTATTTTACTGAGTTGACTTAACTGGTAATAAAACACTTTTTGTAATCGAAGAACTTAACAGTTATAATCTCTCTGAAGATGAAAAATTTTATTACAAAACTTCTATTGAATGTACAAAAAGTTTTGTCACATGTAAAGATAATTTCTCAGCATACTTTGATACGCTCAATGGTGTTCAAGAAGAAAATCAAACTGAAGATTGAGAAACTGGGAGCTGAAATATCCAAGAAGAAAAAGTAGTATTTTTTCCTGAACTTGAGAATATACGTATTGCTTTACAAAATTATGAAAATTTTCAATTTAGCGATTTATCTTACCAATCTGCTCTTATTAGTGGTGCATTTTATCAAAATAGATTATATCCCGTAGCTATCACAACAGCTACAAATACTTTAAAAATTGCTCCTGATTATAGACCACTTATCAAAATAATAGCCAGAAGTAATTATGAAATTTGAAATTATATTGAAGCAAAAAAGTTTTTAATCCAATATAATAATCTTTGAGACAATGAACCTGAAGTAAGTTATTTTCTATGAATTGTTCACCAAAAACTTCGTGAGTATACTCGTAGCACGATTCAAATGAGAAAAGCTGAATCACTTTGATATGAGAATATTATTGATATCAAAAGAAGATTAATTTACAATTATTATCAATTGTGAGACCATGAAAAAATGTTAAATATTTTTGATGAACTCATGGAAGAAAATCCTGAAAATATCTCTTGAGATGATGCAAGTCTTGCTATTTTTTATCATATATTGTATGATGAATACGAGGATGCCAAAAAGTATACACTTGCATCTATGGAATTATTTTCAGAAAATGAAGTATTTTTATGATATAATAGTTGGTTAGCTCTGCAAAAAGAAGAAATAGATGAGGCTGAAATAACTAAAGTTGAAGATGATTTGAAAAAAGCACTTGAATTAAATAGCAAAAACCCTATGATTAGTCTAACATATGGGCAACTTGAAGAAGTAAAAGAAGATAAACAAAAAGCTTTTATTTATTATAAAAAAACTATTTCTCTGGACCCAAGTGGTGAATATGCAAAATTAGCTGAAAAGAAAATCGAAGAATTAAATTTAGAAAATAATCAATAAGCATGTCTCTAGATAAAAATAAATCTTTAGAACACAATAATACCCCAACTTCAAATATTGAAGTTGGGTTAGATTGATTAGAACAAAAATTTACTGAAAAATATGGATTATCAGTCGACACACTTTGAAAACTCAAAGAATTTAAATTTGAAAAGCAAACAAATCAACTACAAAATGATACCTTATGAGAACTACAAAATCTCAGATGAAATGTAGATAATTTAGAAATTTCTCAACAAGATAAAGAAACACTATGAAATTTTTCAAATGAGAAATTTCAAAATCTTATAACAGAAATTCAATCTCAACAACTCAATTCTCAAGAACAACTTTCAGAATTACAACAAAATATTGTTTGAGAAAATATTCATGAAATTGCTTCAAGTAATCATAAAAATGACGGATTATTTACTAACAAAAGATTAGCACAAGTATGTAATCCTAAAAAACCTCATCATCATTTTGATGGAATAATAGTTGGTACAACCAGAAGTATCGTACACATTTCTAAAATGGCTGTAAATGTCTGCATTGATACTATCAAGCTTCCTGGTGATATTTATAAAATTGCATCAAAAAAAGCATATACAAATCAATTTAATAATATATAAAAAAATCTTAGGAAAACTTTCCTAAGATTTTTTTTATTAATATTTTTCATCAAGAAATTCAATTTTTACACCAAATTTTTCTTGAAGATGGTATGCTAATAATTTTACTCATATTTTTTCAGTTTCATAATGTCCTCAAAGCATCAAACATTGTTCATGCTCTTTTGCTGCAATCATTTGTGCATGATTTGCTTCTCCAGTCAAAAATATATCATATCAAGCATTTTTAGCTTGAATAAAATCTTTTGCAGCTCCTCAAGAGATAATAGCAAGAGAATTAAAATATGTTTTATTTCAAAAATTATATAATTTTTTTTGCAATTGCATTTGTTCTGCATAAGGCATTATCATGTTTGAAATGTGTAATTTATGCTTAAATTTTATTCCAAATCAAATTGTTTTTCATTTATATTCTCAAAATTCTTCGATTTGATAATCTTCTTCTCTGAGTCCAAAAATCCTCACAAATGCTTTTATAAGTCAGATATTATTCCCTACTTTTGCATTTGCATCTAATGGAATATGAGATGAATATAATGCAATATCATTTGATAATAATTTATTTGCTCTTTTGTAAGCCACTCCGGTAAGAGTTTCTTCGTGTCACCAAAAAATACCATGATGCGTTAAAACTAAATCCACATTTTCTTGAATTGCTTTATCAAAAATATAAGTGCTTGCATCAACTGCATATCAAATTTTTACAATTTCATCTTTTGATGAATCAACTTGTAGTCCATTTTTTGAACTATCTTTATATTCTTTATTTTGCAATAAATCTTCTAAATATTGCAATAAATCTTGTTTTTTCATAATTATATTTGTTTACATATTCTTAATTTATCAGCTCAAATTTCTTTTTCTAAGAAATACATTTTGTTATTATAAATTCCATCTAAATATTCATATTTTTTACCTGGAATGAGCATATTTTTCACTGAACCTTTCATTGAAATAAGTGTAAATGTTCATACTTCTTGGACGAATAAATCTTTTCATCATAGATTAATTTTACTTCCTGCTGGTTTATCAATCAATGTCATAGTCCCATTTTGGAATTTCCCGTCTTCGCTAAAGGTAATATTCCCATCATCTTCTCTTATGCACATCATTTTTCCATCTATCTCAACATAAAATTTATCAAAAAATCCTCAATCATATTCGTAGCGTAATTGACCTTTAACACTTATTTTTTTCCCTTGATAATCAATAGTTTTTCATACTTCAAAAATAGATGGAAAATCTATAAATTCCGTTTGTTCTCAAATTTTTGTGAGTTCTCAAGCTCACAATTCTAAGATAGAATTACAGTAGCCACAACTAAGTATTTTTGTAAATTTTTCTTCATAACTTATTGGTCTTCAACAAGATGGACATTGCATAATTTATTTCTATTAATTAATATTTTATTTATTTATAATTTCATAAATTTCTGAAGTATTTATAACACAGATTTTATTTTCTCAAAATCAAATTGCAAATTTATAGCCTGGATAATTTTCAACTTGAAAACTCTCTAGAGTATCTCATAGACGTTTATTCTTAACATAAATTCAACAAAAGGGTCAATATTTCCCTTTTGTTTTATCAGTCCAAATATAATATTTATTTTCTATTTCTTCGTAGTAGAACATATTTATAAAATTAATGAATGTATTGCTTGAAAAAATAATTGTGATTTTGATTCAAATGTATCTATTTGAGCCTGAATTTCAATTTTTTTAGTTATATTATTTTGCATTAATAATTGAGCTTGTGATTTTAATTCCATTTGTTTATCATCAATATTTTCTAAATCATTGAGATTTTCTATAACTTTTTGTTTCAGTCAATAAAGCAAAAATAAAATTCCAGATATCGTAAAAAACGTTTCTTGTACATTCGTATATATTTCTTGTTTTTTAGAAATAGTGAGTAAGTTATTACTTGATAGGTCTTGAATAATTTTTTCAAATTTTCCTTCGATATTTTTAATTTCATTTCAAATATCTCATGCTCATAGAATTTTTTTCCCATGAGTAATAATATTTTTTTGATCAAAATCATAATCAATAAAATAAAATTTTCCAAACTCTCCATTTAAAATTGCAACTAAATCTTGATCTAATTCTTCAAATTTAAATTTTACTCATCTACAATAAGTTGATTCAAATGCTTCTTGAGTATATTTTCAAAAATGTATATCAAAAATCTCTCATATGTTATTTCAAATAATATTGATTTGAATGGTATCAAATATTTTTTCTGGGATAAAAATTTCTCACATGTATCTATAGGTTAAATTTCTTATATCATTCTCCATAATATTCTATTATTTCAGGATGAGAAAGTGTATTAATATTAATTTTTTCAATTGGTTGTAGGTAATCTTCATCAAAAAAAGTACATCATAAATCTTCACAAATATTTTTATTTTTCAATCCTCACTTTTGTACTCAGACAAATCACCAATCTCAAAAACTTGGTAAATATCTATGGTATGGAAGGGTTTCTCAAAAAACAGTTCATAGAGTTTTATCAATACTCCAAAATGCTTTAGTTGAAAAAAATGCGTTTGATGCTTGGGTAACAAAAACTCATTGCATATTTAAGACTGTATCTATTCATAAATACATTTCTTTAGAATAGAGTTTTGCAGTGGCTACATCTCTAGGATCTGGGAAATCAGCAATTATAAAATCAAATTTTTTATCCGTTTGCTGCAAATATTTCATTGCATCCATATGAATTATTTCTACTTTTTCATCTAATAAAGAATTTTTGTTTAAAGCCACTAAATCTACTTGAGTTTGTGCTATTTGCGTAATTTTTGGATCTAAATCAACTAAAGTTATTTTGTCAATATTTTCGTATTCAAGTAAATTCCTTACGGCTAAACCATCTCATCATCCTAAGACTAGCACATTGATATCTTTTCTATCTTCTAATAGTTTTATAGGCCAATTTACTAAAGCTTCATGATATCTATTTTCATCTAAACTTAAAAATTGTATATTTCCGTTAATATACATACGAAAATCTTCTCACCTTTTTGTCAGGACAATATTTTGATAATCAGATTGATATGTTTCTAGAATTGGTTCTTTATAATAATTTCTTAAATAATAATTTTCAAACTGAGCTGAAGCAAAAAATAATCATAAAAAATATAGGATAATTATGGCAACAGCTATATAATATTTTTTTAAATTAATATTAAATTTTGTAAGATATTGAATATAAAAAACACAAACTAAAAGATTTAAACTCCCGATAAAAATAGATACATTATACAGTCATAAAACTGGAAGTAATAAAAGTGGAAAAATCAAACTTGCGACTAATCCACCAATATAATCGAAGGTAAATAAATCA
This sequence comes from Patescibacteria group bacterium, assembly GCA_965656795.1. Lineage (GTDB taxonomy): Bacteria > Patescibacteriota > Gracilibacteria > BD1-5 > UBA6164 > CAJXJP01. The sequence continues at coordinate 11,836 of CBFHLZ010000017.1, forward strand.
CTAATAATTGACTGAGTTTTTATTTTTAATTCTTTATAAATAGTTGCGACTAAAGGTAATTCTCCTCATACAAAGGCTCATACCAACATAGTTACTAATAAATAAAAAAACTGAAATAAATCTCAATGTAAACCAAAATGCAGATATAAAATTTTTAAAATAATGACACTCGAAGCTCATAAAACTGATAATAAAAGCTCTATTCTTAAAAAATTTTTAATTGCATTTTTTTCCAAATAACGAGAAAAGTATGCTCCTATTCACATACCTGTCATAAAAAATCAGATAGTAAAAGAAAATTGTCTCACACTATCTCAAATCAAATATGAACTAAGTGTTCATAAAATTAACTCATATAAAATACCACAAATGGCAATAATTAAAGTAAAAAATAATATCATTATTGAGAAATTTATATATAAAAAGATAATATTATTTTAATAAAATCAAACAAAAAACAAAATAATATTAAAATTTATTTTTTGTTTTTTTATAAATTCTCTAAAATTTCAGATTTTTTTGTCTCATAATCTTCTTGAGATATAAGTCATTTATCTAATAGTGATTTTATTTTTTGTAATTTTGATTCTGCAGAATCCGTATCAACAGAAACATTTTTTTGTTGTTCTTGCATATCATTTGCCATATTCATCCCCATAGCCATTCACATTCCAGCTCACATCATATCTCCAGCAGATCATCCTGATTCTGCTGCTTTATTCATGATGTTGAGTTTTTCTACTGATGAATAATTAGCCATTGCAGATGCATCTATATTTTTAGTAGCATTAATTGCACCAACATCAGCAATTTTAGAAATAATTTTATCGATATACTCATTTGTTTTATCTGTAAAATTAATATCCTCAATTCTAAAATCTGTAAGTTCTAATCCTAATTTAGCAAATTCATCTTTTGTAAGACCCGTAAGTTCTTGTGAAATTTCTAAAGTAAAAGAATCAATAGTATTATAACTTACTTGTTTTGTTGCAAATAGAGTCGCTATATTTCCAACAATTCTATCAGTAATAAGCATTCTAATATCATCTGTTCTGACTTCTGCTACGTTTGCCACATAATTCGTCCAAAAATTTTCTAGATCAGTAATTTTAAATGTAAAATTACCAAATGCCCTTAATTCAACTGGGAAATTATATGAAGGATCTACATAAGTAATGCTATTTGGAGTTCCCCATTTTTGGTTAGCAAGTTGATGTGTTTTAATAAAATATACAGCTGATTTATCATGAGTTTCAAATCAACTCATAATATTTTTTAAACTAGAAATGAAAGGAATATTATCTGTTTGTAAGCTCCATTTCCCAGAATCTGTTTGAATTGCTTCAATTTTTCAATTATGTATAAAAATTGCAGCTAATCATGGATCTACCACTAATGAAGAATTGTTTTTAATTTCATCAAGATTTTGTGGCCATTTCCAAACAAGTAAATCATCCGATGGATTTTCCCATCTAATAACGTCAATTGTTTGGTCTTTAAAAATATCAAATAATCACATATATTTAAAATTAAATTATATAATAGCTGCAGCAATAATAATAGAAACTGCAATAAAAAAACCTGCAAACATTGTTCCCAATGCTATATTCTCATCTTCAATAATTTCTTTTCTTAAAGAAAATTTTGTCATTTTTTCTATTAAACAAAAACTCATTGTCATAATACATATTCATAATAATGAATAAATAATTGTACCTACTACACCTTGAACTAAAACTGTTATTTCCATAATAATATTTTTATTAAATTAAATTTATTTTTATTTACCACCATAACTTGCACTTCACCAACTTGAAGTTGATGTAGAACTTCTATTTTTACATGTACCATCACATATATCCCATTTTTTTTCTACATATTCTGGAGTTTTGAGACTCATTGATTTCACATCAATTTGTTGAGAAATAGGAGTATATGAACTTGTTGAGGCAATTGCATATCAAATCCCTCAATATACAGCAAACATGAGTAATATCCATTTTGTCATATAGTTTATTTAAGTTTATAAAGATTTCATTCAAACATATCATTTATTATGATATTTTGTGGAGTTTGATATCAAGAATTCCAAGAATTAATTTTTTGAATTATATCTTTGTCTTCCTGGGTTTTTACTGAAAATTTCAATCAAATATTTTGTGAATAGTATGTTCTTTTTCATCAATAACTATAACTTTGTGTTTTGATAGTTTTTTTGGGGAATGCCTCTAACTCTCAAAAATCTAATTCATATTTATTTCACAATTCAACATTTCAAATTTCAATAGATTCTTTATTTTCAATAATATTACTAAACATTGGAATAAACAAGAATAATAGTATTGGTCCTAAAAATCAAAAACAATAGATAATATATGTCTTTTGAGAATGTGATCAAAATAAAATATAAAGTGAACCAATTATAAATATTATACCTAATAAAATTATAGGTTCTGATATTCAGATAATAAATAACGGAAACAAGATAAACAAAAATGGTACATATTTTGACATATTTGGTACATCAAGATTTGCTGATTTTTTAATATTTGATTTTGTATTAAATATTCTCTCTGCTACTGAAAGTTGAACTCATTGAGTTTCATAAATTCATATTTCTTGCTGATTTCATGAAGTTTCTTTTTCATATACTAATGATTGACCGTTTATATCAATCGGTGCGAGTTGAATTTCTTCTCATATACTATACGATTTGGAATTTTCACCATATACACTTATTACTTTCAGTTTATTATATTCTGTAAAATCTATATTTGTGCCATATGCATCAAACTGTTTTTTTTCAAAGTTAACTCACAAGATTTTTTTCGGTATAGTTTTTTTCGAAAACTCAAATTCATAACTTTTACGTCATTCATCTAATGAATATCATTCTGAAAAATATAAGTAGCTATTATCATTTCATAATAAAATCCATTCTAAATAGACTGTTTTTCCAGAGTAATTTCATTCATACCAATTTCCTTCATATTTGACATATCATACTGTTTTATATCATTTATGTTTATATGTAATTTTATCTCAAATTTTTATTCATAAATAAGATCTTGATTTCTTATTTTGTAGAGTAAATTTTGTATGACAGTAAGGACATTTTATTTCTAGGTTATTTAAGTCTTTATTTTCAATTCTTCTCCTATTTTCTTGAGTTAATCAAGAAAATGGTATTTTAGACGTACAATGAGGACATTTCAATGTTTTTGATTTTATCTTTGGGATTGGTCATTTTTTTCATTCTATTGAGTCAGACAAAAGCTTTTTTTGAATAAGTTGTTGATAACGAGATGCATAAATATTTTCGGGGTATTTTTCTAAGATTTGATTGTTCAATATTTCTGCTTGCTTATAATCTCAAGAAGAATATAGCTTGTATATTTCTTTCAAGCTGTGATTTATATTCATGAATCTATTTATTAGTACTACAACATTGTTTATAAGTATATAACAAACCTCTCTATTTTACAATAAAAAAACACAAGTTATTTTGACTTATGTTTTTTTTATTTTTAAATATTATTTTTCTTCAGGTGAAGTAATTTGACTTTTAAAATCTTGAGCATCTTGAGCTTCTAAAGTTTTTAATTCTCATAGTTGATTTTTAGCTTCAGCAAATAGTTTTCTTTCCTCTTGAGCTTCTTTTGCAACTTGTAATCTATAATCTTCAATTTCATTAAAATGATTTTTTAATTTCGTTACATTTTCAATAAAAACAGTCGTAGAAACTACTGGTTTTGATGAAATTTCTTCTGATTTTTTAGAACTTTCTATTGCTTTATCAGTCAGATCTGTAGTCATTTTATCAATTGTAGATCACATTACATCCATAGCTTGGATAGATGCATCAATAGCTTTTTGGCTCGAAGTTTCTATAATAGCCGTTGATAAAAGTGTTTTAAAAATTGGTCTACTAGAACTCATCGCAAGAGATAATTTATTAGCAGAATCTAATCTCATTAATAATCTTTTTTTAGCCATTTCTAGATTTCAAACCAGTACTGTGAGATTCCCTAAAAAGAATTCTACATTTCTAGCAAACATTTCGTATTTAAGTTTTTCACTTGGATCTTCAACAGTAGAAAGTTTTTGTGAAAAGTCATCTGATTTATTTTGAACAAATTCTTTATACGCTATAACTTTATCTAAATTTTGTTCTAATGAATCTAAAAATTTCATTTGCATATCAATCGAAGTATTTACAGAATCGTATGAAGTATCAAAACCAGAAAAAATCATTTCTATTTTTCCTTCTATTGACTTTATATTAAATTTTGCTTCATCATATTTTTTATCTAATGATTTTACTAAATTTCCAAGTAAAGGAAGAGATTTCATTACTTTCATAACTTTTGAGTCGTTATCAATAATAGAATCATATACTCCTGAAACTTCTGAATTCATTTCACTTAATTCTCATGAAACATTCATAATAGGATCTGCATCTATTATTTTTGTAGTTTCAGTAATAATACTATCAATTGGAGCTGTTATTTTTTCACCTACTTCTCTAAAATCTTTAGCTTGAGAAAATACTTCTTCTATTTCAGCTACTTCTTGTGTATTAATTTTTACTAATTGTTTATTTGATGATGCCATATATAATAATTAAAATATAAATATAAATGATTCTATCTGATTAATGTAAAAATAAAAATTTTATGTAAATAAATCTCAATTTTTCTTTAACCAAAAATCGTGTTGCTTGTAATCTTTATCCATTTTAGACACTTCTCACCAAAATTGTCTAGAATGATTCATATGTTTCAAATGAGCTAACTCATGACAAATCACATAATCAATTATTTCTGGTGGAGTTAAAATTAAACGGAACGTAAAGTTTAAATTTTTTTGGCTGGTACAACTTCCCCATCTTGTTTTTGCTGAAGTTATTTTAACGGCTTTATATTCAAAACCAAATTCTTTCGCAATTTCAGCTACTCTTTTTGGGATAAATATTTTTGCCTGTTTTTTATACTCATTAATCTTATCAGGATTAATAAGTGATTTTTTTTGATTTTTTATTTTATTTTCAATCCAATTTTTATTTTTTTCAACAAATTGAAGTATATATTTTTTTCATAAAAAAATCGGAGCTTTCACAATAATTTTTTGCTTTCTTACTTGCAAGGAAATTGTTTTTCTATTTGAACGCTGAATATCTATCTGCATAAATAATTTTAAAAATATTTTAAGAATTATACATATTTTTTTAAATAAAAAAAGTCATAATATTATGACTTTTTTGCTAATTTTTCAACTATATTTAATAATTTATCAATTGATTCTTGAGACTTTTTATGTTTATGCATATGATCAAATAAATGAAATTTTGTTAATTTTATTCCACAAAAACCTAAAATATTTGTTCCAAAATATCATTTTAATGAAATCATAAATGGTAAATATTTATAAATAAATCCTGGTGCATCACAGGTCATAAACAAAGTAGCTTTTTTTCATGTTAATAATTTTTCTACTTTCCCATTTTTACCATAATTAAATGCAAAACCTGCTTGGAAATTTACATCAATGAAATTTTTCATCACAGCAGGGACACTTCCCCACCAAACCGGAGCTACAAATACAAGTTCATCCGAATTTGTAATTTTTTCTTGCATAGATTTTATTTTTTCATCATTTGGCCAATCGGTTCTAATATTCTCATACTCTAAATATTCTTGCATATTTTCAGATTTATATAAATCTAATATTTCTACCTGAGCATTTAAATCTTTTGATACTTGAGAATATTTTTGTGCTATTTGATGTGTAAATCCTTGAGAACTTGGATTTGCAGTAATAATTAATATTTTTTTCATATATTTTTAATAAAACTATAAAAAGTATAGTAATTAAATATTATAAAATAAATTATATTTTGCAAATAATTATTTTATTTCGTCTAATATGATTTTTGTTGCTTCAATAACATTTTTAAATCTATCTGCTTGCAAATGCACTCAACCAAAATAACGAGTCACTACCACTAATGTATTTGTAAATTCTGATCTTTGTAATTCTCTTAAAATACAGTTTCCAGCTCATGTTTCCCCATCATCATTTTTTGATTCTAACACACTTCCATTATCAAGTGTTATTCTAAAAGCATACGTATTGTGCGTAGATTTTTGAAAATATTTATCTCTAAGTAAGTCAGACATAAACTTTTTCACATCTTCTTTTGATTCGACAAAACCTGCCACTGCGGTATATTTTGATTTTCTATCGACTATGATATTTTGCATTATTTTTCTACGAAATTTTGGTTTATTTGAACCAAAATCAAGTGAAAGTTTATTTTCCATATAATTAGTTTTATTAATTATTAAAAAAATAGCTTTTTACTCGCTATTTTTTAATCTTCGTCTTCATCATCTCCAGCACCAAGTTCTAATTTTTCCGAACCAGGAAGCGCTTGTCCCATGAGAGATTCTAGTTCTCCATACATTCCTGTTACAGCAAAAGTCGCTCTTTCGAGATCTTTTTCTCTTTT
>CBFHLZ010000018.1:0-1355 GCA_965656795.1 Patescibacteria group bacterium
GTATATAGTCAAGAAATCTCAAGTCATAAAAAGTATTTCTCGTACTCGTAGTTTTAATAAACATATTACCAATAATAAGCAATATTTACGCGAAAAAATACTTATTAATTTTGAACGAGCTTTTGAAGTTTTATATGAAAAAAATATGGAAATTTGAGAAATTTGATTAATGTTTCGTGATAAAAACTTTGCTCGTGAATTTATTTTTTTAAAAATTCCTACATATTCTAATAGTCATAAAGAAATTTTAGAAAAAATTATATTATTATTCGAAAAATTTTATTCTCCAGAAAGATTATGCCGTTCTACTGGAATATTTTTTTATAAACTCAGAAATTATCTTCCTAAGCAATCATCACTTTTTGATCCAGTTTTGAGAAATAAAGATCAAAATTATGAACTCGTAAAAAAGATAAATCTAATTAATAAAAACCTCTGAAATCATAAAATTACTTTTGGGACCAGTTTACTGTGAAAAGGAGAACAAGTGGTACAAAAATTGAGGGAATAGAAAAACCTCTTATATAAAAAAATAAAAAAGAGCAAAAGCTCTTTTTTATTTTTGGTAATTTATTAAAAAACAATATACTATTTAACGAAATTTTTAAGAATATTTTGTTACAATGATGAAATGTTTTTGTATTTTTTTGAGAAAAAATATAAAAATATTTCATTATTCAAAATATTTTTATATTTCAAAAATTATTTTTTAAATATTTTATATGAACGGAATTTCAGATAAAAATGCTGCATCAATGTTAAGCTTGAAAAAAACGTATACAATCGGTGGAGAAGATATTACTTTAGAAACAGGAAAATTGGGACTATTAATTAATGGTGCTGTTACTATTTCTGATACAAATGATAATATTTTATTTGTAACAACTGGTTTTAAAACAAAAGGATTAAATGAAAATGCAAGTTTTTTCCCGTTAGTGGTAGATTATCAAGAAAAATTTTACGCAACTGGTAAAATTGGTGGGAATAGATTTCAAAGAAGAGAAGCAAGACCTAGTGATTGAGCAACTCTCACTGCGAGACTTATTGATAGACCAATTAGACCAATGTTTCCAAAAGGAATTGTAAATGATACTCAAGTTATTGCTACGGTTCTTTCTGCAAGTGGAGAAAAAGAACTTGGTTTTTGGGGAATTGTTGGTGCAAGTTTAGGATTACAAATGGCAGGAGCTCCTTTTGAAGGACCAGTATCATCTTGTAATATTTCAGTTATGGATGATGGAAGTTATATTTTCAACCCTACGGTTCAACAAGAAAAAGATTCAAAATTAAACTTATTAACGGCTGGTACAGTTGACGCAATCACGATGATTGAAGCAGGTTGAAATGAAGTAAGT
>CBFHLZ010000018.1:1454-8757 GCA_965656795.1 Patescibacteria group bacterium
GATTCAAAATTAAACTTATTAACGGCTGGTACAGTTGACGCAATCACGATGATTGAAGCAGGTTGAAATGAAGTAAGTGATGAACTTATGCTTGAAGCAATCGAATATTCTCATAATATTATCAAAGAAATTTGTGCTGTACAAGACGATTTTGTAGCTGAATATGAAAAGCAATTTGGTACTATCACTCAATTAGAACCTACTGTTAATCTTCCAGATGAAAGCTTATACGACATCGTAAAAGAATTTCTTACAGAAGAAAAAATGTCATGTTTATACAATAAATCAAAAATTGATTTTCAAAACGAATTAGATAATTTAGATGTTTTAGTGACTGAATTTTTAACGCAAAAAGGTCATATTTCTGATGAAGTAAATGAAGATATTGTACAAATTGATGCTTCTGAAGTTGGAAATCTTGTATACAAAAGAGTAAAAGAAACTATGAGATCTAAAATTCTTGAAACTGGGGAAAGACTCGATGGAAGAAATCCGAAAGAAGTAAGAGAAGTTTGTAGTGAAGTTGGATTACTTCCAAGAACACACGGTTCAGCATTATTTAGAAGAGGGATGACTCAATCACTCTCTATTGCTACTCTTGGTGGTCCAGATGATGAAATGACTCTTGATGGAATGATGCCAGAAGATACAAAAAGATATATCCATCACTATAACTTTCCACCATATTCAGTTGGGGAAGTGAGAATGATGAGAGGAACAGGAAGAAGGGAAATTGGTCACGGTGCACTTGCTGAAAGAGCTCTCCTTCCAGTTATTCCAAGTGAAGAAGAATTTCCATATGTAATGAGAGTAGTTTCAGAAATCACTACATGTAATGGTTCAAGTTCTATGGCTTCTATCTGTGGTTCAACTTTGAGTCTTATGAATGCATGAGTACCAATTAAAACTCCAGTTTGAGGTGTTGCAATGGGAATGATTTATGATGAATCTACTGGTAAGTATGTAATTTTATCAGATATTCAAGCTCAAGAAGACTTCTTAGGTGATATGGATTTCAAAGTAGCAAGAACTAAAAATGGTATTACTGCTATGCAATTAGATGTAAAAATCAAAGGTTTAAAAATGGATATTTTTAAAGAAGGTTTTGCTCAATCTCATGGAGCTGTTGAATATATCTTAGAAAACATGCTGAAAGCTCAACCTCAAGTTGCGACTGAATTATCTAAATATGCTCCACTTATCATGAATATGGAAATAAAAGTAGATGATATTAGAATCGTTATTTGAAAAGGTGGAGAAAATGTTCAAAGAATGGAAAAAGAATATGGAGTAAAAGTTTCGATTGCTGAAGATGGTATGACAACAATTACAGCTGAAACACAAGAAGGTGGAAAAAAAGCAATTGCAGACATTAACGCACTGCTTTGGAAACCAACTGAAGGTGAAAAATATACAGGTGAAGTAGTAAAAATTATTGATGGTGTTGGTGCTATTGTAAGTTTTAAAAATACTTCTGGTATGATTCATATTTCTAAACTTACTCCTCTCAGAGCGATGAAAGTAGAAGATTATGTAAATGTAGGTGATAGTGTTGATTTCACAGTTATTCAAGTAGATTTAGCTAAAGGAAGAATCGGACTCGAAAGAACTCCAACTCAAGAAGAATTAGATAAATTTGCAGAATATAAAAAACAAAAAGAAGCTCAAAAAATTGAAGTAAAAAAAGCTGATAAATAAAAAAATAACTCATCATGAATGATGAGTTATTTTTTTATTTATTCTTAAAGAAGAATCATTGATATCTAAATTCTATTTCTGGAAATTCTGATTCAAGTTTTAATGCAAAGTCATACTGCTGCTGAGTTTCTATCCATTCTATTGTGACTTTTTTCATTTCATAAGAATTAATGATATGACTCATTAGCACTATGAATATATTTGAATCTTTTGTAGCAGAAGTATTATACTGATTGTACATTTCTTGAAAAAATTGACCATCTATCTTATGTCTATCTACCCTTAAACCAAGCTCTTGAAATTTTTGTAAACTATCCATACTCATATTTTCCTTTGTAGGAATTGGATGAATATCATCCATCGCTATTTCTAATCAATATTTTTCTTGAACATATTTCAACTTATTTACAGAAACATCCGTCCATTTATTTTTTTCAGTTAATTCTATAACTAGTAAATGAGAATATTTAAATTTTTTAATTGCTTGTATAAAATACGGATGCTCAATATCTTCAGGATATACATTTACAGAATATTTTTTGAATTGATTTGGATTATTTTCTATTTCTTTTTCAATTAAATACAAATTATGTAAAAATAATTCAAAAGTAAGATTATTTTTTTCTACTAAATCAAGTAAATAATGAAGAGCTTGTTTCTCTTTTTGCCAAATTTCTAGTGATGTATCATCTCTAATATGTGGAATATAATTAAAATCTGGACGTGCTAAAGCTTCTGTAAGGCTTGCTTTATCTCATCTACTAGAAATAATATTTTCTAATTCAATATTCGTATTATTTAAAATTACTTGTAAATCATCGTGTACAGTATTTTGTAATAATTTAGGTAAATTCTGTTGTGTTTTGTCAAGGAGATGAACATTATCCATAATAGCCAGTTAGCCCAATAAAATAAAAATATTTGATTATATTTCTAAAATATAACCTTCATTGATTTTTGTTTTTAGTTTAAATTCACTTCATAATTTCTTTCTTAAATTTGAAATAGTTACATTGATTGTATTATCACTTACTGATAACTCGTCATCACTTTGCCATACTTTTGATACAATCGTAGATTTTTCTATTAAATAGTTTTGTTGTGATAAAAAAATTTTTACTAATAATCTCTCCTTTTTAGTTAAGTTAATCACTTTATTTCATAAAGTCAGTATATTCTTATCTTCATTAAATACAATATTTTTATATGTTAGTATTCCACTTACATATATTTGATTGTTTGATTTTCTACGTAAATTAGCTTTTATTCTTGCTAGAAGCTCATCTGGATTACAAGGTTTTGTCATATAATCATCGGCTCAAATATCAAGTCAGTAGAGTTTTTTATCTAAATCCCCAAAAGCAGAAGTGATAATTATATAGGCTGTAGATTCTTTTATTTTCCTAAGCCACTGTATTATTTCAAACCCACTACCATCGGTTAATCATATATCAACAATATATAAATCGCTTGAGTCATATTGCGCTTGATAAAAATCAGTACAATTATGAAAAATATTTACTGCGTAACCATTTTTTTCTAGTTTTTTAGAAATATTTTTTGCCAGTATAACTTCATCGTCAATTATAGTGATATTCATCAGTTTTACATATAAATATTATTATGTCTACTATATTGATTTCTTTCAAAAATACAAAAATATTTATGCTCAACATTACTAAAACAAAATGATTATACTTACGGGATATTAAATGGACATTAAATTTTTGAAGTTTTTTATTTTTTTGTAACAATTTTGTAACTTTTATTCTTTATGGTTATTGATATTATATTTTAATATAAAGTAATTATGCCGTGAAATACCATACAACACTGGGAAACCTCAAATATTAGTGATACTCAAACAGAACGAATTAGAGAAATTGAGCAAGACATGTGGGCTCGATGAATTTGAGAATATATACAATGTAGCGATTGTAATCATATAGATGGAAAAGATGAAGTTTTTTCTACATTATGTGATGAAATTAAAAATTTAACGGTAAAAAAAATTATTGAAGTATTAGGAATTTCAAATATACAATGTAGAAAATGTGGATGAAATACACAAGAAATTTATGGAAAACAATATTTACAATACATTAAACAAAGATATATTTCATATAATTCTTATCTCACAACATATCAATGTGATTGAGAAATTCAAGGTTTTGCAGATTGATATACAGCAACATTTGATGAAATTTATTCTGAAGAATTTGAAGCATATTATCATAAAATTTGAAAAGAAACGATTCGAAAAAAAATAGAAGATATTTTATGACTTGAAAATTATCAAGGTGAATATATAACAATAAGTTCTATTTGATTAACACAAAATTATTCAAATTTAATTACTTTTTTTAAATTATTAAGCCAATTATTTCAGTCAATTCCAGATACATTAAATAATATTCCTGGGATAATAGAAGTCGATGATAGTAATTGTTTATCTTTTATTTATCAGAAACTTTGAGCTCAAAAACTTGATTTAAGTACACTTTGAGAAGTAGAAAATAAAAATTTACAACACCATTCAAGTCTATATATTATTGATTCACCTATAAAAATATTAAAACAAAAAAATACACAATCAATTAGAAAAATTTTAAAATCCTTTTAATTCTATTAAATAAATATATACTGCAGTACATATAAATATTTACCTATACACCAATGAGTTTTTATATAATATTATATTTGCTATTAATTATTACATTCTTTATATTATGAATTTCAGTTTATAAAAAATACAAAGATATAAGTGGGTATTATTTTTTAATATTTACTCTCAGCTGAGGATTATGGTTAGTGATGTACTTCATTTCATTTTATATATTTTCAGATTCTCACGTTCATCATATACTTTCAAAAACATGATATTTTCTATCTATAGTTTGTATTTTTAGTTTTGTATATTTTATAGAATATTTTAGCTCTTGAGCAAATAAGCTGTTGAGTCGAAAAAATTTAATTATCCATATATTTGCTGTAATATTATTTATAATATATGTTATAAGTGATTTAATAGTTCAAGGGATGTACTTAGATCTAAATAAAAATGATTTTTATGAAATACAAGGGAACGCATATATTTTGCATATTTTACTAAATTTGTATTTTTTCCCATTATTTATATATACAACATATAAAAAATATAATGACATTTCATATTTAAATAAACTCAGATTAAAATATATTTTATTCTGAGTATTACTTTTAATCATTTTAACGCTTGTTTTTCAATTAATTTTACCATTATTTAATATCTGGATTCTCGAAAAAGAAATATGATTTTTCTTTATTCCTTTTATTATTTTGACATTTTATTCGATACACAAGTATAACCTTTCAAACATTAAAGTAAAAATAGGAGAGATAATTGTGTTATTATTATCTCTGTCTGCTACAATATTTTTAATTAATATATTTAAATATTATTTAGGGATATTATGAAACCATTTTTGAAACTATTGGTGAATCAATAATGAATTTTGAATTGTAGATATTATTATTTGAATTCTTTGCTTTTCAATTATTCATAAAGCCCTTTATACTATCTTTCTTTGAAATAATCAAAATAATTATTTCAGAAATTTTATTTTTCAATTAAAAAAAGAAATTCCATATATCACAAATTTAAATGATTTAAATAATCATTTAGAAATAGAATTTCATAAAAAAATGAAAGTTAAATATTTCAATATTTGACTATTTTGAAACGAAAAAAATGAGCTATATAATTTCTTTCAACAAAAAAATAAATTAAATATTTTCATAAATGATATCGTTTTTATTCAAGAAAATAAACATAAATTTGATAAAGAAAAAATTATCTCTGAGATTTGTGACAAAGCATATTTAATTTTCCCGATGTATGATAATAAAAATATTTTAATCTGATACCTATGCGTTGGGAAAAAACCTTTTGAAGATCATTATTATAACGAGGAAATAAATATTTTAACGGATTTTAAATTATTTTTGGAATGACACCTTAAATATTTAGATATTTATAAAAAAATTCACGAACTTTCTGTAAACCTTGATCAACAAGTAGATAAACAAACAATTGAATATAATCAACTCATTAACAAACAAAAAGAATTTATTAATGTGATTTCTCATGAAGTAAAATGACCGATTGCCAGTTCTATTTTTCAAATTGACAATATTATAGATGATTATAAAAATGATGATCTAAGTAAGCAAGAAATGCAAAAAGAGTTATTTACACTCAATGAATTACTTTTAAAAACGTGAGATTTGGTAAATAAACTTTTCTCGATTCAACAATTTGAAATGAATTCAAAATCACTTTTTGTACAAAATATTAAAATAGTAGAACTCTTAAAAAATGAAATTTCTATTTTTCAAAAAATTCATCCAGAAATTGTATTTCATACAAATTTTGACGAAGATATTCAATATATTCCTCTTGATAAAGTACAATTTCGTCAAGTGATTGATAATCTCATAAATAATGCTCTTAAAATCATAGATCCACAAACTGGAGAAATGTATATTTCATGTGAAATAAAAAATGAAATGATCCAAATAATCATTGAAGATAACGGAAAATGATTTACACAATTAGAAATTAATAATATTTTTGAAAAATATTCTACTGGAAAATGAAGTTATATCTGACTTGGTATGTGATTATATTTATGTAGAACTATAGTAGAACTACATAAAGGAAATATTCAAGCTTCTTTTTGAAAAAAATTATGATGAGCCCGTATAATAATTAATATACCTTCAGTATAATTTAATATTACTGAGGTATGAATATATTAATTATAGAAGATGATGAATTTTTATGAAATAAAATTCGAGATGTTTTTAATAAAAGAGTAATTTCAAATAAAATTACTCTTTTATCTACATTTGAAGAATTTATTCATGAGTTAGCAGTTATTCAATCATATGATATAATTTTAGTTGATATAAAATTATGATTTCAAACCTCTCAAAGTTGATTAGATATCGTCAAAATAATAAGAAAAAAACAATTAAAAATGCCGATTATTGTAATGAGTTGATTTGATGATATTGAATATATTGAAAATGCTTTTAATCTATGAGCCAATGATTATCTCACAAAACCATTCCGCTTAAAAGAGCTAGAGTTAAGAATTATGAGGTGGTTTAAATCATATTGTATTAATATTATTTGTAATGATACACAAGTTTTACATTATCATTGACTCAGTTACAAGTTTCATGAAAACACATTTTATTATAATGATGAGTTAATTGAACTTTCAAAAAAATCAAAATTCATATTATTTCAATTTCTACTTAGAAAAGAACACATTATTTCTGAATCAGATTTATGTTTAAAATTATGGTGAGACAGGGAATTACTCAAAACTCGAAACATTAGAATTGTGATATTACGTTTAAAGAAAATACTCGAAGAATTTAATATAGATGATTGGATCAAAAATATTAGATGAGAATGATATATACTAAAAAAGTAAAAATGTTGTACATTTTTAAAATATATTGTATAATTAAATTAATATTTTTTCAAATCAACCAATATGCTAGAAAAAGAAATAAAAATATTAGAAATAAATATCGAAGAAATTTGTCAAAA
>CBFHLZ010000018.1:8856-17746 GCA_965656795.1 Patescibacteria group bacterium
GTTAGAAAATTTTTGAGCTAAAAAAACCTTTGATGGAGTCATTCATGATGTATATTATGATTTTCCAAGTGATTCAAAAAAAGCAAAAATGCAACAAAATAATAGAATGTTTCGTGTAAGAAAAAAATGAGAAACTCATTTATATACCATTAAAAATAAACGTTTTGATGTAGAAGAAAATGAAGATGTCATAGCTAAAGACGAACACGAAATGGAAATATCGGATGTTGAAAGTTTTTCATCTGTTTTAGAAAAGTACGGAATGGTAAAAACAAGAGAAAAAATCAAACATAGAATTTCTTATAGGCTTGTTGATGCAGAATTTGATATCGATAAATATGAAGATATCCCTGCGCTACTGGAAATAGAAGAAGAAAGCCAAGCAAATATAGATTTTTGGTTAAGAAAACTCAAACTTACCGACAAAGAAATATTTCTTTGAGGTTCAAAAAAATTATTTAAACATTATAAAAAAGAATATACTTTTTTATAAAATAAAAACCATTCAGTCAAACTGAATGGTTTTTTGTTTTTCTTGGATTCTACCGTGAAAAATAAATCCTGCAATAATAAATACTACAAATATATTTTCACAGAGCATCACCCAGCCAACTGATGGTGGGAAAAATCCTTCATCATAGCTAAATATTGCTTCTAAGCTGCATAACCAACCTAAAGATAAACCCCAAAGTATCCATGGAGATAATTTTTGTTGTTCAATTTTAGAATAAATTTCTTTTCGCGCTAATAAAACAGCTGCAATATCAAGAATAATCGCAATTACAGCCATCGTCCATTGATAATAACTTTCGTCAGAAAAATCAAAAATAAATTCAAAAATTATAAACAAACATAAAAAAATACTAAAAATTATTAGTGCTTTTCTATCATCTGGGTCACTTTTTTTCCAAAAATTTTTTATAGAAAAATCCTGAGACATTATTTTTTTCATCAACACAAATGCTGTAAAAAAAATAAGTCCAAAACTAGCGTATCCAGCAAAAATCTCATTTGCAGTACTTTTTGGATCAAATATAATATTTACTAAGTCAGCTCCAGCTTGTACCACTGAAGCTAACCAAAAGACAAAATACCCAATTTGAGCATCATGCTGTAAATATTGCTTGGTAATTATTATATAATACCCAATAATAAAAGCTATAAATGATGGAAATAAAATTATTATATCTATCATTATAATGTTCCTCTGATTTCAAGTAAAAAAATTATGCAAAAAATAAAAAATAAAGCAAAATTTTTTTACTTTATTTTTTATTTTCTTCTTGAATTTGTGCTTTAATTTCTTCAATCTCAGAAATAGTCTTTTTAAATGTTGAATATTTTTTAGCAAGACCAGCATAAACAATTCAAAGGGAATATTTACTACATGAGCTGGCTTGTTTTTTATGATTTTTTTTCAAAATTTCCAAACTTTTACAATTTTCAGCTAATGATTTACTTTCCACGATAACTAAATTTTTTAATTCTACATTTTCTGCTTCTGGATCTCGTAAATCAAGCGTTTGAATATTAAAGTCTATAGTGAGTCTTTCTC
The DNA here is from genome assembly GCA_965656795.1 of Patescibacteria group bacterium. GTDB lineage: Bacteria > Patescibacteriota > Gracilibacteria > BD1-5 > UBA6164 > CAJXJP01. Next base: position 10,412 of record CBFHLZ010000018.1, read on the forward strand.
AACCATTTTTTTCTACCAGTGTGATTCTGTTATATTTAGTTTTCATAGCTGGTGAAATTTTAGGAGCTTTTGGATCTCCTTGGTACATACTTTGCCAAACTCATTCAAAAAATCTTGTTTTTCATTTTGTCATTGTACCATGTTCTTCCACAGGGAATTGATATCTAAATTTTTGAGTGACTCCATTTATTTTTTGTTTGTATTCAAAAAATGCCATTTGAGCATCTTCGTATAATCTGGTTCTGACTTTTGTTCTAGATTTTAATTTATTTTGATGTTGATTATAAAATAAATAATCTTGTGTATCCATATAAATATTATCATATGAAAAAACTTTTTTTCCTCAGATTTCTAAGACTTGAAAATCATTTTTTAATTCTTGTAAAAATTCTCAAAATTCGCTACTGGTAAGTAAAAACTTCCTATCAATTCTCTTTAAAAAGCTTGCCTGAGCATTGAGTTGAGTCAAAGTAAGTGCCTGAAAGCCCTGTAATGATTGTGAAAATTCTACGCTCATAGATTAAAATTACAGAAATAATATATATATAATTTTACCATAAAAAAAAAATCGAGTCAAAAAATGAAACTCGATTTTTTTATACATTTTTTATACAAAGTGATATAAACAAATATATGCAATCCCTGCAATAAAACCTGTAGCTGGAAGTGTAATAATCCAAGAAAGTACAATATTTTTTATCATAGCTTTTTGAATATAAATTTTATCTTTTCCATGAGATCTCTTGATATATTCTCTAAATAAACCAATACCGAAAATACCTCAAATAGCAATATGTGTTGAACTTACTGGAAGTCATAATTGACTCGCAATAATAACAGTAATAGCTGCAGCAAGAGCAACTGAAAAAGCTCTTGATTGATTTAATTTTGTAATTTCACCTCAAACCGTTGTAATAAGTCTACTTCAAAAAGTCATCAATCAAATTACTAATCATACAGCTCACAGCACCATAATCCAAAAAGGAATACTTGCATCTTCTACACTCACTCATCCTGTTGTAACTGCATCATAAATCGCTACTAAAGGTCAAATGGCATTTGCTACATCGTTGGCTCAATGCGCAAATGAAAGTAACGCAACAGAAAATATTAAAGGAATATTAAATAATCTATTAATATGTTTTTTATCATCTTGCAATAATGACTTATGTTTTTTTAAATATAATCTCACAAGAAAGAAAACTCCGAATCCTATAATAATTCATAAAAATACTGAAGTATTTGTCGTTAAAACTCCAGCTAAATCAGCATGAGATTTTAAATACGGTTTTAATCCTTTGAGTAATAAATAAATAGTGAAAATACTTGTCATAAGACCAACATATATAGGGAGCCAGTGTTTTGCTGCTTTATCCATATGCTTCTTCTTGAAAATATTCATACGAATTGAAGCCATAATCCCAGCTGCAATAAGTCATCCCATTAATGGAGATATAACCCAAGAAGCTGCGATTTCTCATACTTTTCCCCAAGAAACCATACTCGCAGTAAATTGCATCATTGATCAAAAATCAAATACATCATTTTCTACAATATATAAAGTAGCACTTGCAGTCATTCAGGCTCAGATTAAACCTCACATAACAGAATGTGTAGCTGAAACTGGAGCCTTAAAATACGTAGCAATATTTATCCATAAAGCAGCTCATAATAAAGTAGCCATCATAATATAAATCAAAGTGAGATTATTTGGAATCATAGCTGAATCAATGATTCAACCCTTAATAGTATTTACTACATCTCATCCGGCAATAATTGCACCCGAAGCTTCAAAGATAGCTGCAATAATAATAGCTCAACCAAGCGTTAATGCTTTTGAACCAACTGCTGGTCACATATTATTAGCTACATCATTTGCACCTATATTCATAGCCATATAAATCCCTAAAATACAAGCAAAAAGTAAAATTAAACTTGTATTTCCTCCTTGAAAAAAATATACCCATGCGATGAGTCAAAAAATAATTGCAGCTGATATTTCATATTTAAATGAAGCTGATTTTTTAAAATATTTTAGATTAAATTTCACTTTTAAATATATTATAAATAAAATACTAGAATAGTCTAGCATACTTATTTTTTATCTGCAAAAAAATGAAATAAAAAAAGACAAATTTTATAAAATTTGTCTTTTTTTATTTATCAAAATGTGTTTCAATTTTTTTGAGTGATTTGAAAAAATCATTTAAATTCACTCCAGATTTTCTCAATGCTTTATATTTTTGTAATAATCTAAATATTTCTAAACTTAAATTATTATTTTCATCTAAAATATTACTTCCAAATTTATTTTCAAAATATTGAGCATTTTTTTCTTGATGGTTTCCGGCACTTTCTGGAAGTGGAACAATAATACTGTGAACTCAAAAGTTATATAATTCCCAAAGAGTAGTTGCTCCAGCTCTTGTCACAGCAATATCTGATTTCTTATAAATCTTTCAAAGAGTTTTTTGATCCACAAAATCATGAACCGTAACATTAAAAAATCTTTGGAAATCTTGTTTAAAATGGAGATTTTTTTCTCATAATACAACCGTGAAATTTATATCTCACATATCTGGAAGTGATTGTAAAACACTTTCAAATAAACGAGTTGATCCCTGACTTCCAGCAATTACAAGAACTTCTAATTTGTCATTTTCTTTTACTTCTAAGGTTGTTATATATTCTAATAAATCTGGATTAAGGATTTGTCCTGAAAAAATATGCGTTCTTTCGTCAGATGTTTTTTCATCATCTTTTTGAGTTTTTGCATTTTCAAATGAGTAAAATGTTTTTGTTGCAATTCTACTAATGAGTTTATTAGCAACACCTCAAACAGCATCAGATTCGTGAATATAAATAGGTTTTCTCAAAATATATGCTGCAATACATAAAGGTAAACTTACATATCATCCTTTTGAAAAAACAATATCAATATTTTTTGAAAGAATAAAATATATTCCAAAAACTATTCCAGATAAATTTTTTAACGGTTCATAAAAATTTCTCCAATCAAAATATCTTCTAATTTTTCCACATGGAATATCAAAAAATTCTATAGAATTTTCATCTGCGATATGTTCTTCAAGAGAATCTGCTTCTGCTACCCAAAAAAAATTATATTTATCTTCTTGAGAAAAATAATTATAGAGTGACAATAATGGAAATACATGACCTCAAGTGGAACCTCCAGTGAGCGCAATATTTTTCTTTTTTTCTGACATAAAAAAAGTTTTTCAAAAATAAAAATTATACTTACATACCAGTATAATTTTTATTTTGAGATTGCAAATTTTATATCATTTTTATAAACGAAAAAATGCAGCTATTTTCAGTATTTGAATATTTAATTTTTTGATTATTTCAAAATGTTGGACAACTTTATAGACAAAAATAGCAGATAAAAAACCTATAATTGTTCCTACAATAACGTCTAATGGCCAATGAACTCCAACTACAATACGTGAAATATTCATCGCAAACGCAAATGGTAAAAATACTAGTGCAATTTTTCTAAAACCAAATAAATATAAAGCAGTCACAAAAGCAATACTAACAGCTGTATGATCAGAAGGGAAGCTTGCATCTGGAATATGTTCTAAAATAAGATTTCCTGAATTTTCTAAAGCTGTTTCTGGTCTATCAAAATGGACTAACTTTTGAATAATAATATTTATAAATAATGCTACAAAAGTAGAATATAATAAAAATAATAGTGCTATTTTTTGCTCATTTTTATTTTTTATGACATAATACAGCCAAGTAAAAACTAGAAAAATTGGCAAGAAAAAAATAGGGAGATCTGCAATATACGCAAAAAATTCTATTCAGAAATCTCATTGGGCAAAATTATTAAAAAAAACGAGCCAAGTAGTATTAAAATTTTCTATCATTTTTATTTTTTTATAAAACTAAAGAATTATTTAACCTTGAAATTATATAATTCCATAAACATGGGAATAATCTATTCTAATTAGAGAAAAAATCAAGGAAAAAGATTTATTTTTTTTGATTTTTGAGTATACTGGAAATAGTCCTTTCTCAAATATTTAAATATCTAAAACACAAAGCAAAAACATGACAAATTTTAATCCATTAGAGGGTACAAAAGATTTATTTCCAATCGATCATCAATATTTAACATTTCTTAAAAAAGTGTTTCGTCACGAATTCAGAAAAAACTGATTCAGACGTATTTCAACAGCAATTTTAGAAAGACAAGAAGTTATTGATGATGTATTTGGTGAAGATCAAGAATCTATCTATAAAACAAATAATGGATGTTTGAGATCTCACTCAACTGTTGGTATTCTCAGAGCATATTTAGACTCTGCAATGAATGATGAAATTCAGCCTGTATATTATTATTTCATGGATCAATATTTTTCAAATGACGAAGGAAAATATAGTGAAATGGAAAGATTTGGTGGTGAAATTATTGGTGAAAATGATCCAATTTTAGATGCGATTCTTATATATATAATGTATAGTACTCTTAATAAAATTGGCTTAGAAGACACATTTAAAATAAGAGTAAATTCAATTTGAGTAGAAAAAGAAAAATTAAAATATAGAGATGAACTCGTTTCATTTTATGAAAATAAAAAACACATGCTAAGTGAAAAATCTATAGCTCAACTAGAAAAAGATCCTATGAAATTACTTCTTTCTACTGATGAAGATGAACAAATTTTAGCTTCTCAAGCTCCAAAATTTGCACCAAAATTTCTTAAAAAAGATTCAAAAGCACATTATATAAAATTTAAAGAATATTTAGATTTACTGGAAATTCCATACGAAGAAGACCATACTTTAGTTGGAAGATTCAGTTATAATACTCATACTATTTGGGATTTTAGAAATAAAGAAACAAATGAACAAATAGCACTTTGAGCGAGACATAATGCGCTTTCGACAAAACTTGGAACACCAAAAGAAATTCCTGCAACTGGTTTTTTCACCAATCCATATATTCTCATAAAAATGCTGCAAGAAAAAAATACAACTCTAAAAAATAAAGATTCAATTGATCTATATTTTGTACAGTTATGAGATGAAGCTAAAAAAGTTGTATTACCTCTTTCTTTACAAGCAAGAGAAGCAGGGATCAATACAGTAGTTTCTCTAGGAACTCCATCAATGAAAGAACAAATGCTTAAAGCAAACCGTTCTGGAGCCAGATATGTTGTAATGGTTGGTCTCATGGAAGCAAGAAATGGTTTATTTCAAGTGAGAGATCAAATTGCAGGAAGCCAAGCTGAAGTAAAAAAAGAAGATTTGATAGAATATATTATATCAAAAGTTTGATCAGAAAAATTAGATTTTTATTGTCCTGCAAAAGATTTAGTAACAAGCGAAAAAACAACTGATTAATCAGTTGTTTTTTTATAGAAATTGCAATTTTAAATATATATAGTATAATATATAAATAATTTATTATTTTTTAGGTTTTATGAGTCCATTAATTTCATCAATGAGTGAAATAGATATTATTTTACGTTTATGAGTAGCTGGTATTTTAGCACTCTTAATCTGATTTGAAAGAGAATATAAAAATCAACCTGCCTGAGTCAGAACACATATTTTAATTTCTATTGGTTCTGCACTTTTTATGATCATTTCAATATTACTTCCTGAAATGTATAACTCAAACGTAAGTGATCCTGGGAGAATTGCTGCTCAAGTAGTTTCTTGAGTTTGATTTTTAGGAGCCTGAGCAATTATGAAAATTGGTTTAAATACAAAATGACTCACAACTGCTGCAAATATTTGGGCAACTGCAGCGATTTGACTTGCGGCTTGAGCATGATTATTTTTACTTGCTGCCATTACCACAGCTTTTATTTTAGTAAATTTAGTCTTTGTTGAAAAATTTAAAAACAGAGTTGTAGCCAAAAAACGTTTTTGCCAAGTTGAGTTAGAATTTGAAAAATGAAAATTGAACAATAAAATAATGGAACAAAAATTATTAAAAATTCCAATGAGTATCATGACAAAAAATATTAAAGAAGATTTGAAAAAAACAGATATTAAAATTATAGCAAAAATAGACAATAATTTTGATATTTCTCAAATTCATTCTACATTAAGTGGATTAAAATGACTCACGAAAATATCAATCTGAGAATATGTAAAATAATTACAAATACTATTTACAACATGACAAGCAAAAAGGAGAAAAAATTTATGATTTTTTCTCCTTTTTAAGATTTTCTTAACTTAGAGTCGTACTATAAAAGTATATTATTTTTTAACTATATAAGGTTCGTTCTATTTGAAAATTAATTTTTAAAAACAGACGCTATGAATGAAAAATGGAGAAATTTTTTACAAAAATTTATTAAAGGAAAAGAAGCAAAAATATTAACCAATCAAGCAGAAAATGTGATTGAAGATCAAGAAAAAAAGGAGCTTATCATAGAACTCAAACACAAACATGCACTCAATAAATTACAAAAGAAGTCGCTTCTTGAGCAAATGAAACAAAAAGTAAAAAAATTTTATGGTCAAGATTTCTCATTATCATTGAGGTTAAAGCCGATTAGAACCCAACACAATAGGGAAATGAACATACCTCATGGCATTCATTACTAAAAAATAGTAAAATAAAAAACTCGCAATTGCGAGTTTTTTATTCTTTAATACAACGTACTGAAATAGCAAAATTATCACCGTATAATCATCTATAAATAGTAGAAAAATCTTGATAGAATCATCTAACATATAACTTATTACCTACTTCTGTGTTAGTCCATAAAAATGCATCATCTCATCTATTTTTATAAGATGTATTATTTATATCTCTATTTCAAGCTAATGGAATTTGCAGAGCTTTTGCTAAATTATTGTTTTTATTTTTTAAGTTATTTCCTTTCCAACCAAGTCAATCACAATACCGATTTGATGGTTCACAAACTACTGAATTATTTAAAAAGGTTTCAAGCTGAGTAAAATCATCATCTGTAGGTACTTTCCAGTCATTTGGACAGGCTTGATTCAGGCTAGATTTAGTATACATTTTTCACCATATAGTATTAAACTCCCTATCGTTATTTTTATTTTTTTCTTTAATCCAGTCGCCTGCGTTATCATTTGATAACATTCCATTGACTCCTGGTTGACACTTTGGATTTGAAGGATTATAATTTCAGGCATAATCAAAACAACTACTAATTGATCAACTAAAAATATCTGTTCAAATATTTTCATCTGTTTGTCACCACTCTAAACCTCATCCTAAAGTAGAGTTACATCCTGCCCAAACTTGGTCTCAAATTTTTATATCATCAATTGGACAGTTTGGATCAAAAGCTCTCCATCCATACAGATTTT
>CBFHLZ010000019.1:0-17682 GCA_965656795.1 Patescibacteria group bacterium
ATGCTATGATTGTAAAAATGGCAGATATCTGGGATAATTATTTATTTTATACAAAGCAAAATAATACTTGAGAATTAGAAAGATGTGAATTTTTAGCAAGTTTAGTAAAAAAATATCTTGATAAGAATTGGAATGATGAAATTTTTCAAAAAATAGAAATTATTTGCAAATAATAAAAAAAGAATATGAAAATATTCTTTTTTTATTTATCTGAAAAAATCAATATAATAAATGTTGGAAGGCAGAAATTTTATTTTTATGACTCTATTGAAAATGGAAATTCTAAAAATATTCGGAGTATATTTCGTAGGTTTTATGACATTATTAATCTTGGATTATATTTGGCTTGGAATTGTGACAAAAGATTTTATTATCCGTGAATTTGGTAATTTGGTAGCAGTTGAAGATGGAAGTATTAAAATTAATTTAACGGCTGGTTTAATCGCTTGGGCTGTTATTAGTATTTTAGTAGTTACTTTTGTAACACTTCAATTTCAATGATATGGAAATGTAGTTATGTATGGTGCACTGATTGGGTTTTTAAGTTACGCGATGTATGATTTAACGAATCTTACGTTTATTCAAAATTATTCACTTAAATTTACTTTAGTAGATATTGCGTGGGGGACATTTGCCTGCAGTATGGTTGCTCTGACGAGTTATAGTTTTTATAACTTTATAAAATAATGATAGCAGAAATTATTCTCACACTTTGATTGTGTTATTTTGTTTTATTTTTAGTTTCATTAAAGATAAAAGATAATTCTATTGTTGATGTATTTTGGGGAACTGGTTTTTTGATTTTTGCAGGAATATTATTTTTTTCTCAAGAAAGTATAAATATTTATGAAATAATATTTTTTACAGTATTTTCTATTTGGTGAATTCGATTAACCTACCATATTGGGAAAAGAAAACTATTTTCTAAAAAAGAAGATCCCAGATATGCGGGTTGGAGACAAGAATGGAAATATTTTAAAACACGTAGTTTTTTTCAAATTTATGTTCTACAAATGGTGTTATTACTGGTAATTTCTATTCCTGTATATTTCATTTTTCAAGGAGAAATTTGAGCAAATATTTTCACAATTTCATGAATAGTTATCATGATTTTAGGTGTAGGATATGAAGCAGTAGCTGATTATCAACTCAAAAAATATTTACAAAATACTACTGAAAAAAACAAAGTATTTACCTGAGGATTATATAAATATTCACGTCATCCAAATTATTTTGGAGAATCAATTTTTTGGCTTTGAATAAGTATTATTTCATTGCAAAATTCTGTATTTTGAATCATTTGATTTCTCATAATCACTATTTTATTATTATTTGTTTCAGGAGTACCACTTCAGGAAAAAAGACATAAGAAAAAGGATAATTGGGAAAAATATTCTCAAAAAACTCCAAAATTTATTCCAAATTTTTTTAAATAAAAAACTCAAGTTCACTCTTGAGTTTTTTTGTTTTTTTTGCTTGCAATTAGAAAAAAAGTAATTAAAATAGTTTCCTATGCAACTAATTTGTAAATATAAAAATTATGAAATGTACAAGTCAACCATTTTTAAAAAATATATCTATTTTGTATAGAATGTGACATATTTTTTTCCAAAGAAATTTAGAAAATTTAGCATTACCAGTGAGTCAAATTCCTTTTGTAAGAATTCTTGAAAAATTCCCAGGAATCTGCCAAGATGAAATTTCAAAAATGTTATATATAGATAAAGCTACTACAGCAAAAGCTTTAAAATGTATGGAAAAGTCAGAATTAATTTTTAGAAAAAAAGATGAAAATGATAAAAGAATGATGCATATATTTTTAACTCAAAACTGAAAAAATTTACTGCCAGAAATTCATAAAAGTACAAAAAAATTAGAAGAAATTTTTACAAAATGATTTTCTACTGAAGAAATTAAAACATTTGAAAAGCTGAGTGAAAAAATGTCAGAAAATGCTATGGAATTCCATGCACAAAAACCTTAACTATTAAAAATAAATAAATTTATGTCGAATAAAAATGTAGATATTTCCTTAAACGGATCTATCATTAAATCTATTATTGTAATCTCTATTCCTATAGTTTTTGCAAATTTACTCCAAAGTGCGTATCAACTTATTGATGCATTTTGGGTTGGAAGACTTTGAGCTGACGCTGTTGCAGCTGTTGGTCTTACATTTCCTATTACATTTCTAACAATTTCGCTCGGAACTGGTTTTGCAATTGCAGGTTCGACGCTTATTGCACAATATGTTTGAGCTAAAAATCAAAAAATGGTCAATCATGTTGCAGCCCAAACTATTCTATCTGTAGTTGTAATGTCGATTGTATTGTGAACTATCTGATTTATACTTGCTCCATGGATTCTTACGATGATGTGAGTACAATCTTGAGTATACTCTTGAGCGTTAGAGTTTATGCGAATTTGATTTGTTTGAATTATTTTTGTATTTTGATTTGCGATGTTTCAATCAATTATGAGATGATTATGACAGGTATCTATTCCATTATATATAATTTGAGCAACAGTATTTTTAAATTTCTTTTTAGATCCATTATTTATTTATGGATTTAATATGTGAGTTGCATGAGCAGCTTTAGCAACTTTAGTTACTCAATCACTTGCAGCACTTACCGGATTATATATATTATTTAATGGGAAATATGGAATTAAGCTAGAAAAAAAAGATTTTCTACCAGATTTTTCTTATATTAAAAAAGCATTTTTTCTCGGACTACCATCATCTATTGAAATGTCAGCCAGAGCAGGGTCTTTAGTTATAATGACATTTTTAATAACTAGTTTTGGAACTTTAGCTATTGCAAGTTTTTCAGCTGCTGCGAATATTTTACAACTTATTATTATCCCAGCTATGTGAATGTCGATGGCAACATCTGTTTTAGTTGGGCAGAATATATGAGCTAAGAATACTCAAAGAGCAGAAGATATTACAAAAGTGAGTAGTCTAATTGGTTTTGGATTATTAACATTTTTATGAATAATCATATATTTTACCTCTCCTGCTCTTATTTCAGTTTTCGTACCAAATGACCCAGAAGTGATAGCATTATGATGAAATATTTTAAAATATATTGCTTTAAGTTTCTGATTTATAGGTATCCAATTTATATTAAATGGTGCTTTTAGGGCAGCAGGTAACATGAAAACTACACTTGCGTTAACGGTTTTATCACAATGGGCTATTCAATTTCCTTTGGCATATTATCTATCTCAACATACTAGTTTATGAGTAACTGGTATTTGGTATTCATTTCCAATTACTTATGTTGTTTCAGCTCTGATAACTATGGCTTGGTTTAAAAGATGAACTTGGAAAAATACAAAAATTACTCAAGAAGAAAAACAACAATCAAAAGTCTTTGATGAAACAATAGTAGAAGAAGTTATTCAATAAAAAAAGTTCCCGGGAATATTCCCGGGAACTTTTTTTATTTTTTATTATTCAGCTGTAAAATTCAGTCTTACAGAATCATCAGAATTTGAAAGTGTAAGTGTATTTCTAGATATTTCATATTCAGAAACATTTTGAAGATCTGCTAAAATTTGTGTTTCATAAGAATTTACTTCTTCTGGACACATTTTTTTTGTAGAACCAAGAGTTCCAATTTCTAAAGAATTTTCATTTTCAGTAAATTCTCCAAAAAAGTTATTACATAAAGCATTTCCTGAAATTTCTCCATCTTGAGTAAATTCTATAAAACCATCAGAAAATAAAGCATCACTAACGATTCCACCATTTATAAGCATACTATTGAGTTTCCATTTTGTATCCGTAAGTGAAGCCATTTGAGCTGCAGAAAATTCCATTGAATCAGTTTGAGATTGGAGAGTAAGTGTTTCATCACTATATTCAAAACTATCTACTGATATTAAAAAAGATTGTAAATCTTGTTCATTTTTCATAGTTTCTTGGTCACATAACATCATTGTCATTGCAGCATCTCAAAATGTAATTTCATTTGAATTTCAAATAGTATATTCTCCTGAAATAGTATTACATCCAGCATTTGCAGAATATCTTCCGTCTTGAAAATCAAGTTGAGAAATAGAATTTTCCCATTTTGTGTTATCAAGTGTTGTAATTTTTTCTTCAACTTGTGTTGAAATATTAGTTGGAGAACAAGAGGCAAGAGCCACAGCTGATAAACTTATAATACTTATTGCTTTATACATATATATTTTGTTATTTATAAAAAAATAGAAATATTTCATTTCTTAGTCTTTGTAACGAAAGTGTAAGAAAATCGTGACAAAAAAAATAAGATAATTGTAATAATTTTTTTTTCCTATAGTATTAAATTATTATCTATTAATAGAAAATATTATGAAAAATACCGCATTAATAACATGAGCAAGTTCAGGGATTTGAAAAGAATTTGCATATATCCATGCTCAAAATAAGTCAGATGTTGTTTTAGTAGCAAGAAGAATAGAAAACCTAGAAAAAATCAAACAAGATTTAGAATCAAAATATAAAATTCAAGTATATATTATCCAAAAAGATCTCACACAAAAAAATGCAGTAGACGAAATATATCAAGAACTACAATCAGAAAATATAAATATTGAAATTTTAATAAATAATGCTGGTTTTGGTTGAATAGGGAAATTTCACCAAAGAGAATGGAAACAAGATGAAAGTATGATAGATTTAAATATTAAAGTTCTCACACAACTCACGAGATTATTTTTACCAGATTTTATACAAAGAAATTCTGGTAAAATATTAAACGTTTCATCTACAGCTTCGCTGATACCATGACCAATGCAGGCCGTTTATTATGCAACAAAAGCTTATGTAACTTCACTTTCAAATGCTATTTCTCAGGAACTTGAAAATACAAATGTAACTCTCACTAATCTCATGCCAGGAGCTACGAAAAGTGAATTTTGAGCAAAGTCTGGTATGGATAAAACCTCTCTTTTTGATACAACCGCAACAGCACAAAGTGTAGCACAAGATTGATATGATGCTATGATGGCAGGGAAAAGAGATATTATTTCAGGGATTACAGGGAGTCAAAAAATATTGTTATTTGTTGCAAAATTTTTACCAAAATCTTTTATGCTGAAACAAGTATATGATCGTCAACAAATAAAAAAATAATATTTTAATCAAAAAAACCTTTCTATTGAGAGGTTTTTTATTTTTTTCTATACAAATTGACAAATTTAATTATAATAGAATAAATAATTTATTTTTGTTGTTTAAAAATATAGTATGAAAAAAATAGTGTTTTTTGTTTTCCTATTTTTTCTATTTATTTGAAATACTTTTGCGAATATTCAAATAACTGGAGAAGAAGAAAATATTAAAAATTTAGTATCCGTTGAAAGTGGAGTTGTAGTGATTCAAGGAGATATAATTATCTCAGATTATACTCAAATCGATTATGATTTAAAAGTTTTAGGAGATGTAGAAATCCAGACACATGTAAAAATATTAAAAGATTTAGAAGTAGAAGGAAATCTAGAAATTTGAGATTATTCACAATCATATGGAAAAATAACTGCGAAAAATATTCTTACAAACAATAGTTTTAGATGAGATGTTTTACAAGCTGATAATATTGTTTTATGAGGGAACAATAGCGTAGTTGGAGGATTTTATACAACTGAAAATTTTGAAGCTGGATCTAACTTTCTTTCAAAATGAAATAGTTTTGTTGGATGAGATTTTAAAGTTTCAATGGGATGAGAAATTTCAGGAAATTTAGTGGTTTTATGAAATGCAAGAGGGCATTTTGATTTTATATTTGATGGGAAAAAAATGGTCGTTCGTGGGAATTTTAGAACGCTAGAGGATTCAAAATTATCAGGAAGAATTTATATGTTTGCTGATCAAGGGCATAAATATAAATATGGAAATAAACTTTGGAAATATAGATATCAATTTTCAAAACTTATTTATAAAGATTTTTTTGGAGCAGTAGATCCATTTTTACAATATGATTTATCTGACAAAACTCTGATTTCTGTGAGAAATATCATTCAAAAATATGATTATGAGTTAAAAAACATTCAAGAATATTATGTAGAAAACCTTTCTACAATTTGAGAATATGAAATAAATTCATTAGAAAAAAAAGCACAAAAAATCCTAGAGGATAAATTTGAATATATAGAAACATTTGTAGGAGAAAATGCGTGGCAAAGAACACAATTAAAAAAATTATATTACGAACAAAAAAGAGCTCTTACAACAGTTTTTGCTCAATTAGAAAGGTATTAAAAAAAATGAAAATAATTTAATTATTTTCATTTTTTTTGTGTTTTATATTTTGCATAAAAATAATAAAGTTCTATGTCGTCTGCCGTGATTTGAGAATCAAGATGTATACATTGAATTGTAAGTTGTAACTCTAAATCTGTTTTTGCATCTTGATAATCTAAGTATGCGTTTGCCTCTTGAGAAACTTTTAATATTTTTTTGATATGTCTCCAAGATTTTTTTTCTCAATCTTGATAAATTTTCTCAAGATCTTTTCAAAAATTTCCAGGTAGGTTTGTTTCTACTTGAATATACTTATTTTTAATTTTTTCTATGATTTCTAAAACTTTTTTTCTTTTGTCTTCTATCGAATTGTTTTCAGAAATATTATTATTTTCAAATTTTTGAGGAATTAATTTTTCTGTATTTTTTGATGTTTCTGGAAAATATTTTTGAGTTATAATTTTTTGAATATCTTCTTGGGTTTTTCCTATTTGGATAAGTGTTCAAATTTCTGCAATTTGTGTTTTTGAAACTCATAAAGTTTCAGAAACTTTATTTCATGTTTCTAATACAACGTCTTTTGAGACTTTGATTCCTGAGTTTTTACAGGTATCACTAAATATCTTCATCGCTTGAGCTGCAGCAAAAGCTAATAATATTTTTTCTTGATTATTCATATTAGGAGGTGGAAGGAAATATGAAATTAAATATATTATAAATAAAAACTAGTTAAAGTAAAATTTTTATTTATACCCATATAACTATAAATAAAAAAAGTATAGAAATATTTCTATACTTTTTTAAAAAATTCTGTTCTGAGAACCATTTTTCCAGATTCGATCAATTCTGCATCATCGGTAAGTTTGATATTTTTAAATTTATCTCATCTTTTGATGTCTGCTGAACCTTTTACTTTTAAGTCTTTTGTTGCAACTACTGTATCACCAGCTTGTAGAGTATTCCCATTTGCATCGACAACTTCAAGTGTGTTTTCATCTTGGTCATCTAAAAGCCAAGACATATCTTTTTTCTTCTTTGCCATAATTTTCTTCATTAATAATTAGCAATAAAATTATATCTAAAAAGTATAAAAAATAAAATTTTGTTTATCTACAAGAAATAGTGTATTATACAAGTAATATAAATAATTTTTATTTTATGCAACAAGCTTGTTCTCAACAACAGGTATGATATAATCAAGATGCAGAATTCAATAAATATATGGTTCTGCAAGATTGGTTATCACATCATCCTATAACAATTGATTTAAAATCAAGAAATCAACAACTTAATATTAACGAAAATATACTTTTTCATAGTGAAAATAAACAAGAACTTCAAATAGGAGCTATAAATTTTTTAGCAACTCCGAAATATATTAATGAAAATCCAAAAAATAAGAGTACTACTGTCACAAAAAAAGATATTTATTCTTTCGATACGATCATGAATAATGGTAAAAATATTTTAGAAATATTCCCAGATATTTCACAAGAACAAATAAATATTCTTACAGAGGTTATAGAAGAATTAAATAAAAAGATGTATAATCAATTTTGAATAAATACTCACATTACTACAAAAGCAAATACATCTCAAAGTTATAATTCACAAAATACATGAGATAGATTTCAGATTCATGGAATTAACTGTAAAATAGTAGACTTTACACATGGAGTTTTATTTGTAAATATTACTGACATTGCTAGAAATATTTGAGAAATGGTAGAAAAAAATAAAGAAAAAATTCAAGAAATTTTAAATAATCAAAACTAAAAAAAAGTTCCCGGGAACTTTTTTTAGTTTTCTAAATAGCGAATTTTTATATAATTTACTATTTCTTCTGCTATATTTTGATTGGTTGCTTCTTCGAGTCATTCAAAACCAGGGCTTGCATTTACTTCACAGATTTTATATCCATTATTTTTATCAAATAAAAGATCAATCCCAGCAATATCTAAACCGATAATATTTGCTGCTTGAATGGCTAGCATTTCTTCTTTTTCATTTGGTATATGATTATTTACACTTCCACCTCATGAAAAATTTGATTTAAAATCTCCTTGTTTTCATTTTCTCAGCATACTCGCAACCACTCTTCATCCAACAACAAATAAACGAATATCTTGTCATGCTTTTTCTCAAATGAATTCTTGGAGAATAAAGTTACTCGAATCAATAGAAGATGTTCACTCGAGCATTTCTATGATATCTTCAAAATCTTCTTTTGTGTTGGCTTTGATAATTCCTTTTCATTGAGCTCATTCGATTTTTTTGATAATAACAGGGAATCCAAGCGTTTCTTCAATAAAACTCGTATTTGGTTTTCATTTAAGTAAAACAGTTTTTGGAACAGGAATATTTTCTATTGCTAATCTTTGCAGAGATAAAAATTTATCTTTTGCGAGAAAACGAGCATGATTTGAGTTAATCACAGCAACAGATTTATTTTCTAAATATTCCATAATTGATTTCATATTATATGAAACACATACCCTAGGAATCACTAGATCTGGAAGTTTTACCTTTTTATTTTTTACATAAAAATCTTCCTGCATATGGCTATCAATCACGAGTTCAATATCTTCTATTAGAACTTTTTTTATCACAATATTATTCTTTTTTGCTTCATCAATAATTCTTTTTGCACCGTACGCTTTTGCGTTTCTTTTATCTGTGATTAGCCAAATTTTCATACATTAAAAATTAACTATAAAATATGTATAAAATACTGACAGATTTTAAGAAAATTTTTATATTTCGCAAATTATAAAATTATTTTATTTTTTCGTTGTTTTATCAAAATATTCTCAAAATATTTTTCAAATATTATAGGCTCAATCACGAGTAGTTTGATGATATTGAGGAAAAATATTTCCGACATGAGAAGTTTCTTGTGGTTTTGCGACTAATACATATGCTGGGAATTTTTCTTGTCCGATGTTCCCATTTTGAGGATTAAAGTCAAAATAATACGTTGAGTACAAATGATATTTTTCTTCTCTGAGAGCATAATTTTGAAATTCTTCTTTGTGAATTTCCACAGCTAAACCGTTGACACTATCATTTTTATTTCCAGTATATTCACAATTTAACACATGATAATTATTTTCTAAATACTCTTGAAACGTTTTTTCACAATTTATTCCATAACGTGTGAGATAATTTTTTGCGAACTTTTTCCATTCTGGAGTAATTTTATTTGGCACACAAGGTAAATTATATTTTCTCACAAATCCATAAAAAATAACTGGATGTATTTTGTGATCGCTGTGATGTGTTTGTGTATTGAGTAAACTTCCATATCAAATGAGTGTAATTTTTTCTCTTCCTGATTCTATTAATTCTTCCCAAGTAATTTTCTGCATATTTTTGTTTTTGAATTATTTGTGTTGTAATATATTGAGAATAAAATTATTTTCATAAAATTCAAGAAAAAATATAAAAAATTATACTTCTCAAAAATAAAAAAATAAATATAATACTTGAGAATATACAAAAGATAAACAAAACAAAATGGAATACAAAGTGTATAAGAAGATCAGTAATTATTTACGAGTACATATCATAATACGATGTTTTTTGTGAGCAGTTTTAGCTGTAATTTCATTAGTTCCTCTACTTTTACCATTTCCTGGATCATTTCCAATTTGAGTATTAATGTTGATTTTAGCACTTCTAACCGTAGTTCCTGGAAAAAAAATTCGTCATGTGATAAAAATAAGAAAATGATTTATGTATCTTGTAAAAAATTTTCATAGAAAAGCAATCATTAGACATAAAATGAGAGATTTTTCTTCACATATAAAAGAAATTTTGAGTGATAAAAACGATAGAAGAATCCAAAGATTATCTCGATTAAATAACCTAAAAAATATAAAGAAAATAAAAAATAAATAAACTCATAGAGTTTATTTATTTTTTATTTTTATATATCATCTGAAATTAAAATTTGATTATTTAATTGTTCTAACTTTTCTCAAATTTTATTTTTTTGCAAATCAGGAAACTTTTCTAAAATATCTTTTCCTGTAAAAAATTTTTTATTTTTTAAGATTTTTAAAAAATTATTATAAAATATTTCTAATTTTTCAATTAAATCAAAATTTGCTGGAATTCTTCCCATGTGATCAGCTTGCGCAATTATCATTAAATCTATCCAATATTTATGCATCATGAGTTTTCTCGATTTAAGTTTTTTCATTTCAAAAACTTTAAAAACGCGCAAATGATTCTCTATAATCCAAGAAATTTTATGTTGAGATTTTTTAGAAAAGGGAAGTATCTTACAAATATGTGTTTTAAAATATTCAGCTCCAGATTTTTCGTGTCCGTAATAATGTCATTCTCATTTTTCATCTTCCCAATAACACATTGGTTTTGTAACATCGTGGAAAAACAAACACCAATAATAATCTAATTTTTCTTGCCTTGAAACTGAAATTTTCATAGTATTGAAATACTCAATTGTCATTAAAGTGTGGGTCCAAACATTTCATTCTAAGTGATGAGAATTTCCTGGAGTTTGAGATTGTTTTTCCATCTCAGGAAAAAATAATTGCAAAAATCATATTTTTTTGAGATCTCTCCAAGCTTGAGTATTATTTGGATTTAAGAATATTGTATCGAGTTCTGATTTGATTCTTTCAGGAGAAATATTTTTGAGTAGATGAATATTTTGTGCTAATATTTCGTAATATTTTTTTTCTGCAAACTCAAAATTATATTGATTTTTAAAACGTATTGCACGTAAAATTCTTAAAGCATCTTCTTGAATTCTTTCCTCAGGATTTCATATAAATTTCAGAGTTTTATTTCTAATATCTCAAATTCCATTTTGAGGATCAATGTATTTCTCAGCTAAAATATCATAGTAAATTGCATTACATGTAAAATCTCTTCTTTTGGCATCAAGTTCTAATGTATGAGTAAATTTTACTTCGACTGGTTTTCTATTATCGAGTTTTCAAATATCTTTTCTAAACGTGGTTATTTCAAAAGACTGAGTATTATATTTTACAATTTGAGTTCCATATTTTTTTCAAATATGTCATAAACATTTTGCAAATTTTTCAATTTCATCAGGCAGGCAATCTGTAGCACAATCAATGTCAGTATTGTCTCAATTTTCCCCAAGAATTTTTTCACGACAAAAACCTCCAACAATGTAGAGTTTTTTGTTATTTTCCTGGAAATTTTTCGCTAAAGAAATAATATTTTGATTCATTATCTGTTTTAAGTAACTATTTGACCTTTTCCATTATCTTTCGCTTTATAGAGTTTTTGATCAGCATTATGAATAAATTCATCAGTATTTTTATATGTATCTTTTTCAAAATATCATATTCATGCTGAAAAGCTCGCATATATCTTTCATTCTTTTTTTGATTGCGAATCAACAGGGTTTGTTGATAAAAAATCCATTACTTTTAATAACATATTTTTTATTTGATTTTGGTGTAATCGTGATAATACAGCAAACTCTTCTCATCAATAACGAAAAACAGCGGTAGAATTATCTACTTGAAGAAAATCTTTTAACGTTTTTCAGACTAATTGTAAAATTTTATCTCAAGTGATATGTCCATATGTATCATTTACTTTTTTAAAATCATCTAAGTCAATTAAAACTATAGTTAAATTTTCTTTTTTTCATTTCAGAGTTGCGTTAAATGCTTTCTCTAATAATTCATTAAATTTTCTTCTATTAAATACTTTTGTAAGAGCATCATAATTTATTTGAATTTCAAGCGCTTTTTTATCTTGTAATAAAATTTCATTATTTTTATTTAGTTCTTTTATTTTGTGTACTAAATTTTGTTTAGTAGATTTTTTAGTTTCCAATAAAAATTGAAATGAAGAAATAATCTCATCTAAATTATCTTCTTTTATATCACCATTTTTTAATGATAATAATGTATCAATTTTTATATTGAGCTTTTGTATTTCAATTTTTAATTCAGATAATTCTCGTAAAATCTTTTTACTATCTATATTGTTCATTTGAATAATATCTACAATTATTTTTTTGATTTTATCAGCCGAGTCTTGGATATTAAATTGATTTTGATAAATATTATGAATTATAGATTTATCAGGTAATTTTTCCATATTTTTTTCATAAAAAGTACTTATTATATTTTAACATGATTTTAAAATAAAACAAGCATGAAATAAAATGGAAAAATATTTTGACAAATATAAAAAATATATATACTTACTATATACAGTATATAATAATTTCCTCACTATGCTTACTGAAAAACAACAAAATGTCCTAGATACAATCACTGAATTTATCTCAAAATATGGGAAGTCTCCGACCATCGAAGAACTCAAAGAATTACTCCAACAAAAGTCTAAAAGGGGAGTAACTCAATATTTAGAAGCCTTAGAAAAAAAGGGATTTATTTCTAGATGATATGGATTTCGTTCTATAAAATTATGAAATTCTATTTGATTTCAAACCACTTTAAATATACCAATTTTGTGATATGCAAATGCAGGAACACCTCTTGCAAATGCAGAAGAAAATGATTATGGAGTATTACCAATCTCAAAAAATATTATTTCTGGAGATGAAAAAAATTATTTCGTTTTAAAGGTTGAAGGAACTTCGATGAATAATTATGAAGTAAATGGGAAAACTATTGAAAATGGAAGTTATATTTTGGTAAATAAACAAGCTACTTCTTTGAATAATTCAGATGCATTTTTGTTCGTAGTAAATAATTCAGCTACTATAAAAAAATATAAAAAAGACGGAGCTCACTTATACTTGCTTCCAGAATCAAATGATGAATATCATAAACCAATTATTTTATCACAAGACGATAACGTAATTGTGAATGGAAAAGTAGAAGATGTGTTTAATTTTTAATTTATTCTTCTGAATTAACAAAAAACTCAAATAAATATTTATTTGAGTTTTTATTTTTAATGAGAAAATAAATCTTGATCTACATTGATTTCTTTTTCAAGAGATTTATATTTATCTTTCCCATTTGAAACAATATTTTTATCATATTTTAGTTCTTTTTCATCGATTTTGTCTTCATAATCAAATTGATTTAAAACATATTTAATCGCATTGATTCTGGCTTTTTTCTTATCATCAGAATTTATAATTGTCCAAGGAGTGTATTTTGTGTGTGTATTTTTAAAATTGTGATATTCAGCTAAAGTATATTTATCCCAAAGTTGTTGAGAAAATTGATCAATTGGAGAGAGTTTAAATTGTTTTAAAGGATTGGTTTTTCTTGAATCAAATCTTTTTGCTTGTTCATCTTTAGATACTGAAAAATAAAATTTAATTATTTTCATTCCAGAATCAGTAAGCATTTTTTCAAACTTAGGAACATCTTCTAAAAATTGTTCATAATTATGTCTGTTTACAAATCCCATTACTGGTTCAACTCAACCTCTATTATACCAAGATCTATCAAAAAATACCATTTCTCATCATGCTGGTAAGTGTTGAATATATCTTTGGAAATACCATTGAGTTTTTTCTATATCACTTGGTTTTTCAAGTGCGACAATTCTTGAACCTCTCGGATTTAAATATTCTTTAAATCTTTTAATAGTTCCTCATTTTCCAGCTGCGTCCCTTCATTCGAAAATAACTAAAACTTTTTGGTTATTTTCTTTAATATATTTTTGTAGTTTTAATAGTTCAACTTGAAGTTTTATTACTTCTTTTTCATAATCTATAGTTGATTTTTTAATACAAGCTTCAGTATATTTTTTTCTTTTTTTGTCAGAAATATTTTTACATTTTTTATATCTATTTTCAACTTTTTCAACTACATCTACTAAAACTTGTTGTTTTTTCTTAATATGATCTACATTTTCGATATATTCATCAATTTCTTCTAGTATTTGATATAATTTATTAAAAGATTTTTTTGTTTTTTTATTAGCATTTGTAGATTTATCCTGCAATAGACTTTCAAGCCTATTTCTTAGCACCCTCAAATTATCTTCATCTGCTTCCTCTTTAAGTTGTTCAAAAAGCTTAATTAATGCTTTTTCCAATTCTCAAATAGTTTTTGGATTGAGTATAATTTGTTTATTAAAAATTTCATAAAAGATAGCTGGCATAATTTCATCTTTAAATAATAATTTTGTTTTTGTTTTTGGGGTATTTTGTTTGTTTTTATTTTGTGATAAATATATAATACAATATATAACGTATAATGTCAATATAATTTTATTATTTTTTTACCATTGTGCTAATATGAAAAATATAGAAAATTGAGATAATTTTATTGATATTAATAATTAATATAATTTAGCATATAAAAAATTGACTTTATGATATTTGTATGTACACTCTATTTGTAAACGTATAGTTTGTAATCAAACAAAACATAACACGAAAAAATAGAGGAAAATTATTATGCAACGCATATGTATATTTTTATTAGTATTGTTTACGAGTATTTCTGTAGTAAGTGCAAGACAGTTGGATTTCTCCTATCTTGAAGTTAATGAGCAATTGAAAATTTCTGGTTATTCGGTGTCAATCGATTCAATTATAAATGATCCATTGTATATTGACTTGCCTCATTCTAAAGAAAAAAAACAGTTTTATAAAGAAATTGAATTATTAAAAGCAGAAAATCCACACCTTTCACCTGAGCAATTAGTTGAATTTATTAATAATTTGCAAATTTTTAATTCTAATATTGAGGGATCATCTATTCATTCTTACTCTTCATCTGGATATGAGGTAGTAAAGAATGTATGGCTACAACTTAATAACTATGAAAGAGTATTGGTAGTATCAAATCCAGGTAAAGCGTATATAACTGATTTAACCAAGGATAAAGCATATAGTTATACTATGGATACTATAGGATATAATGGATTGGGAGATATATCAGATGCCTTTCGTCATGCAATTTGGAATGCTTTAATGAGTAAATATATTAGTGAATTATGGGCATACCAATTTGCAACTGCACATGAAATGAAGTCAGCTGATGAATTAAATAAGAGAGCTCCAGATGGGAATTTAGAGTCTGAACACCAAGAAATGGATTTACATAACAATCGTGAAGGACGTGATTGTTGGCACTTGTATGATACTATTCCTATAGTGAGTGATTCCGACTTAATTAATAGAGTAATAGATAAAATGGATAATGGAATGAAAAAGAAAGGTCAGCTGATGTGGTTTACAGTTGACTAAATACTCACTTTTGTTTCTCATTACTTTTTAAGTAGTGAGAAACAGATTATTTTTAAGAGAAATATTATGAACAAATTTTTGAAGATTATATATACATCTCTTTTATTATTCTTCATAGTAAGTTGTAGTGATTATAATGATAGCATTGATGTTATAATAAAAAATAACAGTAAAATGAATCATACTGGTTCTTTATATGTTGTGGATGAAAAACTTGGAAATGATATATTTATTGAGTCAAAAAACAAAATAAATATATCATTTAATATGTACGAAGTAAATTCTTTAATAAACCAACAAGGATTTTCAACAGGCGATGTATCATTCAAATTTAATAATCAAAAGCAGGAGAAATATTATATATGTGGTTACATAGATGGAGATGTTACTAGCATGTGTGCGGCAAATAATTTTACACTTACCATAAACGAGGATATGACTTATGAAGTTACAAATTAATAATGTTATTTCCTCAAAAAAAATCAAAGTCAACGATGTATATCGTTGACTTTTTCATTAAATAAAAAATTTGATTTAATAATATATATACTTTTTTTCAAAGATATAATTTACAAATACACGAAATAAAATATAATATAAAAATTTTTAACTCTCATGATATTCAAAAAAATATATTTTATAAAGTTGCTATAAATATTATTGAGAATAATTTCTTCTTGCATTTTCAAAATTATCTTTATAATTCTAACCAAAGCATTTGAGCAGCAAACAACTGTGAGCTTCGGGGAAGAACGGATTTCATCTTACTAGAACCTCGCGAAGACGAAATTCTTCGTAAAAATAATAAAATAAAGAAACACTTTAGGTGGCACCTTTCAAATTAATTTTGAACCGAAAGTACAAAAATATTTATAAAAATTTAATTTTTTAAATAATTTTGTGCTTTTTTAATTCTTTTAGTCTTTCTCTTGTAAAGAGAGAGATGTCCGTAGGACAGAGAGAGTTATTACTATTATAATAAAATTTAATAAAATAAATTATGTTAAGAACACATACTTGTAATGAACTTTCAAGCGCAAATATCGCAGAAGAAATCACTCTTTCTGGTTGGGTTTCAAATAGAAGAGATCATGGAGGAATTATTTTTATCGACTTAAGAGATAGATATGGATTAACTCAAGTAGTTTTTGATCCAGAAGATGATGCACAAGCGCATGAAATTGCTAATACATTTAGAAGTGAATATGTAATTAAAGTTACAGGAAAAGTGAGACCAAGACCTCAAGGTCAAGCAAACCCAAATATGGTAACTGGTGAAATTGAAGTAATTACAACAAAAGTTGAATTATTAGCAAAATCTAAAACTCCACCATTTGAAATTGATGATCATGGAGAATTAGCAAATGAAGAAATCAGATATAAACATAGATATATTGATCTAAGAAGAAAAAAAGCATTAGAAAATGTTCAATTTAGATCAAAATTCTTAAATCATACTAGAAATTGGTTTACATCAAATGATTTTCTAGATGTACAAACTCCTTTATTTTCAGTTTCTTCTCCAGAAGGGGCAAGAGATTTCGTAATTCCATCTAGATTACATCCAGGTAAATTTTATGCACTTCCACAAGCTCCACAACAATATAAACAATTATTAATGGTTGGTGGTATTGATAAATATTTTCAAATTGCACCATGTTTTAGAGATGAAGATCCAAGAGCTGATAGACATGCATGTGAATTTTATCAAATTGATTGTGAAATGTCTTTTGTTGAACAAGATGATATTTTTAAAGTAGTAGAAGATTATTTCTTTGATATGGTTCCAGCTGTTTCAGATAAAACTATCATGGATAAAAAATTCTACCAAATGACATATGAAGAAGCTATGGAAGTCTATGGTACAGATAAACCTGATCTAAGATATGAAATGAAAATGGTTGATGTTGCTTCAATTTTTGCAAGATCTACGAATGAAATTTTTTCTTCAATTGCTTCAGATACAAACGAAAATAGAATCAAAGCATTAAGAGTTCCAAAAGGTGATGAAGTATTTTCAAAAACTCAAATGAAAAATTTTGAAAAATTTGTTAAACAACATGGTGCAGCAGGTTTAGGATATTTCCAAATGCAAGAAGATGGATTAAAAGGACCATTAAATAAATTTTTCTCTGAAGAAGATTTAGCTGAAATTATTGAAACTACTGGATTAGAAGTAGGGGACGCTGTATTTTTTGGTGCTGGAGAAAAAAGAACCGTTCAAGGGTATATGGGGAAATTTAGAATTCAC
>CBFHLZ010000020.1:0-17629 GCA_965656795.1 Patescibacteria group bacterium
TCTTCAATATAAATAAGTATTTACTTCATTATACAAAAAAAATATTTTTTTCAAAACAAAAAACGCTGAGAAATTAATCAGCGTTTGAAAGTTGTTTGTAAAGTTTTTGAATATGTAATTTATTTTCATCAGAAATATATAATTTTTTTATTTTATTTGGTAGCCATATTGGATTTTCCATTTCTATTATTTCATACCAAGAATTAAAATGAATTAAATTTATTGCTGTATGAATATTTTCTCCAAAATCTACTCATACCTCATCTATTATTGTATTTTGAGTTAATGGGTTTAATTTCATATATTTTTCTACTAGATCTTTGCTTATATGAAGTCTTCCCATATTAGAAAAATGAATTTTTTGTACTAATAGATCTGGTTTTAATTCTACCATTTCTAATAAATAATTGAGAACATGTTCTTTTGAAAGAGGTAAAATTTTACCATTTAAATATATTTTATATTCAATATCAGTTATTTTTTTTAATCTTTCTCTAATTCTATCTTCTAAATAAAAATTTTCTTCTAAAAATTCTAATTGTTCTTGGAATTCAATCGAATTTGTAATTGTAGAATTATTTTTTTCATCATTTTCATCTGAATTCTCATCTGGGTAATCTACTTTAAAAGTATAATTCACTCAATCTGATTCTTCTAAGGATAATAATATATTTTCTAGTTCTTGTTGTTTTTGAGATAGTAGTTCAACTTTTGATATAACGTTAGATGCTTTTTCTTTTGTTTGTTTTACAAAAGCTGCTACTTTTTTGTGAGTATTATCTGGAATAGATTCAATTAGATCTTTTAGATCTTTAAGAGTACTGATTTCAGATTTATCAAAAGAATGCTTGAGAAATTTATTATAATTAACCTCTATCAATTCTTTAAAATAAGATAATTTATCAGTTGATAAAGTTGTTACAAGATGAATAAAATTTTTATAATTATATTGTTGGTTTTTATTATCTATTAA
Organism: Patescibacteria group bacterium; assembly: GCA_965656795.1. Classification (GTDB taxonomy): domain Bacteria; phylum Patescibacteriota; class Gracilibacteria; order BD1-5; family UBA6164; genus CAJXJP01. The sequence continues at coordinate 974 of CBFHLZ010000020.1, forward strand.
TTTTCTTATTTTTTCAGCAATATACTTAAAATTATCATTTGTGAGTTCATTAAAATTTTCACCTTCTAAACGCTCTAAAAATTCTCAAATATCTAAGTTCATCAAGCTACTTTCTTTCATTTTATTTAATGAAATTTTAGGAGTAATAAGAGTTTTTAGAATTTCGCCATTTACCATTGATTATATTAATTTTAATGTATAAAATATTTTTTTTATTCATAACACATTTGACTCTTTTTTTTCTATTAAGTCTTTCGATCTTGTATAATTTTGAAGTAAATACTCACTCAAGGTTATGTTTTTATTCTTTAAGTAATTATCTATTTCATCTTGATTAATAAAACCTAGTCAATCAGTAAGAGATTTATAAAGTAATATTATTAAATTTATGAATTCAGGAGAAATTAAATATGAACCATTTATTCAGGCTTGTGTATTTTTATAAACATATTCACTATCATTTATAAATATTAATTCTATTGATCTATTAATATACTCTTGTGAATTTAATCAACTTATATTTCATCTGATTTTACTTTGCATTATCCAATCTGATCATCAAATTCCAGATGAATTATGCTGTATTAATTCATAAATTGATTGATCTTGAGTAATTTTCGTTACTTGTTTTTTTACTTTTGATTCATGTTGTTTTATTTCTAATCTTTCTTTATTTGCTTGATTTTCTTCATGTGATTTTTGAATTTTAATTTTTGCAATATTAATTTCTTCTTGAGTAATAGAAAATTTATCACAAATACTTCTAAATAAATCATCTTGATCAGAATAATGATTTATAGTTCTAGGAATTAAAGTTTCACGATGAATATCGAATAAAGCTTCTGGAATTGATTGTAGGATTTTTTCTAAACTTTTTTTCTTATCTCTGGCTTTATTATAATCTGGTACTCAGATTCTTTTTTCCATTGCATTGAAATATTTTGAATTCTTATATTGATCTATATTGTTACTATATTGATTGATAATTAAATCAAATAAATCAGCATATGTCATATATTCTATTTTTCTGAAGTTTAATCAAGTTATATTCGTGTTTTCCGAGTCTTTATATTGAAAATTTTGTAATGAATTATTCATTTATTTAATTAATTTATGAAATATTTTTTATTTATTATAAATCAAATTATTAATTATACAAGGTAAGATTATTACAAAAATTAAAAAAGGACTATTTTAAAATAGTCCTTTTTTATACAGCTTCATCAAAATATTGATGAAGTTGGTTGTGTAATCAAGCGAGTTTGATTACGTTAGCATTTGCATCTGCTTCTCGTAGTTCACAATTCACCATTATTTCTTTTAATTTAGCACGTTCATTAATCCCGGATTCAATAGTATCATTTACTTTAGAACTATATGATTCTCTTAAATTTTGAAATGTTTTACTTATTTCATGATTTTTATCGAGTCAAAACATTTTACAAACATCAGTTTGTTTATCTGAGTATGTCTCATTTTGAGGGACTTCTATGTAATTTTTCTCAAAGTTACTCATTTTTTTATTTTTATTTTTGTAAATTTTTATAAAAATTTTTATAAATTATTCAAAATTATTTTGATTGAGAATAATATATTATTTTAGTGTTAAATATACATGTTTATTTTGATTGAGAATATTATTGAGAATAAAAGCTGTTTCTCATCTTGTAACATTCTTTTTTGGTTGAAAATAATTTTCACCAAATTTATCTTTCCATGTTTTATTATTTAAAACATAACTAGCGAGGAGATTTTCATTTTTATTAAGATCTCTATAATCTTTTACATGAATATTATTAGAGTCTTCAAATACTAAATATTTATATGTATATTCTAGTAAATCTTTTCTTGTTACTGTATCAAATCTTCAAACTTTAGATTTAGCTTTTTCAATATCACTTATATTTTTTGCAATTTTATAGGCTGTGTTAGCTGTAGTAGCATTGTCTTGGTACTCATACAGAGCATTTTGAATCCATGTAAGTGAATCAATTTTAGTAATATCTCTATCATCTAAAAAGTATCATTTATTTATTCATCAGATAACTCCTTTAGATAATAAATGCATAATTTCATTCATATAAACATCGGATTTATCAACATCTAATGGACCTTTAGTTGTTATATTCGCAGAAGCGAGTAATTGATTGTTTTGAGTATTAATTACTTTTAATGTATTTGTATTATTTAAAGCTTTATAGTCAAATACTACTACTCAATCTACAGTATCTTTATAAGAAAATACTACATCTTTTTTATAATCTTTATCATCACAAGGTAATTTTATAATTTTTGATAAGTCATCTATTCTTCAGTTTTTTAAACAAACTTTTATCCCATCTCCTGTTTCTAATTTATATGTAGATCAGTATTCTAAATTAAGTAATTTAGCTCATGAGTTGTCATTAAAAATAACAACTCAATTATTAACTTCCCCAACTATTGGAGACTTATCTGCTACTATTACTGCATCTTTAGGAAGGATAATTTTCCCATCTTCATAAACTTTTATTGGTATTCTTTTTACTGTAACTCAACCAACTTTTACAGATATAGTTATATTTCAAGGCTTTAGTCACTTAATGAAAATATCTCTTTTTCAGTCCGTGAAGTAAAATAGTTTTTCTGGGAATATTTGAACAGTTGAATTATCAGTTACAAATGTCATTCATCCAGGCATATTTCATCTAAATGGTCTTCATTTTTTATCTGTTATCTTTAAATTTAGTTCAACAGTTTTTCAAACTTTTACGTTTCATCATGCTTCTTTGAAATTCAATTCTACATTATAATCTTTAAGAAATTCTTCTACTTCTCTTGCTTCTATTTCCTCTCTTGTCATAAGAGTTTCTTTTTCAATTTTTTCTGTTTTTGGTTTGTCAGTAATGATTACTACTGTGTCATTATCAGTTATATTCGTGTTTCAGTTCCCTGCAATATATTTATTATAATCTACTTTTGCTTGAGCTCTAGTACCTGGACCAAACCAACCTGCACCATATGAATTTTTATTTGCAATTATTCATTTATCGATTTGATATGCAATTACTTCATCTAGTACATCTTCATAATTACCTGAAATAGTTCCATTATAATACCCTAAATCTTTAAATATTTCTTGAACTTTTTTGATATCATTTTTTGAATATCAGATATATACTGTTTTTGTAAAAATACTAAAATCATCTCTTGATACACTATTATCTGTAGAAGGATTATTAGTTGTAGTAGATGTAACCTTATATTCATCTAAAACAGCCCCGTTAGTTTCTAAAAATAATAATGGGTCAATTGAATGTTTTTCTAATTCTCAAAAACATTTTCCAGTTTCAGAAATCGTATAATAACTATACGGGCAAGCGTTATAGTTATAATAATATGGATAAAATGGTGCTGCTAAATCTATTTGGATATGTAAATGATTTCATGTTGAATTTCATGTAGATCAAACTTCTCAGATTTTTTCTCATGCCTTTACTCTATCTCCTTTAGAAGCAGTTATTTTAGACATATGAGCATAACTAGATACTACTTTTTTACCATTAATATAATGTTCCACTGAAACCATCTTTCATAATGCAGGGTCAGTTTTAGCATGTATCACTTTCCCATTGGCAATTGAATAAATTGGTGTTCATTTAGCTGTAGCTATATCAGTACCAATATGTCATCCATGTCACATATCCCAACCATATTTATAACTTGATCACCATAAAACTGTATATAATCTTGTAAACTCATTATATCAATCATTGAGTTTTGCGTATTTTTTGTAATTTTTTGTATTTAAAACCGGCAGTGATTGTTTACAATTACTACTTAAGTTGTCAAAGTCCTGAAATCTACACTCCAATTTAGATATTTCTTTTAAAGGGTAGACTATTTTATCATCTGAAGCATCAGCATAATCCACTCAACTAAGCATATTACTAACCGTAAATGCTCAAATAAGAGATATGGCAATCACTTTTTTTGCTAAATTTTTATTCATAATAACTTTTTTTATAATAATTGTACAAAAAGTAGTTTCCTTTTCTTTTAAACTCAATATACTATGGTATATAATTTTATTTAAAAAAGATTACTTCTCGGTAATTTTTAAATCCAATAATTTCACTTGTAAAAGCATTATGACATATTTTAATTAAAATGTCAAATGCATTATTGCAAAATTATGAAATTATTTTATAAAACATTTTTTAAATAGTAATTTAATCCTTATTTTAAAACATAAAAATAACATATGGAATTGTTTTGATTCACAATTAATGTATACTGATTAATGTATGCATTATCATTCATGATAGGTTTATATATATTAAAAAAAAGAAATATATTTACAAGAAATCAACTCGATAATTTTTTTATGTATATATTTTTCTGAGTAATTCTTTGAGGTAGAATCTGATACGTATTATTTTATAATCTAGATTATTATTTACAAAATTTGCAAAAAATAATTTTTGTATGGGAATGAGGTATGAGTTTCCATTGATGAGTTATTTGAGTAATAATAGCTATGCTACTGTTTTCATATAAAAATAACCTTAAATTTTTAAGAGTTTCTGATGAGTTAACTTCAATACTACCTATCGGGTTATTTTTATGACGTATTGGTAATTACTTCAATAAAGAACTACTATGATATAGTGGATATAATTGATGGTTCGGTGTAGAAAAAAATTGAACAGTATATTTCCCTTCACCATTATTGGAGGCATTATTAGAATGAATAATTTTATATATTATATTATGTTATGTTTATAAAAATAAAAAATTCGACTGACAAGTTGCAAGTTTATTTTTAATTTTCTATTGAATTTTTAGATTAATTGTAGAATTTTTCTTTAGGCAACCTGATAATCATTTAGGTTTAATAATTTGAAGTTTTTCAATGTGAACATTACTTACAATTCCAATGATTTTATTTGGATTACTATTTTATATTTATTTTTCAAAAAATGCATCAAAATAATTCAAAAGTGATATTCTTTTTAATTTCAATAAGTATTTTAGCTACTCTTTCGACTCAAATTCGGCCAGAATTAATTTTAAGTTTTTGAATGAGTAATTATTATTTAATACAATGAGAATATTTATTTACTTTTATCCAATTTTTTAGTTCACAATTTATTCATTGAGATTTTTTTCACTTAATATTTAATGGAATATTTGTATTTATATTTTGAAATTATGTTTCTAGAATAATTTGAGAGAAACTTCTTACTTTATTTTTTACATTCTCTAGTATATTTATTTGAATATGTTTACTATTTTTATCAAAATGAATCACTATTTGAATGAGTTGATTTGCATTATGATTATTAAGTTATTATACTTTTGAGCTATATTCTCAAAGTAACAATCAATACAAATGAGGGATATTAGCGATTATGATAAATATATTTATATGATTTACTCCAGGTATCAGTTTATTATGACATTTATTTTGAGCAATTTCATGAATAATATTTTTTATTTGATTGAAAATATTCAAGTGAATTTCAAATAAATAATTACAAATAAATAGTATTTAAAAATGAATAAAATAATTTTTATTTGTTATATGAAACTTTGTAGATTTTTAGTTTGTAAAATTAGTATTTTTCAATAAAGTATCTCAGTAAAAAAATTTAAATTTAAATATAAAATTAATGTCTTTTAAAAAACAAAGTATTAAAAAACTATCTCACAAAAAACAACAAAAAGTATTTGGTAAATTTTTCTGAATAATTTGAGTATGTTTTGTATTTATACTTTGAATAATAGTTGTGAAAAATATTTCAGTTTTAGAGTTTGATATTACTTCTAGTGAATTAACAGCTGAAGAAATCCAATTAACACCTGAAGAAATTGAAAAAATCGATGACGAAGAAAAAAAACAAGAAATAATCACAAAGCTAGAAAAAAATAAAATAAATATATTATTAGTTTGAAGATGATGAGCGCAAAATGATGCTCCTGAATTAACTGATACAATTATATTAGCGAGTTTAGATAGGCATAAGAAGCTTATATCTATGTTATCTCTTCCTAGAGATTTATATGTTGAGTATAATCAATATAGTCAATGAAAACTTAACGGTTTATTTTCTACATATTATTATCAAAAAGATCAAACAAGAGATTCAGCAATGCTAATGTTATGAGAAAAAATAACAGAGCTTACTGGTGAAAAAATAGATCATTATATAGATGTAGATTTTTCATGATTTACGAAAGTAATCGATGCGTTAGGTTGAGTTGAAATTCAAATACCAGAAAATTTTTCAGATGATCAATATCCTGATAATAACTGGTGATATAAAACGCTAGTATTTAGGAAATGAACGTGGAATATGACAGGTGAAAGAGCTTTACAATATGCTAGAAGTAGACACTCAACAAGTGATTTTGACAGAAGTTTAAGACAACAACAAGTGATTGAAGCTATAAAAAGAAAAGTTTTTGAAGCTGATTATATAACTTCGCCTAAGAAAATTAAAGAATTTTATGATATTTATACATCATATGTTTCTACAGATATTTGAATTTCTGATATGCTAGATTTTTATCCAATACTCAAAGATTTGGATCAATTAAAAATGTTATCTTACAATGTAAATGATTCATGCTTTTACGGAAGTAATACCTGTGAAAAATGAGGATTTTTATATATTCCAGAGAGGGCTTTATTTAATGGTCTATCAGTATTATTATTATATGGAACAGATATTACTAAATTGTCTGCGTATGATGATTTTAAAAAATATACTCAAATTATATTTAATAGACAAGAATTTTTTATTGAAAATGCTCAAGTAAATATTTTTAATTCAACCAGAATACCAAATTTAGCAGGAGTATTGAGTAACGATATGGTCTCTTACTGATTTAATATTCCAAAGTATAACTCAATTTGAAATACACCTGTAGCATATGAGAAATCTGTTATTTATTTTAATTCTCTAGATGAAAACTCTTCGACAATAAAATTATTAAAAACATTTTTCGAATGAGAATTTATAAAAATTGATTCTCCAAAGTACTCTAATAATCCAGAAACGCGTATAGAAATAATTATTTGAAATGATTATAACCAATCAAATCAAAATATATTTACGTTTTAATATTAATACATTTTCATGTTTGAAAAAAAACCTATTAAAAAAAGTTCTCCTACTAAACCTCAAAATACAGTTTCTAAAAAAAGACCTACAAGAAACTCATGAGTAAAAAATAGAACTATTAAAAGAAATTATACAAGAAAAAAATTATCAAAATTTAAAAAAAATCCTGGTAAATATGCATTAAGGATTGCAATTTATCTCTTTTTGATATTTATAGCAATTTCATTTGTAGCTTGAATCGTTTTATATAATAAATATATAAAAGATCTCCCTTCAGTTGACGAACTACAAAGTTATGAATTTGCAGAAGCTTCGACAATTTATGATAGAAATTGAGTAGAATTGTATAAATTTTTTGATGAAAAAAGAACATATATTGAGTTTGATCAAATCAATACTAATATGATTAATGCATTAGTCGCTTGAGAAGATAAACGTTTTTGGGATAATCCATGAATAGATTTGATTGGTATTTCTAGAGCTGCATTATATTATGTAACAGGTATTACAGAAAGACCTGAATGAACTTCCACTTTAACTCAACAACTCATTAGAAATACAATTATTTCAAATGAAACTACTATTGAAAGAAAAATAAAAGAAATATATTTAGCAATTCAATTAACTAACTGAGTAAAAAAAGAAAAAATTCTAGAATTGTATTTAAATAAAATTGAATTTTGAAGTAATGCATTTGGTATAGAGCAAGCTGCAAAAACATTTTTTGATACATCAGCAAAAGACCTAACTATTTTAGAGTCTTCTATGTTAGCATCTCTTCCAAAGACTCCAACAGGACTATCTCCATACAATTATCCTGATAGATTAGTGTGATATCCTCTGATTTATCCAAATGGTGAAGTTGAAAATGAAATTCAAATACTAACAGCATGACAAAAAGAAGAAAATCTAGAGCTAGTTACTGCTTTATGAGATTTTATACTTGATATAAAAGGTCGTAGTTTTGAGCAAAGTGATAATATTTTATTATGTAATTTAGATGATTCTAAATTTAAAAATAATGTAAGAATAGATGCTCAATGATGTTCAAATAAAAATTATTCAGATCTAATGTCATTACTCAATTCTATTCAACTAGAAATTGATGGAAATATAGTAGAATACCAAACATGAAGAAAAGATTTCATACTAGGGAGAATGTTAGAAGATGGATATATTACATTTGATGAATATAAACAAGCCGTTGTAGATTCTTTTGGATATAAATTTAATAAGTCTAAAGAAAACATAAAAGCTCCACATTTCGTATTTTATGTAAAAGAATATTTAGAAGAGTTGTATGGCGCGGAAGTAGTTAGTAGATGAGGTTTACAAATCTATACTACTCTAGATTATAATTTGCAAGAAAAAGCTGAAAAAATAGTAGCTGAACAAACAAAATTAAATACTCAAAAATATAATGCAAAAAATGCATCAGTTCTTACGCTTGATAATCAAAGTGGTCAAATAATTGTTATGGTTTGATCTTCAGATTATTTTGATGAAGAAAATAAATGAAAAGTAAATATTACAACGTCATTGTTACAACCAGGTTCTACATTTAAACCATTTGTGTATTCTGTTGCTACATATAAAAATGCTATTGGTTCTAAAACACCAATTTATGATGTAGATACAAAATTTCCAAATTATACTCTTCAAAATTTTGATGGAAAATACAGATGAAAAATGAATTTTTCTACTGCATTAAATGAAAGTAGAAATATACCTGCGATTAAAATGTATTATCTAGCGGGTTGAGAAAAACCAATTGTGAATTTTATGAAAACTCTTTGAGTTGAATCATTAAATGAAAAATGACAATATGGTGCACCTCTAGCCTTAGGTACGTGAGAAATGACTCCATTTGAATTAGCGAGAGCCTATTCTGTTTATGCAAATAATGGACAATTAAAGGAATTCACTCCTATTCTCAAAATTATTGATAATCAATGAAATGAAGTTCAAAATAATGAAAATATTGAGAGTATTTGAAAGCAAATAATGTCAAAAGCTCAAGCATATTTAATGAATTCAGTGTTAAGTGATACTTCTACCAGACCTACATTTTGGAATACATATTTAGCATTAAATAATAGAAAGGTTGCAGCTAAAACTGGTACTTCAACGAAACAATTTATAGAAAATTGAAGAGATGTAATCTACCCTGCAAATTTATGGACTGTTTGATACACACCAAATTATACTACTGTCGCTTGGGCTTGAAATACAGATGGTGAAAAGTTAAACTTTAGATGAAGTTGACTTGAATGAGCTTGACCAATATTCAAAAAAGTTATGGAAAGTGTTCATGATTGAAAAAAAGTTTTAAATTGGTCACAGCCAGCAGATATTAAAAATTTAAAGATATCTTCTGTGTCATGATTATTACCAAGTGATTGAGCAAGTCAAAACTTTACTACAGATTCATTATTTCTTACTACACCAACAGCATATGATAGAAGTTTTGAAACTATTCAAGTTGATGCTTTGTGTTATGGTAAGATTACTTCAAGAACACCCCAGGCTGCTATAAAAGATGTGACATTAGTTGAATTTAATTCACTAAACCCAAATAATCCAGCTTGGCAAAATCCAGTACTAGAATGGGCAAAATCATGAAAAGCGTCTGAAATATATTGAAATATTGAAAACCTTGTTACAAAAGTATCTGATAAAGAATGTGAAAGATCATCAATACCATCAGATATAAATATTTCTTCGACTACAAATAAATGAGATTTGTTTACTGTTTGATTAAATAATATTTCAATAACATATAACAGTAGTAATCCTATTAATAAAATTGAAATATTAATTAACAGCAATGTTATTCATGAGTTTGATATAGGATGAAGATTTACTTGAACGTTACAAGAAATGATAAATTTACCTTTAGAATATGAAAATTCACAAGTAAATTTTAATGTTAGAGTAATTGATAATCAATATTATTCAGAAGAAAATTCTACAAGTATTTATGTGGTCTGAAAAGATAAGATTACCCCTGAAATGACTATTACAAATCCATCTTCATGAATGATAACATTATACAAATGAACATCATTTAATTTAAGATGAATAGTAAAAGATAGATCACCTATTAGAACTGTAAATGTCTATATAGATGATAAAACGTATTTAATTTGATTAAAATGACCTGAATTTGTAGCTGAAATAAATTCTAAAGATTTAGATTTATGACTCCATACTATTCGTGTTGAAGCAATTGATCAATGATTTAATAAAGTAAATAAAAATATTAGACTACGTATACTAGAACAATAAAAAAAAGAGATTTTAAAATCTCTTTTTTTTATTGTTCTAGTGAAAATTTCAAAATATTTTCACATCAATATTATCTAATTGAAAGTTTTCTGGTAGTTTTTTTATATCAATTGCCTCTATTGGTAAATCAATTATATCTCCAGTATTTTGATCGATTAAATGGATATGATTTCAAATATTTGCTTCGAAATATGCTTTTTTTCAAATTCAAACAACTTTTTTGAGTTTTCATACTTCACTCATTTGTTCTACATTTCTGTATACTGATGATTTCCCTATTTCTGGATATTTATTTTGAAGGAAAATAAATATTTCATCTACAGTGAGATGTTTATCAGTACAAATATCGATTATATCTTGAGTATAATAATGAGTTTTCATTGGAGGAAAAATAGTGTTAATATAACTATATAATATTGAAAAAATTAAAAAGTCAAATTAAAATGAGAATTATTCTCATTTTAATTTGACTTTCATGTAATTATCTATAACCTATGTTTGTACATAAGATATGTGCATTAAAAAATAATTTATATTTAATAAAAAATATTATGGAAAATTTTGAATTACCACAACAAGTTAAAATAGATACTACAGCTCCTGCTTGGGAATTACCTTATTACGATCCAGAAACTGATACAGATTCTAAAATGTCTTCTGAAGATCTAGCTGGTAAATGGCACGTAGTATTTTTCTACCCAGCTGATTTTACTTTTGTTTGTCCTACTGAATTAAAAGATATGGCTGATGCTAAAGAAAAATTTGATTCTATGGGTGTTGAAGTATTAGCAGCATCTACTGATACAGTTTTTTCTCATAGAGCATGGACTAAATCAGAAAAATTAATGGAAAACTTCAAATATAAAATGCTAGCTGACCATGCATTAGAATTATCTGAATTATATAATATTTTAGATGAAGAAACTGGTATTGCAGGAAGAGGTACATTTATTATCGATCCAGATGGAGTATGTAGAGGAATCGAAGTAACTTCAGGTCCTTTAGGGAGAAATTCAGATGAATTAGTAAGAAAAGTTGAAGCTTTACAATTTATGAGAGAAAATCCAGGAACTGCTTGTCCAGCTAAATGGGCTGTTGGATCTAAAACTTTAAATCCAAATATTAAAATTTCAGGAAGTGTTTACGAAGCATTAAATGACTAATTTTAAATTACAAAAAAACTACAAAAAATAATATTTTGTAGTTTTTTTTATTGAGATAAATATTTTAATAAAATACTTTCTAATTCTGATTTAAAATCTTTTTCTTCAGTTCAAATAAGTTTTCCAGACTTCATTTTTTTATCAAGTCAAACTAAATCTATATACATATTTTTAAATATTTTTGGAGAAATATTTATATTTTTATTTATAAGAAATTTTTTATTTCATAAGTTTAATAAATTTCCAATATCATTTTGATTTAGTTTGAGTGATTTTAACTTTAAGATATAAATATTCGTTCTTAAATTTGCTATGAGTCAATTATAAAGCGAATATATGTTTGTGTCTTGAAGGATAAAATTCATTTTTAGTCTCGCAGAAATAAAGTTTTTATTTAAAATATCATCAATAAATTGAAAAATATTTTCCTCTAACTCTGGAAAAATATGTTCTTTAATAATTTTTTCGTCAATACTATCAAAAAGTATATTAAGTTTATGAATTTCACTACTTACTTTTTCAATATTATTGGATTTATAACGTATTAATAAATTTAAAGCATTATCTGTTATTTTATCTTGATATCTCGATTTAATGATTTGAAACGTATCATTTGAATCTTTACTTGAGAATTCCTTTGTATCACTTATTGAATTAATTGCTTTAAATTGTTTAGAACGCTTATCTGGTGAAACAGAATAAAATAATAAAATATTTTCTTCTGGTAGATTTTTAGAAATTTTTACTATAAAATCAATTTTTTCTGAAATTTTTGTATCTTTAGAAGCCAGATCACATTCTACTAAAATTAATTTTTTCTCCTGAAAAAAACTTAATGCTGTAATATTTTCTACTAAAAAATTATTATCAACATCTCACAAATTTGTAATATTTACTAAATTAAATTCTCAGTATTTTTCTATAAATTTTGTTTTCCAAGTATTAACTTGATTCATAACTAAATAACGAGAATTTCATGTAAAATGATAAATCATAACTATTGTTTAATAATATTTTTAAGCTTTTGACTTCCCTTTTGTTCGATAATATTAATTACCTCTACTACACTTTCTAGAGATTTTTTAAGATTTAATAAATCTCTAGGATTTGTTCTATTTAATGCGATTCTATTTAAAATAGAATCGATATCTGCAACAAAAACTAAATTTTGTCTGATTTCATCAAGTAAAATTTTATCATCATAAAATTCTTGAATATAATTATGACGAGTTTTTATTTCTTCAATACTTTGTAAAGGTTTAATGATTTGTTCACGCAAAAATCTATTTCAAGCAGCTGTTTTAGATTTATTTAGTACTCATAATAAAGTTCAAACAGAAGATGATTTAGTTGATAGATTATATATTAAATCTAAGCTGAAAATTGTAGAATCATCTAAATTCATAAATGAATCAAAATTCATATAACTGAGAGATTGTAAAAAACCTAAATCCTCTTTTTGATTATGAGAGAGATATTCTAACAATAAATTTGCAGCAAAAATTGCAATTTTTTTATTTTGTAATCAAAAACCATCCAAGTTTTTTACTCAAAAATGATTTTGGAGAGATTTTTGAGCATTATTTTGTGATGAAAAATAATAAATATTTAATCAAAACTTTTTTTCTAATACTTCTTTGATTTCATTATCTCAAAATAATTTTTTATCTAAAATAACTTCTTTTGGAGAAATTTTATATAATTCATTTTTTAATGATTCAAAAGTTTTAAATTCACAAGTATACCATTTATTAGAATTCATTTCTAAAAAACTCATTCAATAAATATCATTTTCTTTTGTAATTGAAAGGAGAATATTAGTATTTTCCACTTGTGAATATTCTTCTCATTCTAGTTCTAAAGTTGCAGGTGTGATAATTCTGACAATTTCTCTTTTTACGATTCATTTAAGTTTTGGATCTGAAACTTGTTCAGCAATGGCAACTTTATATCCAGCTGAAATTAACATCGGCAAATATTTTGACTTTGCGTGATATGGTATTCCAGCTAGAGGTATAGGTTCGACAGCATTTTTATTTCTTGAAGTTACACTGATTCATAGTACCCTGTGGGCAATATGAGCATCTTCTCAAAATAATTCATAAAAATCTCACATACGAAAAAACAAGAGACAATCATCTACTTGTTTTTTTAAATCATAAAATTGTTGCATTGCTGGAGTTGTTTTATCCATTTTTGTACTTTAAAACATTAATTTTTTTCTCGATAAACGTGAATATTTGGGTTTATCTTCAATGAAACGTGAAATATTTAATAATATTCCAAGTCACATCAATATTGATAATAAAGAACTTCATCCATAACTAACCAGTGGAAGAGTAATACCGGTTAGAGGCATTATATTTAAATTTACACCTATATTTACAAATGCTTGAAACAATATCCGCGAAGCAAAACCTAGAGCAAAATATTTTCAAAATAAATCTTTTGAATGTCTAGAAATATATAAGGCTCTATATCAGATATACATATAAATTAACATAAGTGTTAGTCATCATAAGAATCATAACTCTTCTATAATTACTGAGAAAATAAAATCTCACTGTACTTCTGGTAAATATCAGTATTTTTGAATAGATTGCCCAAATCATAATCAAGTGAATCAACCACTTCATATAGTGATTAACGCTTGTCTGATTTGATCTTTTCTTTCATCTTTATAAGCTGCTTTTGTAAATAAATCTTCATTATCTCACAAAAACGTATCTAATCTTTGTGTAATGTATCATAATCATTTAGTAGTCTTCCCTGTTTCTTTATCATAATCTCATGTAAAATATACTGTGAAAATTAGTAAAAATCATAATATTGCTGTAATTCATAAATGTTTAATATTTCATCATGCTACATAAAACATTATAGCCGACACAGGTACTACTACTAAAATAGTTCAGAAATCAGGCTGTAATCAAACTAGTAATACAATCAGTCAAATGATTCAAATGTAAGGCAAATATCAATATTCTAAACTTTTTAAATATCATTTATATTTTTTAAATACAGCAGCTAACATTACTATCAGCGAGAGTTTCATAAATTCTGTTGGCTGTATTAAAAATGGTAGTCAAGGTATATCAATCCATCACTTTGCTCATCAAAATACACTTCATAAAATCAATACTACAAATAACAATCAAATAGCTAATCCAAAAAAATAATTTGCAAATTTCTCAAAGAAATTATAACGAATTTTTGAAAAAAGAGCTACCATAGTTAATCATATAACTACATGTGCAATATTTCTAATAACATAAAAGTGATTATATGCTTCAGTTATATATCAGTTTGCTACTTGTCATGAAGTTACTCTAAATGATGAAAATACTGAAACAGATGAAATCATTATCATTCAGAATATAATCAGCGCTAAGGCTGCAAAAAAAAGCTTATAGTCTACGTTTCTTTTTATCATCTCATTAAGTTATTATAATTAAAAATATGCTTTATAGGCTTCATAACTTCATGGAAATACCATGTTTATAGCTCCAATAAGGAAAAATATTATCATTAAAATAACTATAGGCGTAAATTCTAAAGGTCAAATCGATGTTGGTAAATATTTTTTAACAAATCAGTAAAGTGGGTCTATTATATCAGCTAAAAACTTTGGACGAAGATTTAATCAAAATAATCTTAACCATGAAAGAATTACATCAGCAAAAATGATGTATTGCATAATTTCTAAGAGTATATAGAGTGCGTTTAAAATGTACATTATACTTTATTTATTGTTGTAAATCATTGCTCTGCAGCAGCTTCTTGTGCTTTTTTCTTACTTGATCAAACCCCAGTTCAAATCATTTTTTCATTTAAGAATACTCAAACTTCAAATGTCTTATTATGATCAGGACCATGCTCATCAAGTATTTTATAGGTAGGAGTTATTTCATATTCAGCTTGTGCATATTCCTGAATAATTGTTTTATGATCTTTCGTTTTATTATTTTTTAGAATATCATCTAGAGTTGTATAAATATACTTATTAACAAAATCTGATGCAACATCCATTCATAAGTCTAAATAAATAGCTCATAAAAGTGCTTCAACAACATTTGCTAATAAATAGTCATTTGTTCTTCACCCTGATAATTCTTCTCATTTACCTAATAGTAAAAATTCTGGTAATCCGTTTGCTTTTGCTACGAGTGCTAAATTCGTTCCCCTTACTAAAGCACTTCTAATATCAGTCAATTCTCCCTCAGGCTTATCTGGAAAGTCTAAGTATAAATTTCTTGTAATAGCAAGTTCTAAAACAGCATCTCATAAAAATTCTAATCTTTCATTATGTTCTGGTGCAAAATCAGGTTTTTCATTCACAATAGATCTATGAATAAATGCTAATACATAATGAGAAATATTATTATATTTTATATCTAAAACATCTAATAATTTAGATATCTTATCTTGAATAAGTGTATTATTTACAGCTTTTTGTGTAACTACCAAAGGTCTTGAAATTAATAATAAAAATATGTCATAAGATTACTTTTTTTAGAAAAAAAGTAAAGAAAAAATCTCTAATTAAAGAGATTTTTTTAAAATAGAATATGTATTTGTGTTGTCTGGATTTTTAGCTAAATCTTTTAAAGATTCAAAATCTTTATAAACACTATTTAAAACTCCATTTACAATTTTTTTTGCAGAATCATCTCAGAATGCTTTTGCAACTTCAACAGATTCATTAATCGAAACTTTTCCTGGAATTTCTTCTGTAAGGTAAAACATTTCAGCTAAACCAATATACATCGGTAAAATATACATAATATTCATATTTTGTGGATCAAATCTTGGAGAATATTTTTCCACGATTTGTATAAAAAATGATTCATTTTTCATAATAATATCTAACATTTCATTATAATATGTTTTATCGATATTAAATTCAAATACTCATTCATAAAAAGATTCTTCAAATTCTTGATTATCTTTACTTCCAAAAGCTATAGCGTATAGTCTTTGAAAGAGTAATTTTCTCGTTTTTTTACGATTAAAGTTCATTTTTTGTTATAAGAAGATATTTTCTAAATTGACGAAAAAAAATAGCACGATGTAAAATCAATGCTAATTTTTATACT
>CBFHLZ010000021.1:0-17325 GCA_965656795.1 Patescibacteria group bacterium
ACAATATTCCAAGAATTTGGTTCAGGATTATTGTATTTATAATCAGGATTATTTTTTTTATTTTGTTCTTGTTGACTAAGATGTTCTCAAAGAGTTTTTTGATAAATTTCTGGAAATAATTCTTTTATTTTTTCACAATTATCAAAATCACATAAATAATCAATTCCACTATAAATATTTTTTGAAAGTTCTTGTGAAATTTCATTTTTATTTTGCAGAGGAATTATTTTTCCATTTTCCTGTAAAATATTAGCTTCTTGTAAATTTTGAACTAATCTATCGTACTGTCTTGATTCTGGTAGTGAATAAACTCCCCAAGGTCAAATAGAAACTACAATAGTTAATAGCGTTAAACTGGTAAATAAATGAGCTAAATATTTCTTTTTACTCACTGCATAATATATAGAAATACCTAATAACCATAAACCAAATATCACGACAAAATATCTATTTATAGTCAGGTCATATTGTGAAATTCTTAAATATATTGCATAAAAAAGCATAAATATTTGAGGAATTACTACGTAGGGAAAATATTTTCTAAAAACTCAAATATATTTATTTTTTTCTTCAAAAATATATGAAAAAACATAAGTAATGTACCCAAAAATAGAAAAAGCAATTACCATCCAGCTGACTTCACCTTTTGGCCAATCACCGAAATTTGAAAGAACTTTTGCTGAATATGCGTATAAAATAATGAAATAAATATATATAAATGGAATAGCAATATATTTTACTAAAAATGAGAAAAACGCATTTTCATTAAAATAATTATTGGTAAAATCTTTTTTAGTTGGAATCAGACTCATAGCAAAAACTGGAGTAATAATACTTCCAGCTATTATCGCCCAATCTCCATAAATTTCACTATTAAAATATCCATTTAATTCAAACAGTGTATGTACAGCAGTTATTCCGATAAATCATAAAGTCATCAAAATTCCACCAAAGATAAAACTGAGTAAAAATACCACACTCAAACTATAAAAATAGGTATAATATACAGATTGTTTTCCGTTTGATTGTAAAATATTTTTAATAT
This sequence comes from Patescibacteria group bacterium, assembly GCA_965656795.1. Classification (GTDB taxonomy): domain Bacteria; phylum Patescibacteriota; class Gracilibacteria; order BD1-5; family UBA6164; genus CAJXJP01. The sequence continues at coordinate 1,046 of CBFHLZ010000021.1, forward strand.
ATGGAGCGAAATATAACATTCAAATTATTCCCGTGAGAGATAAAAAGAAAAAGACAATTTCTTCAATATCATTTATTCCAGTTTGTTGAAAAAATACAAAATATAAACTTGAATAAATAAGTGCTCAAATTTGTAGTCCAAGACATTTTGCCTTTGAAGCTTGAATTGATTCTCAATACAAAGTAAATCAAATCGAAAAGAAAAATAAAGTTACCGCACTAAAAATACCACGAACCATGTTTTCTTCTGTTATTTGAGAGAAGCTACCATGAAGGAAACTAAAAAATATAATACTCACAATCAAAGCTGCGATTGAAGCAACAGGGAAACGAGTAATTACTTTTTTGATTTCACACGTGAGTTTTTCAAAACTCAACATTGAGAAAATATTTTTCATATGTATAATGATAAAAATATAAAAGTATTTGTACAAAATATACAAATTACACAATAAATATAACAAAAATATTGAAATCAACTTGAAATTTAGAAATATTTTTAGTGAAATATTTTTCAACTAGATTTTAAAATCTGTCATAAAATTTATTTTAAATAAATAAAATATTTTTAAACAAAAATATATGAAAATACTTATAGTTGAAGATAATTTGTTGCTGAGAGAAAATTTAGAATTTCTCTTAAAAAAATTTCAATTTGTCCCAGAATCTGCAGCAAATGGACAAATTGCTTTTGAAAAAATTTGCTCGTCAAAATATGATGCAATGATTTTAGATGTAAATATGCCTGTTTTAAATGGAAAAGAATTATTACAAAAACTTTCACAAAACAATATAAATATTCCTACAATTGCTTTGACTTCTGATGGAATGCTAGCTGATAAAATAGAAATGTTTGAACTTTGAGTGGATGATTATCTCACAAAACCGTTTGAAGTAGAAGAATTAGTAATGCGTTTGAGAAGTATTTTAAAACGTGGAGAAATAAAAATCGATACAAAAAAAATACATAAAAATGTTGAAATAAATTTTACAAAGAAAAAAGTATATTTTGAAAATAATGAAATTATTTTTTCAAATAAACTCTATTTGATTATAGAATTTTTAATGAAAAATATTTGATATCCTCAAAATAAAGCAAAACTCATGGAATACGTTTGGTGAGAACAAGAAGAAAATTTAGAATTTAATTCTACAACTTTAGAATCTCATATTTACTCAATTCGTAAAAAACTTGGAAAAGATTTTATAAAAACAGTAAAATGAATCTGATATATAATCGAGGAATAATTTTCCTGAAAATCTTGGAAGTATAAAAATATAAATAATTATATATATTATGAATTTTAAACATAAAATTTCACTACAAATCACCTGAGTTATATTTTTATTTTTTGTTATTTTTGGAATAATATTTTTATTTATATTTTCAGATTCTGTGAGTATAAAAGATTTATTTTTTAAGTTATTCGAACAAAAAATAATTTTTTGAAAATCTGTAGAATATTTTTATATCTATATTTTCACAAAAACATTTTTTATGTTATTTTGAATTTATTTTATAGTCTATTTTTTCGTAAAAAAATATTTAGAACATATAGAAAAATACAATAAAAAACTCAAAGATTATAATCATTATTTAGCACATGAATTAAAAACTCCGATTTCTATAATGAGTTCTAATTTAGATATTTTAAAATATGAATATTCTCCAGAAAATATCGAAAAATCAAAACTTCAATTAAAAAATATGACGGGAATTATCAACGGTTTATTAGAGTTTTCTGAATCAATTCAAATTTCAAATAAATCAGATATTAATCTTGAAAATTTTATCAAAAAAAATATTTATTTTTTAGACGAAAATATTAAAAAATCTATAAATATTATTAATGCAGAATTTAATATGAGCATTTCCACGGATGAAGTTTTATTTTCTCGAGTGATTAAAAATTTAGTTGAAAATGCAGTAAAGTATTCAATAGATAAAAAATTAGAAATATATATCACAAAAGAAAAATTACTATTTAAGAATAATATTTTTGTGACATTAGATGAAACTGAAATAGAAAAAATTTTAGAAAAAAATTATTCACGCACCTACAAGCAAAATGGCTGAAATGGTTTATGACTTCCAATGATTGCTGAAATATTAAAAGTACTTTGATATGAAATGAAAATATCTTCAAAAAATAATATTTTTTATGTAGAAATTATTTTTTAAATTGAGTCTGGAGTAAATGTCCAGACTTTTTTTTTGGAAAACTTTTGATATTTTGCGTTGTATACTATAATACTTTATAAATATTTAATAATTTTTTCTATATGAAAATTAAACCACTAGCAGATAGAGTTGTATTGAAATGATTAGAGTCTCAAAGTCAAACAGATTCTGGTATATTTATACCAGAATCAAATAAACAACAAAGACCATTTATTTACGAAGTTGTTGCGGTTTGACCAGGAAATGAAAAAACTAAAATGAATATAAAAATCTGACAAAAAGTTTTATGCGGGCAATATGCCTGAGACGAAGTGAAACACGACGATCAAGAATATAAAATCGTAGCACAAGAATATATTTTAGCAGTTGTAGAAGATTAAGGGGAATTATTAAACCACCCCTAACCCCTCCTTATTAAGGAGGGGGAAATAATTTATTTATAATTTTATATGTACATTAATAATAAAAGTGCATTAAAGGTTACGCGAAAAAAATTAAGAAATAATTCTACAAAAGCAGAATTATTTCTATGGAAATATTTACAAAAAAGTCAATTTGAAGGATTAAAATTTAGAAGACAACATTCAATTGATAGATATATTTTAGACTTTTATTGTCCAAAATTGAAAATTTCGATTGAACTTGATGGGGAAATACATAATTTGACTAAAGATTATGATAAATTAAGAACTCAATTTTTATATTCTTATTGAATTACAGAAATACGTTTCACGAATAATGAAATTTTAGAAAATATCGATATCACATTAGAAAAATTAAAAAAATTTATTTCATCACTCTAAAATTCCCCTCCTTTTGAAGGAGGGGTTAGGGGTGGTATTTATTAAAAAAATATTATGTCAAAAATTATCAAATTTGGAGAAGATGCCAGAGAATTAATGTTACAATGAATGCAAGTTGTTAATGATACAGTCAGTGTCACAATGTGACCAAAAGGGAGAAATGTAATCTTAGAAAAAGAATATTGAGTACCTCTTATCACAAACGATTGAGTTACTATTGCAAAAGAAATAGAACTCGAAGATAAATTTGAAGATATGTGAGCACAGTTAATTATTGATGCAGCAGATAGAACAAATTCACTTGCCTGAGATGGAACTACCACTGCAACGGTTTTAACTCACGCATTTGCAAAAGAATGATTATCTCAAATCCAATCGGGAATAAATGCTGTTGAATTAAAAAATGGTATGATTTTAGCTGCCAGAAAAGTAATCGAAAAATTAAATGAAAATGCTCAAGAAATAGATTCTCAAGAATCAATTGCGCAAGTAGCAACTATTTCAGCACAAGATTCTCAAGTTTGAGATATTATTGCAGAAGCTATGCAACAGGTTGGAAATAATGGTGTGATTAGTGTTTCTGAAGGACAAACCTTTGGTATGCAAGTAGAAATCACGCAAGGTATGGAATTTACCAATGGATATATCAGTCCATATATGGTGACAAATGAACAAAAACTCACAGCAGAATTACAAAATCCAAGTATTCTCATCACAGATAAAAAAATCTCAGCTGTAAAAGATATTTTACCTATTTTAGAAAAACTCGTTTCTTCTGGAAAAAAAGAATTATTAATCTTAGCTGAGGATATAGAATCAGAAGCATTAAGTGCTATTGTTTTGAATAACTTAAAATGAGTATTTAATGTAGTTGCTGTAAAAAATCCAGGATTTTGAGATATGAAAAAAGAAATTTTAAAAGATATTTCTATTCTCACTGGTGCAAAAATAATCACACATGAACTTTCTATGAAATTATCAGAAGCTTCACTAGAAAATCTAGGAGAATGTGAAAGTCTTATTTCAACTATGGAAAAAACTACTATTATTGGATGAAAATGAGAAAATATTGAAATCCAAAATAGAATTGCAGATCTAAAAAATAAACTCGAAACTACTGAGTGAAATTTTGCCAAAGATAAAATAATGGAAAGAATTGCAAAACTCGATGGATGAGTTGCTATGATAAAAGTTGCAGCAGCAAGTGAAGTAGAAACAAAAGAAAAAAGGCTTCGTATAGAAGATGCACTAAACGCAACTCAAGCAGCCGTAGAAGAATGAATCGTAGCATGAGGTTGAATCGCTCTATTGCAAGCTTCAAAAGTTTTAGAGGATATTGATTTTGGAAACAAAGACCAAAATATTTGAGCACAAATTGTAAAAAAAGCATTAAGATATCCAGTTATGCAAATAGCAAATAATGCTGGAAAAAACTGAGAAGAAATAGTCGAAGAAATTTTAAAACAAAATGATATTTCTTACGGATATGACGCAGCAAATGATGTTTTTACTAATATGATTCATGCTGGGATTATTGATCCGAAAAAGGTAGAAAGAGTAGCTTTAGAAGAATCTGTTTCTCTTGCTGGAATGTTCTTAACAACTCAAGCTGCAATAACAAGAAAAGAAAAACCACAAACTCAATCTCAAAACACTCAAATGCCACATCCAGGAATGTGAGGAGGTATGATGCCAGGGATGATGTAAAAAAAAAGAAAACTCAATAGGAGTTTTCTTTTTTTTGCTAAAAATAGCTTTTTCTATAAAATATAGAAAATATTTTTAAATATAAAAAAATTTATGGTTCGTTATAATAACAAGCACGAAAAAAAAGAAAGAAAAAAACTTCAAAACAAAAATAAAAAATCAGAAATAGAATCTGGAAAAATAGATTTTAATGTAGATCCTTGGGATGAACCTCAATATAAAGAAAATACAAAATGAAAAAAAGCACTTTTAATGAGAGTTACTGCTGATCATAGTGGAAAAACATTTTATATTTTTGATCAAGAAAATAGAGAACATATCCAAGCAAAATTTTCAAAATCACTTCCTAAAGAATTATCAAAATTTATAGTTGTTGGAGATTTTTTATATTATCAAGAAATTTGAGAAGACTTTGAAATAATTTGAAGACAACCAAGAAAAAATAAATTATCGAGAATAAAATGAGATGCTAATAGACTTTCGCTTGGAGAAAAAAAAGAACAAATATTTGCAGTAAATATCGATATGGGGATTATTGTTGTTTCTGCAACGCAACCAAAATTTAATCCTGGAATGATAGAAAGATATTTATTATTATTTGAGTATCACGATATTAGACCAATTTTATGTATTACAAAAACAGATTTATTTGATTTAGATCCATTTGAATACGAAATTTTTGAACTTTTATGACTTCCAATCTTTTTTATCACTGATAAAGAAGATGAAGAGTTAAAAAGATTAAAAGATTTTATTTCGCAAAAAACAGTGGTATTTGTATGAAATTCTTGAGTAGGGAAGACTTCTTTAACCAATAAAGTCTATGGAGAAGAAATTGGTAAAGAATGAAATACAAGCGAAAAAACATGATATGGTCAGCATACTACCACTTCATCAAGAGTCTATGAATGGAAAAATGATAGTTTTGTTATCGATACTCCAGGAATCATGAATTTAAATTTATTTGAAGCAAATCGTGAAAATTTAAAATATTTATTTAGAGATTTTTTAGAACTAAATAATTTCTGTAAATATAAAAAATGTACTCATACAATTGAGCCAGATTGTGCTATTATTCAAGCACATGAAGATGGAATGATTTTACCAGAGAGATTTGAATTATATCAAAATTTAATTAAAAAATTATAGAATTAAAAAAACCGATGCAAGCATCGGTTTTTCTTATTTTTAATAGGCTGTCCTTTCCTCCTTAACCTATTAAAAGCACACCTTTTCCTCCTTTAGGTGTGAAAAATGCCAGGGACTCGGTATAACTGGTATTGTAATTTTATGCCACGTTGTTGAGCCCTAACAGAGACGCATTATATAGAAAAAAAATATTAGTCAATAAAAAAAATACTTTTTTCTTGTATTCATAAAAAAACTGCATAAAATAGGGAAAATAAAATTATAAAAAATATATTAAAATTATGATTTCTAAAGAAAAACAAAAATTTATTAGAGCTCTTCATGCTAAAAAAACAAGACAAAATGAAAATTTATTTCTCGTAGAAGGGATTAAAAGTTTAGAAGAATTATTACAAAGTGATTTTTCCATTAAATTTTTATATATCACACAAAAATTTTTAGAAAAAAATTATGAAATGCTTCAAAATTTTGAATATATAGTTTGTGATCAAAAAGATATAGAAAAGGTTTCAACTCTTCCTGCAAATGATTGATGAATTGCCATTGTTGAACAAAAGTTATTTACTCTTGAAAATATCGATGTAAATAAATATAGTTTAGTTTTAGATACGATTAATGATCCTGGAAACTTATGAACGATTTTAAGAATTGCTGATTGGTATGGAATTAACCAAGTTATTTGTAATAAGCAAACCGTTGAACTCTATAATCCAAAAGTTATTATTTCAACTATGTGATCATTTACGAGAGTGAAAGTAATTGCTTGTGATCTAGAAGAATTTCTATCTCAAACAAAATTACCAGTTTATGGAGCGTTTTTAGAATGAGAAAATGTTCATAATAAACAATTTGAACTATCAGGACATATAGTTATATGAAATGAATCTCATGGAATATCAGCTGAAATAGAAAAATTTGTAACCCAAAAAATAACTATTCCTAAATTTTGACAAGCAGAATCTCTCAATGCTGGTATCGCAACAGCTGTGATTTTAGATAATGTACTCAGAAATATAAATAAATAAAAAAGCTCAGACTCATGTCTGGCTTTTTTTTATTTTATATAAATTTATAATTATTTGCATAAAGCAAATCTTACTATAAAATCTATAGCAATTATTTTCTAGATATATTTATGGCTAAATTTTTAACGTGAGATATTACAAAACATATTAATAAAATGACTATAGCTTCGACTATTGGTATATTATCAATTTTTATTGTCGATTTTGTAGATATGTATTTTTTGAGTATTTTATGAGAATCAGAACTTATTGCTGCTGTTTGATTTGCATGAATAATATTATTTATGTTGGTGTCTATTGGAATTGCACTCATGATAACGATGGCTTCTCTTGTTTCTACACAATTATGAGAGTGAAATAAAAAGAAATCTAAAAATACAGCAATGAGTATTTTATATTTCGCTTTTTTCATTTCTATTCCACTTTTATTGGTCAGTTATGTATTTGCTAGGGACTTATTACAATTTATATGAGCTGAATGACAAACGTTAGAATATGCATTAAGTTATTTTAAAATAATCTTACTGAGTTTACCATTTATGTTAATTTGAATGGCTGCAACTGGTATTTTACGTTGAGTTTGAGATGCAAAATTTGGTATGATGCCTACCTTGGTTGCTGGTTGAGTAAATTTAGTATTAGATCCAATTTTCATATTTTGATTTGGATGGTGAATTGAATGAGCTGCTCTGGCTACAGCTCTTTCTAGAGTTGCAATGTTTATCGTAGCATTTTACGGAGCTATAAAACATAAATTTTTAGTTTTTTGTAGCTGTTTTAAGTTAAAAGATAATATTACAGCAATTTTAGCAATATTTATTCCTGCTATGTTAACCAATATTGCTACTCCAGTTTGAACCTGATTTATTTTAAAAAGTATATCAGAATATTGAGATGATGTTGTCGCAGCAATGGCTGTGATGTGAAGATTAACACCAGTATTGTTTGTATATATCTTTTGAATGAGTTGAGCTATTTGAGGAATAATTGGACAAAATTATTGAGCAAAAAATTATCCAAGAGTTTATGAAATCATAAAAAAATCTATACTTATTTCATTTTATTATATTGTTTGAGCTGTATGAGTTTTAATTATTTCACATAATTTTATTATAAAAATATTTTGATTACAGTGAGATTGAGTTGAATTATTTAAATTTTATAGCTATTTCTTATCAATATTTTTTATATTTAATGCAATATTATTTATTTGAAATGCTACATTTAATGTCATTGGAAAAGCTTATTTATCAACGATTACTAATATATTAAAATCTATAGTATTTTTAATTCCTTTTGTCTATATCTTAGGAAATAATTTTTGAATGAAATGAATATTATTTTCCGAATCTTTATCAGTTCTAATCACCTGAATATTAACATTAATATTACTAAAAATATATCTACCAAAGGAAATAAATACTTAGTTGACAAAATAGAAAAGTTGTATATATTTAAAAAAGTTCAATTTGGAAAAAAAGGAAAATAAAAAAGATGATGCATCATTTTTATAAACTATTATTTACATTTATAGTCATTCTCTTAAGTGTAAATATTTCACTGTATTATTATTTTGATACGTTTGATTATTATATAATAATAGTATTGTTTGCTTTGAATATTTTTTATGGTTCACATTTTATAAATATTCTACAAGCACAAACACAAAGATACTTTAGGCAGGTGCGTAGATTATTTTTTCTTTGTTAATAAAAACGGCTGTAGTACTGCCGTTTTTTGTTGCTTTATTTTTTTTTATTTTTACAATTATAAAAAAATAATTTATTAATATTTTATAAAAAAATGAATCAGATAATTTTAGAAGCTACAAAAAATATTCTTGAAAAAAATCTAGAGATACATTCAGCACCATATTGTGACTTTCCTGTAATCGTTGTATATGATTTAGAATGTGAATTAACTAAAAATATTTGAGAAGCATATAAGAAAAATTTAGAAAATAGACAAAATAGTGAAGTTATTATCTTTGAAGAAATTCAAGCAGATGTTCTCAAGCAAAAACTTATGAGTTTACCTGAAAATTCTACTGTTGTGTTAGTTCAATCGAGAGACTTTAGATTAGATGAGTTTAGAATTCGTTTAAACCTTCACAATAAATGAGTTGGTTGTATGGAACATAATCATCTCATTTACCTCAGACAATGAGAAGAAAATACTTATATTGATGCGATTTCTTACAGATGAGAAGAGTATGAAAGACTCTCAAATAAATTTAAAGATATTTCTGATAATGCACACAGTGCTAAAATAATTTGTCATAATTGAGATATACTTGAAATATCAGGCTGATTTGAAGATATGAAGCAAAATATCTGAGATTATACTGACAGAAATAGAGGTTCAACACTTCCATGTGGTGAAAATTTTTCAGAATCTAAAGAGTTTGAAAATGTAAATGGAAAATTATCAATTACCTGTTATCCAGATAGTGATATGAATATTCATTTTTGTGATCCATTTACAATAGATATAAATAAATCTATGATTACGTGTGATGATGAAAAATGTCCAGAAATTTTTAGAGAATTTTTAGAAAGAATTGCGAGAAATGAAGATGGGGAAGTAATGATGAGAGAATTATGATTTGGTCTCAATCCAGCGATTTCAAATAAAACACCACTCAATGATGTAAATGCATTTGAAAGAAAAGCAGGTTTTCATATTTCAATGTGAAAGAAACATGGAATCTATAGAAAAAAACTTCACAGAAAAGTAAATCAAAGATTTCATATCGATGTATTTCCAGACGTAAAAGAAATATTTTTTGATGATATTCTCGTATTTACTGAAGATAAATTTGTGATATAAGAATATTTTAAAATTAAATAAATAAAAAATGTCTACATTAAATCATCAAAAGAAAATTTGTAAAAAATTTGGTTTAAGTTACCAACCATGTGATATGGAAAAATATTTTTATATTACACCAGATTTTAACGAAAATAATTTACCGATAGAAGGGAAAAGATATCTTGAAGATGAAAATTTTTGTGGATGGTATATTTGGTCTGGAGAAAACCCTAAAAATAATGACGTATTCAAAAAAGTTGCTTTGAGTGAAATAGATAATTATAGTAAAGATTTAAATAAATTTTTATGACTCGAACAAGGTACGAGATTCATAATAGAACAAGATTACTTCGATGCAGAATATGATTATAGAGTGTTTAATATGATTGATAATAATTATTAGAATTATTTAAAATAAACTATTTTAGAAATAAAAAAGTAAAATAAATAAATTTATTTTACTTTTTTTATTTCTTGAAAAAATAAATAATTATTATATACTTTTAGTAACCCTCTGTATTTGGAAGCATATTTGTTTATTTATAAAAATATGAAATTTGCGAAACCAATTGTGCTAGTGAGTAAATGTCTTGAGTTTGATGCGTGTCGTTATAACGGTATGAGACTCAATGCACCACTTGTATACAAATTAAAAAAACATGTGGATTTTATCCCTGTTTGTCCTGAAGTTGCGATTGGACTTGGAACTCCTCGTACACCTATTCGTATGATAAATGTTGAAAAAAACTTACGTCTTCATGAAGTTTGAACTTCTAGAGACCTAACAGATAAAATGAATAATTTTTCATCTGATTTTTTTGATTCATTAGATGTTATAGATTGAGCAATTTTAAAATCTCGTAGTCCATCTTGTGGTTTAAGTGATGCTAAAATTCATAATTGAGATTCAGGTTTAGAAAAAATAGAAAATCTAAAAGCAGGATTTTTTGCAAAATTTCTTCATAAAAAATTCCCTCTTGTGCCAAAACAAGACGAAGGGAGAGTTTTAAACTATAGAATTCGTGAAGAATTTTTGACTAAAATTTTTACTCTCGCAGAATTTAGAGAATTAAAAGAACAAAAAAATATTTGATCACTCATTAAATTTCACACAAAACATAAATATTTATTTATGTCATATTCACAATCAGATTTAAATAGACTTGGAAATGTTTTAGCTTGTCATGATAAAACAAATTATGATGAAATAGTAGCTGCATATGAAAAATATTTACAAGAACTATTTTTAGAAAATAAAACTCAGAAAAATTTCCTCAATGCAATTTTTCACGTTTTTTGATATTTTAAAAAATGTATTTCATCAGAAGAAAAACAATTTTTTCTCGATACAATTGAGTTATATAAAGAAGAAAGAATACCAACTTCAGTTGTCATTCATATGTTGAAATGATGGGCAATTGCTCATAAAATAGACTATATTTTACAACAAAGTATATTTTTTCCATATCCAGAAGATTTGATAGAATTATCAGATTCATGAAAAAAAATTAAAATTTAATCAAATTATAACTCTCTCTAACATTCTGTGTCTTCCTCTTGTAAAGGGGAAGTGCCTGAAGGATGATGGGGGTATGTAAACTAAAAATTAAAATATGTATAAAAAAACTATTTTTTGGTTTCGTCAGGATTTAAGGACTTTTGATAATATTTGATTGTATAATGCTGTTTTAGAATCTGAAAATATTATTCCAATTTTTATAATTGATAAAAATATTCAAGAAAAATTTTGAAAAAATGATAAAAGATTTTCATTTATTTATGAATTACTCAGAGATCTAAAAAAAGAATTACAACAAAAAGAAAGTGACTTATTTGTATTCGAAGATAGACCAGAAAAAATTATTCCAGAACTTATTGAAAAATATAATATAGATTCTATATTTACAAACACTTCATATAGTAAATATTGAAGCCAAAGAGATCAAACAATCAAAAAATACTGTGAAGAAAATAATGTAGCATTTAAAAGTTTCACAGATTATTTAATTTTACCACCAGATAAAATTGAATATAGAAAAGTATTTACTCCATTTTATAAAAAATGGAGACCAGTAGTTGATAGTTTGGATTTAGAGTTAAAAACTATAAAAAATATTCATACTGATTTTAGTTGTGATACAACGATAGATATTCCAGAATCTAAACATGATTACTTTGATTTAGACGGTGCAAAAGATTCACTTGCAAATTTTAATTTTGAAAAATATGAAGATAAAAAAGATTTTCCAGCAGAAAAATACGGAACATCAAAGTTATCACCATTTTTAAGATTTTGAAAAATATCACCTCGTTGGTTATTTAAAAGAGTAGAAAATGTAAATGAAACTTTTGTAAAAGAATTAGCTTGGAGAGAATTTTGGCATCATGTGAGATATAATTTTCCTGAATTTGAACACCTAGAATTTCAAGAAAAAAGAAGACATATTTCTCGGATGAATGATGAAAATGATTTCAAAAAATATTGTGAAGCAAAAACTTGATACCCGATTGTTGATGCTGCTTTGAAACAATTGACGCAAACAAATTTTATGAACGGGAGAGTTCGTATGGTTACAGCAAGTTTTCTGACAAAAAATTTATTAATCGACTGGAAAAAATGAGAAGAATTTTTCTCACAACACCTGCTGGATTATGATGAAACTATAAATATTTGAAATTGGCAATGGTCAGCTTCTGTTGGACCAGATCCAAAGCCTCTACGTGTATTTAATCCTATTTTACAATCACAAAAATTTGATTCAAAAGCGGAGTATATAAAAAAATATATTCCTGAACTTGAAAAATTTCCAGCTGAAGAAATTCACGATCCAATGAAATACACTCTTGAGTGATATTACACTCCAATGGTTCCACAAAAAGAATCTGGGAAAAGAGCAAGAGAATATTATAAATCAGATGCAAAATAAAAAAAACCAAAATATTATTTTGGTTTTTTATTTTTCATTAATTTTTATTTTTCTAATTTATTCACAATATATTCAAATTTTTCGATGAGTCATTTTTTGTACCCATCATTTTTAGAGAGATAGGTTGAAAGATTGAAGGCAATCGTTGGTTTTCCGTAATGTCTGAAATATCTTCAAAAGAGTTTTGCGTAGGCTTTTGATATTTTTTTTGCTTGAATAACTTTTTTCATTCTAAAATCTAGTATTTCTAGACTTTTTTCAACTTTTTTTGGATCTCTATTTTCTCAAAATTTTTCACTTCTATTTTGAATAACTTTTCTTAAATATTCAAAAATTTTCTTTTCTTTGTAATAGTATTCAAATTCTCATTCTAGTACAACCCAATGATATTGTAAGAAATCTTTTGCTGAAATATTTTTTACTCAGTGGGTTCTATAAATAGCGCGAGATATCATTTCTTCATCATGAAAAAAATCTGGATCACGATCTATTATAGCAAACACATTTTCAGGTCAAAAAATATCACTACAAAATGTATACCAATCAGCCAGAGCTCATTTTCATCAAACATCAATAATATTGATATTTTTTGATTCTAAATCATATCTGTCTATTGATTGATTTCAAAAATAACTTGATTTTTTCCACTTCCAGTTTTCAAAAATATTTGGAACGGCTATTTTTTCTGTTTCTCATTCGACTAAAATCACAGAATCAGAGAAAAATATTGAAGCATTTTTAAATATTAAATTTATCATTATTTTATTATATTTTCCGTGTGAATTGTCTATTTTTTTTATCTGAGATGAGTTATTATATTTTTTCACAAAGATAATATCAGATATTTCATAGATTCATTTTTTGAAATTTGAAACTAAATCAGGGGAATGCGTAGCATAAAATATTTGTGTATTTTGTAATTCTGCAATTTTTCCAAGTATATTATCTATATGTTTTGTCGCATGTGGATGTAAAAAATTTTCAGGTTGATCGAGTAAAAATAATTTAAATCAGTCACTTTTTGCGTGTTTTATGGTATGTAGATACAATTCCAGCAGTGAAATAAGCAGCGTTGTATTTTTTGAGGCACTTAATTTTCCTATTTGTCATAATTCTAAAATTTTATGAATATAAATATTTTTTAATTGAGTATTTTCTTTGTTTTCTAAAATGAGATTTATCAATCGATGATATCAACTTTTTGGATCTTTATTTTTATGTTTTCTATCAGAGGGAATATAAACAATTTGTATTTGTTTATAAAATTCTTCTATTTTTTTGGGAATAATGTATTCTAACTCAATTTCTGATTTATTTATTCGCGCGTGAGTTTCTAGTACAAATATTTCGGATCAAATCTCTAAAGTTAGTGAAATATATATTTTTTTCTTGGTATCAAAAAAATCAGTTTTTTTGATTTTTTTATCCTGAAATATTACTCTGATTGCTTTTAAAATATTCGTTTTTCCACTATCATTTTTTCAAACAAAAACATTTTTATTCGGTCAAAATTCCATCTGCGTATTTTCCAGACTTTTATAATTTTGTACTTTGATGTGTAAAATTTTATACATAAAAAAAGAGTAATAATTAATTACTCTTATTTTATCATATTTATTTGTAATTTGACAAATTTTATATATTTATCTTTATATATTTTATTTTTTTATGATTTTTCCATAAATTGTAGAAATAATCAGAGATACTCATAAGAATAAAACGATCGTAGAACCTGCGGATGAATCGAGATAATATGAAATAATTAATCACGCTATTACACTTACTATTGCTATAATTGCAGATATGATTTTCATTTGTAGAAATGAATTTCATGCAAGTTTTCAAATGTTTGCTGGTAAAATTAAAAATGCTCAAATTAATAAGATTCAAAATATTTTAATCGAAATTGCTATGAGAATACTGGTAAGAATGAGGAATAAAATATTTGCTATTTCATTATTTTTTTGAGTTGCTTTTGATATTTCATAACTCAGAGAATTTCATAACAATATTTTATTAAATATGAAAAAGTATAATAAAATAATCAGAAGTAATCATATGGAAATATATATATCAGTTTTTGTGATTGATAAAATATTTCAAAATAAAAAACTAAATACATCGACTTTTAATCCAGGTAAAAAACTCAGTAAAAATATTCACCCTGCCATCGAAATTTGAGAAATATATTCCATGATTGAATCACTGGTGATTTTTTTACTTTTTTCTAAAAAATATATTCAAATTGCAGCAAATACAGCAAATATAATAGCAGAAATACTGTTTGATATTTGTATAATTAATCAAACTATAATTCATAAAAAACTTGCATTTGCAATTGTATGACCGATTTGAACTTCTCTTCTTATAACGATATAATTTCAGATTATTGAGCTTGATAATGCAATTATGGTTCATGCAATTAACGCATTTTGCATAAAACTATATTGTAATATTTCCATGTTATTTGTGGTTATGAGTATGATCGTGAGTATGTTTATATGGGATTACATAATCTCAAAAAACATTTCAAAACTCTTTGTTATTTTGTATTTCTTCAGGAGTTCAAGTACAAAAACATTTTTTATGTAAACATATAATTTTTTTTGAATGTGAATACACCATTTTCATATTATGAGAAACTATTAAAATAGCTAAGTCAGGAAATTCTACTTGAATATCATGAATCATTCCATAAAAAATTTCTTCTCAAATACTATCAATTCAAGCAGTAGGCTCATCTAAAATTAAAAATTCTGGTTCACTTAAAAGTGAATTTACAATTAAAACTTTTTGTAATTCTCAACCTGAAAGTTTTGAAACTTGTTTTTTTATTAAATTTTCACTATCAAATATTTTAAATAATTTTTTAATTTTTATAATATTTTTTTTATTATAAATTTCTAAAAATTCGATAACAGTAAGCGGAACAGTAGGATCAAAATTTATTTTTTGAGGAACATATCAAATTTTTTTATAATTTTTTATTATTGCTCAACTATAATTTTTATTAATTCAAACAATCGTTTTTAATAGTGTAGATTTTCATGTTCCATTTTTTCAAATAAGCGAAACAATATCTCCTTTGAAAATTTCAAAGGAGATATTGTTGAGTACTGTATTATCTCAAAATGAGACTGAAATGTTTTTAAGTTCTAGAATTTTATTATTCATAAATGTTTTTCAAGTTATCTAAGTTTGATTGTATAGTATCAAAATATCCATTTTTTTCAATAGAATTTCATAATGGATCTAAAATATATAACTCAAGTTGATAATCTGATGTTAGTGTTTCAATAAGTTTTGATTCAAATTGTGGTTCTTTGAAAATAGTTTTTACATCTCTTTGATTAATTTCATCAATAATTATTTTCATTTCTCAGACACTTGGTTCACGTCCAGCAGTTTCTTCTAAAACGAGTACATTTTTATCTGAAATATTAAATTCATTAAATAAATAATTAAATGCTTCGTGAAAAATAATAAAATCTTGTGTAGAAACAGCATTTTGATAATTGTTTTTTAATTCATCAGCTTGGGCAATAAATCTATTTATATTATTTTCATAATATTGAGTATTTTCTGGATCGATTTGTATTAAATTATCTCAAATATTTTTTGCTATTATTTTCCCATTTTCTAAAGATAACCAAAAATGAGGATCAAAAAATATTTCT
>CBFHLZ010000022.1:0-9796 GCA_965656795.1 Patescibacteria group bacterium
ACAAACTATTATTTGTCTAGGAAGTGAGAAACAGACAAACAACGACTTAAGCCCCTATTACCCAATATGCTTAAGTTTTTTTCTTGCCTAAAATTTGAAATAAAAAAATAAAAAATCTAGAAAATATATTATTTCTAGATTTTTTTTATAATTATTTTATACTCTTAATAATTATACATTTTATTTAATACAAAAAAGTATGCACGAAAAATTTGAACAGTTTTGAAAACTTTTAGAAAACTCTAAAAATATTCTATTAATAAATCATATTAGAATGGATCCTGATGCATTTGGGAGTTTATCTGGGTTGTATTTATTACTCAAAAAACAATGATACAATATAGCAGCAATAAATGATGAAAATACACCAAAAGAATATGATTTTTTAGGATGTAGTGAAATCATTCAACCAGATTTAGATATAAAAAAATTTAATCCGGATCTTATTATTTCACTCGATGCTGCGTCGATCTGACAATTATGAGAAACCTATATTAAAAATAAGCAAATATTTGATACCACAGATTTTGTGGTATTTGATCACCATAAAACAAATCCTGGTTTTGGGACACTTAATATAATTGATGTTGAAAGTTCTTCGACTTGTGAGCTAGTTTTTAGAGCCATAGAGCATCTTTGATTTCAAAAAGATATCGATAGTCATATAGCTACAAATCTCACAGCTTGAATCCACACAGACACAAATATTTTTTATAATGAAAATACAACTCCAACAACCCTCAGAGTTGCAGCAAAACTTATGGAATATTGAGCAGATTTTAGGTCTCCGATGTTTGAATTTTACAAAAAGAAAACGTTTAAAAGAACAAAACTTTGGTGAGAAATACTCAAAGATATTCAACAAGATTGTGATTGAAAAATAACTTATGCGATAGTTGAAAAAGAATTATTTAAAAAAACTGATACAAATAATTGAGACACAACTGGAATTACAAACGAATTTTTAGCAAATATGGATGGAAGTGAAGTTTGTTTTATGCTCTACCCTATTTGAGATGGAAAAATAAAATGATCTCTTAGAAGTAAATCAATCGATGTTTCGTCAGTTTGCGCTGAGCTTGGCTGAGGTGGACACAAACTTGCAGCTTGATTTTCTACAGATTTACCAATGGAAGAAATAACAAAAATATTATTAGAAAAATTAAAAAAATTATTATAAAAAAATCCCGAAATAAAATTTCGAGATTTTTTTAATGCATTTGTGATAATTTTCCATTTACAAATATATTTGAATCAATTGATTCTATTTGATTTGGAAAATCTTTATTGAGTGTTACTTCACCTACAAGTACTGTATTTTGTAAAAATTCTGAAAGAAGTTGAAATTGTTTTATTAACGGCTTCATTCTATCATCATAAAATTCAAATGAAACTGGTATTTTTTCTAATCTGAATAAGAAATGATGTAATATTTCTTTTGGTTTTAATTTTTGATTTGGAACTATAATTCTATCCATTCCCTTACCAACAGTTGCATTAAGTTTTGCTGATTGAAAATCTTCTCTTCAAGCAGTTAAAACTACATCTGTATGTTTTTTTATTGATTCAACAACTCAAGTTGGTGTATAATATTCAGAAATAAATTTTTTTATTCACATAGATTCTACAACTTTATTTCCTTCTTCTCAACGAGCCTTTGCAAACATATCTAATTCTAATTGAGGTGACCTAGAATATAAAGTATCATCAAAATCAGAAAAAACATAATTATCTATAAACTGAGAATCATTTTTTAATTCGCTCAATTTTTTTTGATATAATATAAGAGTTTCTAAATTAATATCAAAAGCTTCACAAAATTTATGAGTATTATCATAAACTTCTGAGTTATTTTGAAAAATAGTGTTTTGTTGAGAAATAGTAATAATTTGATTACTTCAAAAATTTGTATTCAACATACATTTCATGGGATAATAAATAATCCCTCCCTTTGATTTCTAACTATAAATATTTTTGAAATTATTGCAATAAAAAAAACAAGAAGATTAATCTTCTTGTTTTTGTTTTTTACGTATAACTGTTTGATAATATAAACTTGGTATTACAAAAAGCGTCATTGATGAACCTGCAAATAAACCAAAAACAATGGTAAATCATAATCAAGCCCAAAATTCGTCTTGTAAAGCCAGAGGTAACACTCAAAAAACTGTCGTTAAAGTTGTCACTATAATAGGTTGTAAACGAGATTTTCAAGCTGAAATGACTGCGTGTAAACTATCAATTCATTTATCTATATTTTTATTCATTCTATCTATGAGAATAATTGCATCATTTACAACTACTCAAGTAAGTGCAATAAATCAAATCATAAATGGCATAGAATATGGATTTCCTGTAAGAAATAATCCAACATTTACTCATAATAATGCCAATACAACAGAATATAATACTATTGCTGGTTGTCTAAATGAATTAAATTGAAATACTAATATTGAAAAAATCAAAAATAATGCAATAAACAGAGATACAAAAGTGGAAATAATTAAATCCATATTTTCTTGATTTTCACCACCAGCAGCATATGAAATCCCTACTGGAAATGAATACGTTTCTGCAAACGATACGAGTTTTGGTTGAACTTGTGTTGGCACAAAACCTGGTAAAATATCTGATTCTACAGAAATAGTAATTTTATTATTTTCTCTCGTGATAGCCGAAACTGCTTTAACAAAGTTATAATCTGCTACGTCTCAAACTCTTATTTCTCCAGCTGGAGTATTTATAATGATATTTTTTATATCGTCTGGTGAAAGGTTTTCATCAAATTCTTTTATTTTAACAACTATATCATTATCTTCAAATTGTGATTTAATAGATCCAGCTTTTACTCAATTGGTATAAAAATATAACTCTCCTAAAATATCATCTGGAACTAATCCAAATTGATATAATTTATTTTTATCAAATTGAAATACAAATTGTCCTGGACTTTCTGAACTAGAAGTTGTTACATTTTTTGCTCATTGTAAATTTGATAAATATTTCTTGAAATCTAAAGAAACATCTTTTAGCTGATCAATTTTATCTGAACTATTAGCAATTAACTTAATTCATACAGCTTTTCAAGCAGGTGGTCATCAAGCTTGAGTTTTAACAGAAACTGATAATCCATAAGATTCTAATTGAGCCAGTCATTGTGAAATAATTTGCTCTATTTCAAAAGCAGATTTTTGTCCTAATGCTTGACGAGTTACTGAATTTGTTAATTCAATATAGGTAGAAATCGAATTTCCAGAAATAGTATTATTGTATACTTTAAGCTCTGGATGAACCGAAATAACTTGATCAATAATAGGTATAAATTTTTCTAAAGAATCTTCACTGGCTCATTCTCTTGTTTCAATTGTCATATTAATAACTCATTCATCCGTTGCCGGAAATATTACAAATCAAATATTTGGAGCTAAGAAGACAAAAGTGAGAACTAAAAATATTATTGGGGAAATAATTACTAAAAGTCTATTCTTACCAGAAGAAATTACTTTTTCTAAAATTGAATAATATTTACTTCACATTCCTCAAAGAACTTTTTCTCTTTTTGTCATTTTATCATGATGAATTTCAGTTTTTCATTCCCTTTGGAATTCTAGAAATTCTTTTTGTTTTTTTGAAAAGGTATCTTCTAATTTTTTTTCTTTATGATATGTTTTTCCATTTTTAACTAAAAATACAAACAAAGTTGAACTAATAGTAAGCGATAAGAATAAAGCTGCAACAAGAGTTGAAAATACCGTTGTAGGAATATATCAGAGAAATTTTCCCATTACTCCAGGTAAAAACATCAGTGGTAAAAATGCAACGAGTGTAGTGAGTGTCCCGGCGATAAGTGGAGCTTTAAATTCTTTTACTGCTAATAAAACTGCTGATCTTTTATTGTATCAGAGTTTGAGTTTTTCACTTGCTGCTTCAATAATTACAATAACGGTATCAATTGCGATTCAAAGTGTTAAAACAAGAGAAAAATTTGTCAGAAAATTAAGAGATAACCCCATCATATTTAGTACTAAAAATGTCACTAAAAATGATAACGGTATTAATAGTGAAGCAATAATAGATTCACGTAATCAAACAAATATTAATATAGTTACAAAAACCAATAAAAGAGTTTGTATTGCTGTATTTCAAAGTGTAGAATAATCTTCAATAATAAGTTCTGAAAGATCTTTAGTAAAAAATACATCAATACCTTCAAAATTTCTATTATCTTTTAAATATTCTTCTAAAGCAATTTTTGAAGATTTAGAAACTTGAAATATATTCGAACCTTCTGATTTATTAAAACCAAGAGCTACATAATTATATCAAATATTATTCTCAAATCAGAGTTTTTTTATCGCAGTTGTCTTGTATTGATTAGTAATTTCTGCAACATCTTTTAAATATACAAAAGATCAATTTTCTCATTTTAATACAATATTTGCTAGGTCAGTTTGATCATTTAATTCTCAATCAAAACGAAAATCATATTTTAAATCTCAAATTTTGTAATTTCAAATCGGAGTATTTTTATTATACGATTCTATTTTTTGAGCGACTTGTCTGACACTTAAACCAAGTAGTTCTACTTTTTGTTTATCAAGTAAAACTTTTATTTCATATTCATTCCCACCTGATCAACCTCAACCAAATCATTGTAAATCAGCTCATCAAATATCAATTGAGTCGATTCAAGCTTGTCCTTCTAATTTTGATTTTAACAATTGAGCTTTTTGATTCATTTCGAATTGAGAAAATGTGTCTTCATTTCCATACATCAAGACTTCATACATGAGTTTGTTTGAAGTAGAAAGCTCAATGACTATTGGGTCTTCTGCATCTTCAGGTAGGTCAACTTTATCAACTGAGTCTTTAATATCGGTTAAAACATCTCTCGTATTTACATCATTGTCTAATTCTACTGTTACAGAAGAAACTCAGACACTCGATGATGAAGTAATTTTTTTAATTCCATCAATATCTTTTATTTCATCCTCTATTTTTTCAGTAATTAATGCATCAATATCATTTGGATTAACTCAAACATACGAAGTTGTAATTCAAATGATACCAAATTCTATATCAGGGCTTGATTCCTTTGGAATAGTAAAAAGTGAAAATATTCCAGAAAAAATTATCAGAAATATTAATAAAAATGAAACTTTATAACGAGCCACCCAAAATCAAAAAAATCATTTTAGCAAATCGGAAAGAGTTTTTTCAACGTTATTATTCATAAGTAGTTTTGATTTTTAAATTAAATTTATCTTCTGTGAAATTATCTACATAATTAGTAATAATTCTTGTATTTTCATCAATTTCATCAAGTATTTCTATATATGTACCATAAATATTTCCAGTAGCTACAATTTTTGTTTCTATTTTATTTTCTGTGTTTAGGATATTAATTTCTCATTTTCAAGCATCTAAGACTTTTACCATATTAATTGGGAAAAGAGGATTTTTTACCTTTACTGGAATATCAACATTTACTATATTTCAAATAAGATTTACATTTTCATCAATAGAAATCGTAGCTGGATATTTTAAATTTGAATCTGCAGTTTGAGAAATTCCCTGAATACTTCAAGTGTAGCTATCTCAATCATATTCAACAAAAACTGGTTTTTGTGTGTCAATAAAAGTTAATTCTTCTTTTGTAAATGAAATATCAACTTGATTTTCAGAGTTATTTACGAGAGAAAAAATATTTGCTCCAGTAGATAATTCTTGTCATAAATCAATATTTATTTGAGAGACTGTCCCATTAATTGGTGAAGTTATAGTCAATTTATTATATTCTTTGAGAGAACTTTGATATCAGATATTTGCTTCATTAATGGCATTTTGTAAACTTCTAAGAGTTACATCTCTTGATTTTTTAGCATTTTCTAAACTATTTTTAGCTGATGAAAGTTGAATCTCTAAATTGGAAATATTTTCTTGAGTATTAATAATAGTTTTATTTAAATTTGTGAGTGCTTGTTGTTGATTAACTCCATAAGATTTTTTTAATATTTCTAAATCTTTTTGCATTAACTCAATTGATTGAAGAACTGATTTTTGATTATTTAGATAGGTTCTTAAAAAAGATTTTATATTATTATCAAAGGCTAAAAATCCACTATAGTTTCATTGAAGAGTTGCTTGGTATCCATTTACACTTGCGTTGTAATTTGAAATATCCATTTGTGATAGAGAATTTACACTTGAAATTGAAAAGTTAAGTGTTTTTTCTACTTCATTTAATAATGTTTTTGATTTATTATATGCTGAATTAATTTTTTCTAATGCATCAAGTAATTCATCTTGAGAATTTATTGATTCCATATTAATTTGAGAAAATATATCATCATTATAAGCAATTATTTCTTTTAGAAGAGTTTTTGCTTCATTTTTTTGTCCAGTATTTTTAGCTCATAAAAATTGATCGATATCATCATTTTGATCTTTATTTAAATCTGTTACTCAATAAAGTGTGTCAGAAAATTCAATAATATCTCCAAGAAAAATTACCATAGAATTATATTCTTTTTTTACTGAAGAATAAAATCATTCTAATGTTTCGTTATCAGTAATTAATTTGTTTTCGTAATCTAGTTTACTTTTTTCAATAGAATTTTGTAGTTTTTGAACATCTAATGCTCATTTAGAATTAACATCATCTACATTCGTATTTTCTAAATCAGATTGTGCTTGTAGTAATGTTTGTTTATTTTCAAGGATTAATGCTTCTAAATTTTTTGTTAATTTATCAACATTTTGCTCAGCATCAAATACAGATTTATCTAAATTTATTTTATTAGAATCATAATTAATTTTTGCTCTATCCAATGCATTATTTGCTTGTTGAAGTGAAAGAGAATAATTTGCAATAGAATCTTCTAGTGTTGCTAAAACTTGTCCTTTTACAACAGGGTCTCACTGTTGTACAGAAATATTAGAAACTCTACCAGTTGCTTGAGCTGTGAGAGAAATGTTTTGTGATGAATCAATCTTCCCAGATTTATCTAAATATGTTTGATTTGTAAATCCAGAAAACGATTGTACTTCAACAATAAAATCTTGTTTTTCTTCTTGAGTAATACTTTCTTCCTCTCAACAACTTGTTAAAAGTAAAAGACTTATAAGTAAGATTATTTTTTTCATAATTTTATTTTATTAATTTGTTAATTTTATTTTTATCAAATGTGTTTACTAAAGTTTTATAATCTGTAAAAAATCATTCTATAAATATAGCCGCGAAGTCTAGTTTGTATTTATTAAATTCTTCGTCTGAGTTACAATTTACACGTATGATATCTAAATTTTTATAAAATGACATTAATTTTGCTAATAAGTCAAAATCTATTTCTTTTCAAAATGTATCATCAAAGAGAGATTTTAAAAAATCTATATGCTGTTTTTGCATAAAATTCGCATCTATATATCAAGAGTAATAATCTCGGTTTCATAAAGATATTTGCTTAAATATAACTTGTGATTCAAAGAATTCATAACTTCAAACAAAATCATACAGTAACCTCTGTTTTATATTTTCGCTTTGACAGTCACATTTAGATATTTTTTGTTTTATTTTTATAGAAATTCAATGTAAAATTTCTTCATATAATTCATGTTTATTTCTATAGTATAAATAAAAAGTTCATTTTGCTATTTCTGCTTTTTTTACAATCATATCAATAGAAACTTTTTTTATTCCGTGTTTTTCAAATAATTTTTTAGCTGAATTATATATGAGGTTTTTTTTATCTACTGTAGGCACTTAAATAATATTAATGACTAAAATTTAATAATTAGTCATAATAATATACACTATTATTTATTTGTAAAGAATAAATATATAAAAAATAGTAAATTTTTATAGAGATAAAAAATGAAATTATTGATAAAAAAAATCAATAAAAAATCTGTTTTTAGAACTTGCAATATATATATTATTCATATAATACTGCAGTATTTAAATATAAATCCTAATTATCAAAATATGTGAGAACATCACGTACACACAAAAAGAGAAAAAACTGAAGATAGAACTCAAATTATTGATGAAGTTTTAGCTGTAGGTCTCAAAGAAATCGATAAACTTGATAGAGATAATTTTCACAAATTCAAAAACAAAATTTATGGAAAATATAAACTCGCAAAACCTATTCCAAGTATCGAACTAATCGAAAGATATAATGAATTAATTGCAACTGGTGAGTTAGAAGAAGATCTAAGATTCAAAAAAATACTGAGAAAAAGATGAGTAAGAAGCCAATCTTGAGTAACGGTTATTTCATTGTTGACAAAATTTTGGGGTTGTCCATGATTATGCGTATATTGTCCAACATTTGAATGATTACCAAAATCATATATTCCAAACGAACCAGCTGTAATGAGAGCAGAACTCAATAAATTTGACCCTATTATGCAAATTCATAATAGACTTCATGCTCTTGAAATTACTGGACATAAAATTGAAAAAAATGATATCAGAATAATTTGAGGTACTTGGTCATTTTATCCAGAAGCGTATCAAGAAGACTTTATTAAATGAATTTATGATGCATTTAATACTTATGATGAAATGAAAAAACATATTGAAAAAACAGATTTATCAACTGATAGATTTGCTGCTTTCAAATTATCTCAACATTATAGAGCAAATATTTCTTCGAGTCTTGAAGAAGCAAAAAAACTTAATGAAACATCAAGATGTAGAATCATTTGAGCTGCGATTGAAACAAGACCAGATTGGATTACTCCTGATGAAATCAAAAGATTAAGAAAGTTTTGAGTTACTAGAGTAGAAATCGGATACCAAACAACATTTGATGACATCAACGAATTAAATAAAAGAGGTCATGGAAATAAAGAATCTATAGAAGCTACTAAAATGCTCAAAGATGCTGGATTTAAAGTAGTAGCACACATGATGCCAAACTTACTTGGTTCTACTCCAGAAATGGATAGACAATCTCTCAAAGAAATGATCGATAATCCTGATTTTAGACCAGATGAATTAAAAATTTATCCAATGATGGTTACTGATAAATCAGAACTTACAGAAATCTGGAAAAACGGTTGATTTAAAGCATATGATGATGAAACACTTATTGATCTCACTGTTGATTTAGAAGCAATGATTCCTGAATATATTAGACTCAATAGAACCTACAGAGATATACCAGCTACAGAAATATTAGAATGAAGTAAACTCGCAAATCTCAGACAAATCGTTGAAAAAAGAATGGATGAAAAAGGTATTAAAATGCAAGACGTACGTCATAGAGAAATTAAATTTGGAAAAAATGATCCAAGAGATGCAGTTTTAAATGATTTTTCATACGAAGCATCTGACTGATATGAACATTTTCTCACTTTTGAAGATCCAAAAGATAGAACGATTTTTTCTTTACTAAGACTTCGTTTACCTGGTAAAAACAGTAACGATCTAAATCCTATTTCACCACTTACTAAAAAACCATCTGCAGGATGAATTTTAGATGTAATGCCAGAACTCAAATGAGCTGCTCTTATAAGAGAAATTCATACATTTGGTGATCAATTATGAGTTGGAGAAAAAGGTTCAACTTTCGGTCAACATTTAGGATTTTGAAAAAAACTTATAGCAGAATCTGAAAGACTTGCAAAAAATGCTGGTTTCAAAAAAATGGCAGTTATTGCATGAGTTTGAGTAAGACAATATTATGAAAAAAGATGATATCACTTAGAAGGTGAATATATGATTAAAAATTTAGAAGACTAAAAAAAACCCCTCGTAAAATACGAGGGGTTTTAAATTACGAAAGTT
>CBFHLZ010000022.1:9894-11998 GCA_965656795.1 Patescibacteria group bacterium
TTTTGAGACTTATATTTCAGCAATGATTCTTGCAAATGCTGCGTATAAAGTTTCTTTTCAAGTTGATTCATACGCATATCGCATAAATCTACTCTTTCGTTTAAACAGACCACTTCAGCTAATTTTTTAAGGTTTATTAATGAAAAAATTCCTTGATTTTCAGCTTTTGGGAAGTAGATTTTCTGACCTATACTATTAAAAGCTACTGCCAAAACAGTATCTTCGCACGCATACTTGTTACACACAGCTAAGTGTATATCAAAATCATGAATGTAGTACGTCAATAGCACAATTGGATTTCTTAGATCTATATCCAAGCTACCTGCATAGTTAAAATACAAACAAGCAACTTCAGGAGAAACTTCCCCAAAAGATCGCTGTATTTGAAACATAGCATTAAGTTCTTCTATAGACTCCACTTGTGCGTGAGCTCGTATAAATTTATTAGATTTCAACGAGTCACTCCCTTTTTCTTATAAATACAGCATTTTACCATAGGAAGCTGTAAAATATCCTTGTCACTTTAAAAGTAACGCGCATAATATAAATAAAAAAAACAATCTGTAAAGATTGTTTTTTAATGTATTGATTTATTATCTCAATTTAACAGGTAATTTACTTTATATTTATACACAAGTGATTGGTCTAATAAAAATTCTTGTTTATCTACTTCTTGACCATAATTAACATCTTCAACAAAAGTATTTTCTGGTAATTGCAATTGAGTATTAATATTTCAGAATTCTGATGGTTTAAATAAATATCTTGTATCTAAAACCCTTTGAAAACTTTTCTGATTTCCTAAATCATCTGTAAAATTTCATGTTACAACTCTATAAATAGGTTGTGATAAATTTATATTATTTGCTTCAGATTCATTTGAGATAACTGTAGCATTTTCAAAAGATGATTTAGTAAGATTTTCATACGGATTTTTTCCTCCATTTATATTTTCCATTTTGAAAAAACTTATATAATTAATTTATATAATAATATCATTTTAAATTTTTATGTCAATAAAACTCAACTATTTTTTACATTTTATATTAATTTCAGCTTACTTATTATTAATAATACTTCATTCAAGACTATTTTGATGAGATATATTAACGGTGAGTTGAAATTATGAATTTACAAAAGTAAGTTTATTTAATACTATATTTCCCATTATTTTTACAATATATTATTTTTTATTTTTTAGAAAATATAAAATTCATAAAAATATTTTTTTAGCTGTAGTGTTATTTTATATTTTATTATTTTTTTCAACTGTATTTTCACAAGTACATCATACTTCCCTCTTTGGATGAAATGATAAATGACATTGATTTTTCTTTTGGAATAATTTAGTATTAATATTTTTATTTTTTTATTTCTCAATACAGAAGTTTTGAAAAGAAATATTTGAAAAAATATTTCTTTTCTGAGGAATTATTTTAGTAATCTTTTGATTCAAGGAATTATATTTCCCGAGTTTCGAATACTGAGCTTTATGATCGAGACTTTTATCAACATTTGGACATCCAAATTATGTAGCTGGATATTTAGTTTTGTTATTTCCGTATATATATTTTCATGAAAAAAAATATTGTATTAAAAAGAATATATTAAAAAAATATTTTTATATATTTCTATTCATATTTATATCTTTATGAATAATATTTACAAAATCTGCTATTGCAATCTGATTAGTATGCGGATTTTTAGTATTTCAAATCCCTAAAATAAATATTTATAAAAAAATATTTTTGCTAATATTTTTTTCTATTATTTCAGCAATGGTGTTATTTTATATTGCTCCAGAAAAATTTTCTAGTTTTATTTCCAGATATTATATTTGGCAAACCAGTTTGAAAATAATTTTTTCTGATATGAAAATATTTTTATTTTGAATTTGAAGCGAAAATTTAATATATTTTTTCGATAATTATAAATCACCAGAATTATATTTATACGAAAGATTTTGATTTTCAGCATCAAGAGCTCATAATATTTTCTTAGATTTTTTTGTACATTTTTGAGTATTTTGATGTATATTTATTAGTTATATTTTTTGAAAAATTGTATTATTGTTTCGTGGGAAAAAATGGTATGAATATTCTGC
>CBFHLZ010000022.1:12097-16772 GCA_965656795.1 Patescibacteria group bacterium
TGTATTTGGATTTATCTTTTACGTTTTTCATTTTCCAAATCTCATAAATTATATATTTTTAATGTTTATTTTTTGTTTATTTTATTTCAAAAATTCAACTGATAAAGCTCAATACATTCCCTGAAATATAATAAAATTTTTTGTTATTTTATCTATATTTATTTGAATGATATGAAGTTATTTTAGTTTTAATTTTTATCAAGCTGAGAGATTTTCATACACAAAAGAATATAAAAAATCTTTAGAGATATTTCCCTATTTTTCAGAATATTATTTTAGAAATTTAGAATTAGAAAAATGATTAAAAATGCAAAATAATTTTATTTCAGAAAAATATTTATTATATAATATCTATTTTTCTACAAATATTATTTCAAGTTGTGAAAATTTACTAAAAAAATATCCAACGGTAGAAAATTATTTTTATTGTTGAGAAAAAATTGAAAAAAAGTTTTGATTTGAAAAAGCAAGGAATTATTATAAAAAATGACTCGAAAAATTTCCAGATATTTTCACAAAAAATAATTATTATTTGAATAATTTCCCAGGAAAGTATATAATAAATAAACAAAACGTACTAAGTCCAAAATTTTCAAACATCCTGGAAATAATTACTAAACTTAAATAAATGAAAAAATATTTAATTTTTGACCTCGATTGAACACTTGTACAATCCGCTAATCAAATAGACACAATTATCTATAAATATATTCAAGATAATCTCGATCCAGATCTTATAGAATATGCTCGTTATCTCATACAAAATAAACAATGAATGAGTATTTATGAATGAGTAGAAATATTGTTAGAATGTGATAAACAAACTGCAAAATATCATGGAGATAAAATATATAATCAAATAAATAAAGTAACAAAAGAAATTGATTTTTTTGAGTGAGTTCCTGAAAAAATCAAACAACTTTCTAAAAGTTATACTCTTTTTTTATCAACTGGTAATAGTGATGAATTTGCAGAAAAAATGCTGAAAAAATGAGAAATTTATGATTGTTTTGAAAAAATAATGTGAAGTAGTTTTATTCCAAAATCTCCAGAACACATAGAACAATTCAAAAAACAGAGTGAAAATAAAAATTTTATTGACGAAGCAATTTTTATTTGAGATGGACAAGTTGACGAAGCCATTGCAAAATTTCATGGAATGGATTTTATTCATATTTCGCCATTTACACAAAATAAATTTCAAATAAAAAGTGTGAATCAGATTGATGATATTCTTAATATTTTTTTCTAAATATTTGTATTTAAAGGAAAAAACAATATAATTTGACAAATTTAAATTATATTGTTTTTTATTATGAAATTTTTTATATGAATTTTTAGTTTGTTAATAATATTTACTCAAAATCTTGATGTGAATGCTAATAATAATAAAATAGATAAAATTATTGAAAAAACATCTCAAAATTTTCAAAAAAATATTTCAAAAAAATGACCTGGAGAGAAAATAATTTCAATATTATTATTAGAAAAATATATCAATAAATATAAAAATAATCCTGAAATAAAATATATTTTTGAGAAAATAAAACAAAATATTCTTATTTCAGATTTTGAAATATATTTTAAAAATCATAATAAAGAATTTCTTATCAATCAAAATGAAATAAAAAACTATTGGCTCAATTTACATAACCAAAAAAGAAATAATAAAAATTTGCCCAGTTATACATATTCTAAAAACTTAGAAAATACAGCAATAGAGTGGAGTTATAACAATTATTTCAAACAATCAATGGACCATAAAAGAGATTTTTGAGACTCTTGGTATGATTCTAAAAAAGTAAATAATTGGTTTTCTCAAAGATGAGTAAATTGTCCAGTTTCTTGATATACCAGAGAGTCTGAAAGTATCGCAAAATATGGATTTTATTGTAATGACTGAGAATGTAGCGAAGAATTTAAAGAATCTTTAGAAATCATTTTTGATATATATTATGCAGAAGAGTTTTTACAATATCCTGAAAATGCACACTATTTAGCAATTGTTTCAAAAAATTTAAAAAGTCTTTGAGTTGGATATACATTGTATCCAACTGCTGATGCTGAGTATTACCAATATTATCTCACAACTCATTATTGTACAAAATAAAATAATTATTTATAAGTAAATAATTATTTTATTTTTTTATGAAATTTATTTTTGAAAAATATAAAAAATCAGTTAAGATAAAAATATTAATTTTTAGCAATAAAAAATGCAAAAAGAAATCGAGAAAAAATACGAACTTACGAATCACGATTATGAAATTATTAAAGATAAATGTAGTTTCATAAAAGACGAAGAACTCAAAGATTATTATCTTGATACTGCAGATTTTATTCTCGGGAAAAATGATTATTTCTTGAGACTTAGAAATGGAAAATATGAACTCAAAATATTAAAAGTCGTTTGAGAAGTTCACGAATCAGAAGAATATGAAGACGAAGAAATAATTAATGAAAAACTAGCAAAATTCAAAATAAATATTGATGATACTTCTGGTGTGATTTTTGTTCACACGCAAAGAGAAAAATATGAATATAACTTAAATGGTATAAAATTTAGTATTGATATCGATCGTTACCAATATGATGCAAGATATGAAATAGAACTTATCATTGATTTAGATCAAGAAATTAATGGAGAAGAAAAAATAGAATCAATGAGAAAAATGATTTGATTAAACGCTCTATGAGGAAGAAATTCAATGAAAGTTGAAACTTGTGCGATGCATCAAAATATTGGATATTACGAAGTGATTAATAATTATTAAGATAATATTTTCCCGGGAAATTTCCCGGGAAAGAGAAATACACATTCCCGAGAATAATAAATAATAATAAAGAAACTAAATGAAAAAAGCAGATATTTACAAAAATTATTTATCAAAATTAGAAGAAGCTCTTAATGAAGAAAATTTTGATAATTTAGATTATATTATAGAATTTTTAAACTTTCCAAATATTGAAGAAGAAGTCTACAACGATATTTCTGATATAATTGATGAAGCTACATTATTTATCGAACTCAAAGAAGCTGAATATAAAAATTGAGCTTTAGAATTAATTTGAGAATATAAATAATAAAAAAAGACATATTTTAAAAATATGTCTTTTTTTATTCAAAATATTTTTTATATTCTGCTAAACCTTCATCTTCTAAATTTTCATATTCTATAAAGTCCAAAGTAACTCAATTTATACAAAATCTTCTTCAACCTGCTTCTTGTGGCCCATCTGGAAACACATGTCAAAGGTGAATATCTGATTTTTTAGTTCTTACTTCTATTCTTCTAGAAAATAGTGAATCATCATCCAAATATTCTATTACATCTTCATTAATTGGTTGAGTAAAACTTGGCCAACCACAATGACTTTCAAACTTATCAATAGATAAAAACAAAGGTTGTTTATTGGTAATATCTACATAAATACCTGGTTCATCTAAATCATGATATGGATGAGAGAATGGTCTTTCTGTTGCGTTTGCATAACAAACGTCACTTTGTATTTGTGATAAATATTCTCACAAATAATTTTTATTTATTATTTTCGACATAATCTTTTCTTCATGATCATTTAAAATAAATATTATAACGAAATGAACTTTTTCTCGCATAATCTTGGTGATATTCTTCAGCTTCGTAAAAATCAGTAACTTCCTCTACATTCGTAGCAATTGGTTTTTCAAAATCTTTATTTTCTATATACTCCTCAATTTTTTGTAATTCGTCTTCTGAATAATAAATCGCGGTAGTATAATGATATCATCTATCTGCAAATTGTCATCCTTCATCATAAGGATCAATATAGCTAAAAAATCTATCTAAAATAGTATTTAAATCTGTGATATTTGGATCATATGTAACTTTTACAGCTTCTCTATGGTCGGTAGTTCCACTTGAAACCTGATCATATGTTGCTGTTGAAGCATCTCATCCTATGTAACCACTTACAGCGCTTGCTACTCATGGAAATTCATCAAAAGCTCATTCTATACACCAAAAACATCCACCAGCTAAAACAATAGTCTGCGTATTTTCTAAATCTATATTTTTTTCTATTTGATTTTCTTTTTGATATTGCTTAAATGCGCTTGTAAAATCTGTATTATTTGTCATATTTTCATTTGTATTTTCCATATTTTTTGTATTAAAATGTAGAAATATTAACCAAAACAATATTGTTATTATACCTGCTGTAATAAAATATATGAGATATTTTAAATATTTTTTCATAATAAATATGTAATGAATAATACCACTACTATAATTACCCACCTTAAAGAAATCATAAGAAAAAGTTTATAAAAAAATAATTTTACTTATACTTAAAATATTAATAATTTTAAATAAAAAATAATGACAAAAATAATTTTTATCAGACACGGGAGAACTGATTACAACGAAGCTGGGAAATTTGACTGTATTTGAGTGGCTAGTTTGACTCAAGATGGAAAAAATCAAGCTGAAAATCTCGTAGAAATTTTTAAAGATGAAAATATTTCAGCTATTTATTCTTCACCATTTCAAAGATGTGTAGATACAGTGAGACCTTTGTCAGAGGCAAAAGGAATTATGATTACTCAAGATCAAGCATTTATGGAAATCAGAGCCATGATGCTACAAGACCAAAGTTTTGATTGTAAAAAATTCAAATGGGCAAATGGATACGG
>CBFHLZ010000023.1:0-12978 GCA_965656795.1 Patescibacteria group bacterium
TGTTCGGATTCCGACCCCGAAAGGCCTAGGTGCAATTCCTGGGGTCCTTGCCAAAATAAAATGAAAAATAAAAAAACTACTAAATTAATATTTAGTAGTTTTTTTAACGTTTTTTTCTTCTTGGTTTTTTAGAAACATAACTTTCTGTAACTTCGAAGTTTCATAAACTTCTTTTTGTTGAAAGTTTTAGATTTACATAATCTTTATTTGTATTTTCAGGAATTTTTGTATTTATTAATTCTTCGATACTCGACATTTTTTCTTTTTGTGCAGGTACATAAAAACTCAAAGCTAATCATTTTTTACCAGCACGAGCAGTTCTCCCAATCCTGTGGACGAATGTTTCATTTTCTTGAGGTAAATCGTAATTTATAACACAAGTTACATCTTTTACATCTATCCCACGAGATAAAATATCCGTTGCTACTAAAACTTGTATTTCTCAATTTTTTAAGTTTTTAATAGCTCTTTGTCTTGCATTTTGGCTTCTATTTCTATGAATATGATCACAAGAAATATTTTCTCTATGTAATATTTCTAACACTTCTTCGGTTCTATCTTTTGTTTTTACAAAAACTATTACTGAATCAAAAGCATTATTTTGAAGCGTATAAATAAGAAGTTGAGGTTTTAATTCATCTTCCACGCAAAATATTTCCTGAGAAATAGTATCTACGATACTTGAATTTGTATGAACTTCGACTTTTACTGGTTGAGAAAGTATTTTTCCTGCAAGAGTTTCAATTTTTTCAGGCATTGTCGCTGAGAAAAATAGATTTTGTTTTCTATTTGGAATATATTCTAAAATTTTATAGACATCATCTATAAAACCCATATTTAGCATTTTATCAGCCTCATCGAGTGTGAAAATTTCCACATCAGATAAATCTACTATTTTTTGTTCAACTAGGTCTAAGAGTCTCCCTGGAGTCGCTATAAGCATATCTACTCATTTATTTATGACTTTTTCTTGATGAAATTGATTTACACCTCAGTAAATAACTGTATGTTTAATATTTGTATTCGTACAAAATGCTTTTGATTCTTCTCAAATTTGAATAGCTAATTCACGAGTTGGAGCCAAAATCAGAGAAGTGATTTTTCTATCAATTTTTCATTCTGTATATCCAGTCTCAGCACGTTTATTATAAAGGTTTTGTAAGATAGGGAGGATAAAAGCGAGTGTTTTACCACTTCACGTTTGAGCTAACCCTAAAACATCTTTTTTTTCTAAAATAGCTGGAATAATTCATTGTTGAATTTCAGTTGGTTCTAAAAATTCTTTTCTAACAAGGGCTTTTTGAATAGGTCAAATTAAATCTAAATCGGTAAATTTCATATATAGAGTGTTAAAATAAATTTCCTAGATAGTACACAATAAAAGAAAAATATCAATTATTAATATTTCAAGACTATACATTCAGATTTTTATTGATATAATCAAAAAATATAAATTTTTATACATTAAATAAAAATCAAAAATGATAAGAGAATACGAATCAAATTTTTACAATGAGCCTATAATAGTTGAAAATATAGATGACGAAGTTTGCGTTTCAATACTTGATAACCTAGAAAGGGAATCAGTCTATGGCTGGTATGATTTAAAAAACAAAAATACTCCTCTAAATTATATAAATAAATGAATTTTATGAGGTTTAATGCAAGAAAGTATTAATAAAGTTTTAATCTTATGATCAGGATGAGGGACATATATAAAATATATAGAAGATAATTTCATATACGCGGAAATAACTGCCGTAGACGTAGATCCTGCGATGATAGAAATAGCAAAAAAAGAATTAAATATAGAAACAAAAAATATTTTCACTGATGACGTTTTAAGGTTCACAAAAAAATTAATCAAAAAATGAGAAAAGTTCGATCTAATATTGTTTGATATTTATGGTTCAACAGGGGAAATTCCTAAACACATAATTGTCGATGATTTATTCTCAGATTTATGAAAATTACTGTATCCTTCAGGTGTTTTTTCTATAAACTATGCTAATTTTTATTTAAAATCTCACGATATCATCGATCAAGAAAGAAAAAAGAAATATATACTCATACATAGAAAATTAGT
Source organism: Patescibacteria group bacterium (assembly GCA_965656795.1). GTDB lineage: Bacteria > Patescibacteriota > Gracilibacteria > BD1-5 > UBA6164 > CAJXJP01. Next base: position 2,087 of record CBFHLZ010000023.1, read on the forward strand.
AGATACGTTTTGAGAACATTTTATTTCATTTTTAGAAAATAAAATAGATGGAGAAAATATTTCTGTAAGTTATAATCTCAATAAAGAATATTCAAAACAATATATACTTGAAGAATATGATAGAAAAGTAGAATTTGAAGATATAAATCCTGATGAAAATTTAATAAAAAATTTAATTCTAGATGAGAAAAAAATATTTTTAAGATAAATTTAAAAATAAAACAAAAAAATAATATTTATCAAAAATATTATTTTTTTGTTTTATAATAATCATCTGTTGTTTATGAAGTTTGCATTAAGTAATCCCATATAAGCCAATCAAATAGCATCTGCTGCGTCATCTGGTTTTGGGATTGAATCCATTTTAAATAACATTTTTATAGCATTTTGAAGTTGAAGTTTATTACAATTTCAATGTCATGTTATCGCCTTTTTTACCTGAAGGGGAGTATATTCTACTATTTTAATATCAGCTTTTATACATTCATACATTATAACTCAACGTGCATGAGAAACATCAATACCAGTTTTTACATTCGTTTGAAAAAATAATTTTTCAATTGAAACAATATCTGGTTTATATGTTTGGATAATTTGTTTCATATCCATTCATATTTCTAATAATTTTACACTTAATTCCATTTTTGGAGTAGTTGAAAAAACACCATAATCGACAATATGATTATTCATTCATTCTTTGTCTATTATCGCAAAACCAATAGTTGTTGTACCTGGGTCAATTCACAAAATTCTCATAATTATTATTTTTTATTATTATATTTTTTGACAATATCTATTTTTTATAGTTTAATATATATGTACACGAAATCAAGAGGAGATAAATGGTGCAATTATGAAATAACAAAACTAAAATGCAAAAATTAAACTTTACAATCGAACCTAAAATATTAGAAGCGATATCTAATTCAACAAAAATTTCCAATTCTGAAAAAATAGAAATCTTAAGAATTGTTGGATATATGACAGCTTCAGAAAAAAAAGAACTCGTAGAATTAGTATAAAAACTGTAAATTTTACAGTTTTTATTTTTGAAAATATTCAGCTGAAATATTTTTATTAACTCCATCAGAAATTATTAAATTCCATAAAATAGAATCTCAATTATCAGATATTTTTTCTGCTTTGAGTTGATATTCTAAATTATTTAATTCAATATAAGTATCAGAACTTCATAAAGAACACGAATTTTTATTTATTCATAAATCTATATATATATCGTTTCCATTAGCCTGAAGCTGGGAAATTCATATAGATTGTAAACATTCACTCATTGGTTGCAATAAAAAATGACTATTTTTAATATTTTGAGATGTAGACATTATTTTATTATTTTCTCAAATGAGCTTAAATACTCAAAAAACAGCAATAGTTAAAATACTCGTTGCAACAATAATTTCAATTAATGTGAAAGCTTTCTTAGGAAGATTTTTCATATTTTTTTATAAAAATATATTTACATTTAATTGTATAAAAAAAAATCATTATTACTAATTTAATAATGATTTTTTGCTAATAATTTTCATTCTCAATAAAAATAATTATTTTTTACTTTTGTAAAAACTTCTTTAGTAGCTTTATCTGGATTTGTATGATGTAAAACTTTATAAATTTTTCATAAAGCCCAGACGTTTGATTCTTTTAGAATTAATTTCATAAACTCATCTACTCAATTTCCATTAATTTTTTTACCATTTTCAATTATATCATTAAGGAATAATAATGTTTGAGTTTCTGCAGATAAATCTCTTGGATCTGCATTTGTTGGTTTATGTAAATTTATATCACCAAATAGTTCAGCAAATTTATTGTCATCTAAATTTCTCTTAGTTCTTTTAACTGCAGTTTGAAAAGATGAACCTAACCGGTTTCATTTTTCATCTTTTTCCCCATTATCGGTTAAGAATTGATAATATCATTTAGCACTACTTACTCAAGCGACATTAGCAATATTTCTTCATGAAGATTCAATATGTAAAAAAGTAATAATAAATGTGTGGATATTAGCTAAGATTTCTTCATCAGAAACTACACTATCATCCAATTTTAAATTATTTCTTACATAATTTAAGGAAAAATCTTTTATAGATTCAGGAAGAGGGTAGTTTTCTAAATATTCTAATAAATTAAAATTTTTATCTTGTTCTAAAAATTTTAATAATAATTCTGTAGAAATATTTTTATTTTCATGAAATATAATTATATCTTCATGAGTATATATTCATTCATCAATATATGTATTGAGTTTTTCAATAAAAGATAATCATTGAATATTTATTCAATATCTTTCATCAATCAACCTAATTTGTTGATTTGGAATTTCTCAAGATAAAGAATCTAATAAACTTTGTTCTAATTTTTTATCACTATATAACTCTTTAAAATATATTTTTTTATTTTCAAAGTTATATATAAATAATCAATTAGAAGTATTCAGTTCAATCGAATCCGGTAATATAGGGTTTTGAATATTAGCTTTTGTAAATGTATCTAAAAGAGAATTTAATTCATCATTACTGATTTCTAAATTTCATTCTTCGTCAATTGAAATAGAAATATTATTATCTAAAAAATAAAGAGTTAAATCATTTAAAAATAAATTATTATCTTCATTTAAAATAATTACGCTATCCAATAATCAACGAATTCATCACTGGATATTCAGAGTATCGTGAAGGTTATTTTTCGATTGTTCAAATATTTTATTTTCTAAAATTCATTCTATTTTATGTAATTTAGTCTCAGGGATTTCTGTATTTTCTAACTGTACAAATAAAGCAAGTAATTCATTTTTATTTTTTTGATGCAATAATCAAACTTTTTCTTTATATTCTTGAGATAAATCATTGAGTCTATTATGATATTCTAATTGTTGAGAAATAATCTCTGATTCGTACGATTCTAAAACATCATCAGATTTTTTAAGTTCATTTAAATATTGATTTAAATACACAAAAGAAGCATCTGATATTTCAGACGTATCATTATTTTCTTGAATCTGAGTATGTAATTCTTCAAAAGATTTTTCTCAAAACATATAAATAATATTAAAAATATTTTTATTATTATAACATATAAGTACAATAAAAGTAAAGTTTAGATATAAATCAGATATTTTATGAAAAAACCTGAAGTAATAACAAAATATCAGAGGCTCAAAGATTACACTCTTTGGTATTATTTTAGATATTATCCTTCAATTGGAAAAATGAGGTTTAAATTAATGCAAAAAACACTCAAAAATGAAGAAATGATTAATCAATTATTTAAAGATGTCTGACATTTATTTGATGACATACCAGTAATAGAGTCAAAAGTTCAAAATTATTTATTTAGAAATAAAAATAAAAATTATATAACAACTCAGTTAATTTCAAAGCAATTCAAGAGGGAAGAGGTATTAAATATACTCGAAAAATATACCACTCAATGAGAAAGTGTTTTATCAGATGATTTTATTTATAAAAAAATTCTATTATTAAAAAATAAAAATAAATCACAAAATTATATAAAAAATAAATTAATTGAACAACCCGAAGATAAACAAAAAGTTGAGGATATACTTTTAGAAATATATTGAGAAACTTGAGAGGATGATGAAATAATAGCAGAAATAGAAAAATTAAAGTATAAAAATTTAGAACAACCAAAATTAATACAAAAATTATTGCAAAAATGATTTCAATATTGAGATATAATAAAAAATATTAATAATATTAATTAATATTTGTCAAATACTAATTTTTCCTATATAATAGGTATAAATACTTTTTAAAGAGATATATTATGATTGTTCCTAAAATATTAAAATTAGCATTAGAAGAAAATGCTTCGGATGTAATTTTATCATCATGAACTCAACCATGTTTAAAGGTAAATTGAGAAGTTAAATATTTAGTAGATTATTTAGCTATTAGTTCTGAAGAATTACAAAATGAATTAATGTCTTTATTGTCAGAAACTCAAAAAAATAATTTCAAAACTCACTTAGAACTAGATTTTTCTGTTGAATTAAAAGATCATGCGCGTTTTAGAGTAAATATATTCAAGGAAAAAAAATGAATTTGAGCAGTTTTCAGACCAATAAAATCAGTTTTACCAACTTATGAAGATTTAAGATTGCCTGAAAAATTAAAAGAATTTACCAAGAAAAAAAACGGATTAGTACTGGTAACTTGAGCAGTATGATCATGAAAATCTACTACAATGTCGAGTCTTATAAATATGATTAATGAAAATTCTTCAAAACATATTATTACAGTTGAAGATCCAATTGAGTTCGTATTTGATAATAAAAATTCACTTGTTGAACAAAGGGAAGTATGAGTTCATACAAATAGTTTTGAAAATGGATTAAAATACGCTTTAAGACAAGCATCTGATGTAATTATGATTGGTGAAATGAGAGATTTAGAAACCTTTAGATTAGCTTTAAGAGCAGCAGAAACAGGGAATCTCGTATTTGCAACACTCCATACTTCATGAGCAGCAAGAACAATTGCTCGTATTATCGATATGTTTCCAGGTGAAGAAAGAGATCAAATCAGAAGTCAGCTATCGGATTCATTAATTTGAGTTATTTGGCAAGATTTACTAAAAACAAAAGATGGAAAATCGAGAGTATTAGCTTCAGAATTATTAGTTAATAATACTGGGATTGCAAATATGATCAGAAAAGATTTAAATCATTTAATTCAATGAGCAATGGAAACATGATCAAACGATGGAATGATAACAATGGAAAAATGTTTACAAAAATTAAGAGATGAAGATTTAATAAACTAAAACTCTATATAAAAAACACTTAACATAATATTTTATTAAGTGTTTTTTATATATTTTAAAATCTACAATAATAATATAATTATCAATAATCATTGTTATTGATTCAATATTATTTCATAGTTATTAAAGATAATCTACAAATAATATTGAATCAAAAATAATTTTATAAGAATAATATTTACATAAATATTATTCTTATAAAATTAAATAATTAAAAATTTTTATTTAAAACTTCAATAAGTATAGAATTTATGCAAAATAATAGAAAAATAGCTAAAAAACGTATGATACAGTAATCATATAACTTTCTTCTCCATTACTTAACATAAGTTACATTATGTTAAGTAATGGAGAAGTATAATTAATCTCCTATTTTAATATATTTAATAGAAAATAAAACTTTTTATTTTAAATAAAATCTTTATACTTGTGTAAATTTAAAAATAATTACAAAATATGAAAATAGATTATTTATGACATTCTGAATTTTTAATCGAAATGAAAAACAAAGATTCTAAAAATGTTAGAATCTTATGTGACGCTTGGTTATCAGATTATGCTTGTGGTGACATGATGTGAAGAAATCCTACATTCAAAATAGATTATAATACTATTTGAAAAATCGATGCAATTTACTTAAGTCATTCACATACGGATCACGTAGATCCATATACCCTCATTGAATTGTATAATAAATTAGATAATAAGCCTACTTTATTAATACCTGAAACTATTTGATTTCTAATACCATTATTTGAAAAGTATTTAAATAATCCTGAAATAATTATTCTTAGAAATAAACAAGAAATAGAGTTTTTAGGAATAAAATTATTGTGATTTGTATTTGATACAAATTTCATCACAAATGAAGATGATGTAATGTGACTTTTTGTCTATAATGAAACAGAAATATTATTTAATGAAGTTGATTTAGTACCACCAGAATTGGAAGAAGTTCACGAATATCTATTTAAAATATTCACTAAAAATAAATATAGACAACGTGTCTATATTGCTACAAGAAATGAGTTAGAATGAAACTTACAAATATTAGATATAGAACCAAATAAAAGAAAATCATATGCTAAAGAATATAAAAAAAGAAGATCTGAAGAAATAGAATTTGATTATATGAAACATATTGAAGAATATGTAGAATATCCAGATATTTTTTCTCTTCCAAATATGAATAAAATTTTTATTGGTCAATGAATTACGTATCCTAAATCTTTAAATCAGGACTTTTTAAAGTTTCAAGTTATGACGCTTCCAGAAGAAGTTGAAATAGAAAAAAGATTTTCTACAATGTATGGAAAAAACCTAAATATAGACTTTCTAGAAGCAAGTAAAAGTTTTGTAATAGAAAATAATTCTATCAAATATAGCTGAGATATTCCCTATTTAAATGATGTAGATTTCTGTAAACAACAAAATGATTTCTCATTAAATATCACTAGAAATACTCTAAAAGAACCGATGAATAATGATTCTAGAAATGATAAAGTTATAGAAGAAAAAATATTTAACATTATTAATAATCGTTTTCTACCTTACCGGTTTGCAAATAAACAAGATTGTATTAAATCGGTAATACTTCATTCTCAAGATAGAAATTATAATATTTTAGTAAAATATTGAACAAAGGATGATTATAAAAATATAGTCTATCAATATAATTTTTCTCAAACAAAGTTCTTAAAAGTTGATTACACTAGCCAAAGATTAGATGAAGAATATTGGGCAAATGACTTAGATGATTATTTAGAATGAAAACAAGAATTATATTCAAATTTCCATCATACTTTAGATAAAAATAAAGCTTATAGATTATGGACATGTTTATGATCAAATTATATAAATAATGATCTATTGTATAATAAATATGGATATCATTTCGAGCAAGCAAGTAATGGGAAAACAAGTTGAGATTTTGTACTTCCAGTATATAAAAAACTAGAACAATAAAATTGTTCTAGTTTTTTTGTTTATTTATTTCATCAATAAATTCTTTTCATTTTTCTTCGTATCAACTCCAAATTGAATAACTTGGTGCAGCGCATGACATAAGACAAATATTGTTTTCTCACGTGTTTTCATAAGAGAATTTTATTGCTTGAGACATATTATTTGTAAACAAAATATTTAATTGTAAATCATCTAATGGATAATTAAATATTTCTCAAAACTTATATGTATTCCTTTTAATATTGAAAATGTCTAACCCTGTATCTGGAAATAATACTATATTTTTTATTTCATACTCACTAATAGCGTTTTTTAATAGAGTGTAAGAATCTTGAGTAAATCAATAATCTCATCCTCATAAAAACAAAGTATTAATTTTATCTCAAAATGTTTTAATAGCTTCTATTGTACTTTCAGGTGTTGTTGAAATACCATCATCTATAAAAGTAATATTATTATTCTTTGCTACAGTTTCCATTCTATGCGGTAATCCTGTAAAGGTTTTAAGAGTAGTTTCTAATGATGAAATTAATTTAGAAAAAATCCACTGTGAATTAAAATTATATTTTTTTACTATAATATCTAAAATTCAAATCACACAAGAAATATTTTTTTTATTATGATTTCATAGTAACAATAAATTTTCACTCGAAAATAATTGGTTATTATTTTTATAAAAAAAATTGTTGTTGTATGAATAATTTGATTCTAGTCAGAAATAGTAGACATTGTCTATATTTTGTCCATATTGAGGAAATTCATTTGAAATTATTTTATTTTCAGAGTTTTTTAAGATATTTAATTTTGCTTGTTCATAAACATTAAAACTATCATTATGCCAATCAAGATGACATGTGTAAATATTTCACAAAACTGCGATACTACATTTTGGTTCACAAGTTTCAAGCATATAACTTGATAATTCATAAATTACATAATTATAATTTTCAGGGTCAAGTAAATCGATTTCATCAAAAACAGGAGAACCTATATTCCCAACTAATTTCACATTATATTGTGCGTTTTTTAAAGTTTCATAAATTAATGTAGAAACCGTAGATTTACCTTTTGTTGCAGTAATTCAGATAGTTCTTCACTCATAATTATCAAAAAATATTTGAGTTTGAGAAGTGAGTTTATCCTTATATTCTATAATTTTTTTATTATATGGAGATATACCTGGTGATTTAAATATCAGATTAAAATCTCATAAGTTATCTAAGTATTTTTCTCAAGTAATAATTTTAACATCTTTATTTCCAATGTTAATATCATTTTTATCTAAAATAGTTATGTCTGACGAATTAATTCATAAGCGCAATAAAAAATCAAAAGTAGACTTCCCTTCTTTTCAAAATCATAAAATAGCAATTTTTTTAATTTTTTTTAATTCGTACAAATACATAATTAATCTTTAATAAATACATCCTTATAACATTTTAATGCTCATTGTGTTACTATATCTCAAGTTTCGAGTATATAAGCATGCAAAGCCTTTCAGTATACACATCCTCAGTCTAATCCAATAGTGTTTCCAAATATATTTAATCAATTCATAGCCCAGTGACCATAAATTACTTTTTTATCTCAGTTATATTGTTCATACCAAGGTTGAGAATTAATTTCTCTTATAAGAGTAAGTTCATTTTCATTATGATCTTCTAATTTTTTATTTGGATCTAATCAACCATGGATCATTAAAAAATCTTCTTGTTGAATATATAATGGTAAATCATTAAAATATTCATAAATATCTGGATGTTTATGAAATTTATTTTTTAATTTTTCATATGTATCACATTGAAAATTAGGCTTTTCTCACTGTAACCATTGTAAAAATCATACTTCATGGTTTCATTTAATCGCTTTAAATTGATTCTGATTTTTGTATAAAAACTTAAGAACTTTCCATGTTTTCGGTCATTTATTAATCATATCTCAGACGATATAAACTCTATCAGATTTTTGAATATTTAATTTTTCTAATAATAACTCAAATTCATCAAAACATCAGTGAATATCTCAAATAAAAATTGTTCTTTTTTTCATTATTTTTTATCGCTTATTTTTTAGATTTAATAACTTTATTTTTTAGAATATACCCCAGAGTTATAAATATTACAAAAATGATTCCTCAGATCAATAATTGTTTTGTATATTGAGCTAATAGATCTTGATTATTTCATACAATATATCAAATAATCATAAGAATTAAATTCCAGAGTCATGCTCATAAACCTGTATAGAATAAAAATTTTCAAATATTCATTTTAAATACACCTGCTGGTATTGAAATTAACTGACGAACAACTGTAATAAAACGAGCGAGAAATGTCGTAATAACTCCATGTTTTAAGAAATATACTTCAGTTTTTTGATAGTGTTCATCTTTGATGAAAAAGTATTTTCCATATTTATGAATAAGTGATTTTATAATTGGTCCTCAGAGTTTATATCATAAGAAATAATTAATACTTGCTCATAGTAAAGCTCAAAGTGTTCAAAAAAACAAAGCCAAAGCAAAATTCATTTCTCAAGTTGCTGATAAATATCCAGCTGGTAACATAGCAACTTCACTTGGAAATGGAAAAAAACTAGATTCAAGAGTCATCATTACAAATATACCCGTATATCATAAATCTCAAACTATTTCGACTATATATTCAATTATTTCGTGCATAAAAATTTCTAAAAAATATTATAATTATAGTAGTGATAAAAATAAAAAAATCCAGACTTTTATCTGGATTTTTTTATTTTTATGAAGCAAAGTATGCTTTAAATTCTTCTTCTGATATTTCTTCTTTTTCGAGTAAATCTTTTGTGATTTTTTCGTGTAAAGTTTTATTATCTTGGATTAATTTTACAGCTACTTTATATGCATCTTGCAAAATAACTTTTACTTTTGCATCAATAGCTTCCATAGTTTTATCTGAAAATGTTCATTGTTCTCCATTTGCACCAAGATGGTTTCATGAAACCCTTTCTCATGCAAAATTTTCAGTTCAAATATCTTCAAACATACCATATCTCATTACCATATTTCTGGCAATTTGAGTTGCTTTTTCTATATCATTTGAAGCTCAAGTTGTAATAAAATCTTTTCCATAAAAAATTTCTTCTGCAGCTCTCCCACCAAATAATGTAGCAAGTTCATCTAAATATTTAGCTTTTGAAACTAGTAAAGCATCTCTTTCTGGTAAAAACCAAGTTACACCAAGTGCTCAGCCTCTTGAAACAATAGAAATTTTATGAACTGGATCAGTGTTTGGTAATAATTTCCCAACAAGTGCATGTCCAACTTCATGGTACGCTGTTAATTCTCTTTCGTGATCATTCATAACTTGAGATTTTTTTCTTAATCCCATAACTAATCTTTCAAAAGCTTCCGTAATTCTATCATTAGAAATAATTTTTTCATCATTTCTCGCTGTAATAATTGCAGCTTCATTTAAAAGATTTCATAAATCAGCTCCTGAAAAACCAACTGTTTTAGAGGCAAGAGATTTATAATTTACATCTTCTTCTACTTTTTTATTTTTTGAGTGAATTTTTAGGATTTGTTCTCTATCAGCTAAATTTGGTAAATTTACTGTAATTTTTCTATCAAATCTTCCTGGTCTTAATAATGCTTTATCTAAAACATCAGCTCTATTTGTAGCCCCAATTACGATTATATTTGTATCGTTACTAAAGCCATCCATTTCAGTAAGAATTTGATTAAGAGTTTGCTCTCTTTCATCATGTCCACCACCAGTTCCTGGTCATCTTTTTTTCCCAATTGCATCTATTTCATCAATAAAAATAATTGCTGGAGCCATTTTTTTAGCATTTTCGAAAAGATCTCTTACTCTCGAAGCACCAACTCATACAAACATTTCTACAAATTCAGAACCAGAAATACTTAAAAAAGGTACATTTGATTCTCAAGCAACAGCTCTAGCTAACATAGTTTTCCCTGTCCCTGGAGGACCTACCATAAGTACACCTTTTGGTATTTTAGCACCAAGGTTTTTAAATTTTTTCGGATTTTTTAAAAATTGAACTACTTCAGCAAGTTCTTCTTTTTCTTCATCTGCACCAGCTACATCTTTAAATAAAACTTTTTCTTTATCTTTATCATA
>CBFHLZ010000023.1:13078-16316 GCA_965656795.1 Patescibacteria group bacterium
ACTTCAGCAAGTTCTTCTTTTTCTTCATCTGCACCAGCTACATCTTTAAATAAAACTTTTTCTTTATCTTTATCATAAAGCTTAGCTCTTGATTTACCAAAAGTCATAGCATTATTACTCATTCCACCCATTTTTCCTAAAATAAGCATGGCAATTATAAAAAATAATGCAAAACCAATAATAGTTGGGAGTAATCCTGACCAAAATTGACTCGAAGTATTATCTTTTACTTTAATTTGAGTAGAAACTTCTGGATTTCTAAGCCCTAAATCATTAAGTGAATCATTTGTAGGTAATACAACAACCTCTCTTTTTACTTTTTCAATTCCATTTTCCTGAGTTTTTGATCCAGAAAGTGTAGCAATTGCTTTATTCCCATCAATTACAACTTCAGAATATTTTTCATTGATGAAATTTTGTTCTAAAACATTTAGAGCTACTTCACTATCATCATATTTTTGTGCATCTCTTACAGACGGTAATACTAATGCAATAATAATTGAAATAATTATTAAAATTGCAAATGGTTTATAGTTTCATTTATTATTATTTGGTTTCGGTAAATTCGGTTTTTTAGCGTTCATTTCGTCAAACTTTAATTCGTTAAAATAATTACATAGCATTGTATGAAAAAGCTTTGTATATGCAAAAGAAATTGTAAATAAATCTTGATTAATTTAAATTTCTTTGTCTATTAGAAATATAAAGTAAAACCTTAATATAAAATTAAGAAAAAGTTTTTAACATCAAATATTTAACCAATTTGATAAAACGTAAAATAAAATTATATTTAAAGTATTAAATTTTTATTTTTTGCTATGAAACAATATTTAGAATTATTGCAAGATATTAGAGATAATGGTATCGGAAAAGATGATAGAACAGGAACAGGAGTTAGAGGTATATTTTGAATGCAAGCAAAATATAATTTAGAAGATGGATTCCCTCTTGTAACTACTAAAAAAACATTTTTAAGAATTATTATTGTAGAATTAATTTGGTTACTCAGATGAGAAACAAATATAAAATATCTTGTAGATAGAAATTGTCATATTTGGGACGAATGGCCATTTCAAAATTATATTGATTCAAATAATTTATCAGAAAAATTTCCAAAATATTCTCAAGAATGGATGGAAGAAAAAAATAATTTCATAGAAAAAATTAAAAATTTACCAGCTAGCGATGAATTTGTAAAAAAATGGTGAGATCTATGACCAGTTTACGGACATCAATGGAGAAATTTCAATAGTCAATGAGTTGATCAAATAGCAAACGCTATCGAACAAATAAAAACAAATCCTACAAATAGAAGAATAATAGTTTCTGCTTGGAATCCAGCACAAATAGATGAAATGCTCTTACCTCCATGTCATGCATTTTTTCAATTTAACGTAGATACAACTCACAATAAACTTAATCTTCAACTGTATCAAAGAAGTGCTGATATGTTTTTATGAGTTCCGTTTAATATTGCTTCATATTCTGCTTTATTAATGATGATTGCAAAAATAACAGGATTACAACCTGGAACTTTTACTCACACACTTTGAGATGCTCATATTTACAACAATCATATTAATCAAGTAAATCAGCAACTTTGAAACAAACCTCACAAACTTCCTACTCTAAATATTTTAAAAGATATAAAAACACTTGAAGATTTAGAAGCTCTTGAATGGGAAGATTTCGAACTCTTAAATTACACATCTCACGAAGTAATCAAAGCACCGGTAGCTGTATAATATTTATTAATAATTATACAATGAAAATATTAGAATGAACATGGTCAACATGAGTTAAACGGGAATTACATTTTACAGATACATTTCCAACATGAAATATAACATCAATAAGTAGTTATTGTTACAACTCAGATGAAATATATCTTACAAAAAATAAAAGAGGATGGGAAATTCCTTGTGGTCATTTAGAAGAATGAGAAAATAGTATTGATGCATTAAAAAGAGAAACATTTGAAGAAGTTTGATGAAAAATATTAAATCATAAATATATTGGATATTATAAAGTATATTTTAATTGATGAATAAATTACTGTCCTATTTATTTATCAAAAACTGAAATAGTCTCAAAGCCAACATGAGAAGAAATACTAGATACTATCACTGTTTATGATGAAAATATATTGGAATATTTATGAAATCCAGACTTATATAATAGTTTAAAAAAATACAATTACTTGTGATAAACATTTAATAATGAAAATTAATAAAAGATATATATTTATAATTATTTGAATACTAATAATCTGAATTTTATCTGTGTATTTTTTCAATAAACAAGAATTAGTATGCTCTGTTTGAGAAGTAAAAATACTTAATAATTGTGATTGTAGCTACGAGTGTTGGCCTGAAAGTTATATTGGTTGAGTTTGTGATAGAGTCTGTCCTCAAGAAATGGAGATATATGAAATCAAATAAAATTAAATTTTAATAAAAAAATATGAGTAAATTTTCAATAATTCTTGCAATAGATTCAAATAACTGACTCGGTAAAAATAATGATTTAGCGTGGAAACTTAAAAGTGACATGCAATATTTTAAGAAAATAACAACTCAAACTCAGCAAGAAAATAAACAAAATGCTGTTATCATGGGAAGAAAAACTTGGGAATCTATTCCTGAAAAATTTCGTCCTCTTCCTGGCAGAAAAAATTTTGTACTCACTCGCGATGAAAACTATAGCGATAATGGTTGTGAAGTTTGAAATGATTTAGATGAAATATTAGAAAGAATTTCTCTTGATAATTCTATCGAAAATATTTTTATCATTTGAGGTTCACAACTATATAATCAAGTATTAGAAGATGAAAGATTGGATATAATTTATCTCACTAAAATCAAACAAGACTTTGATTGTGATGTATTTCTCAATCAAATTCCTCTTGATTTTAACCTAGAAAAAGAATCTCCTGAATTTTTTGAAAATGAAATAGATTTTAGTTTTCAAATATATAAAAGAAAATAAATATATTATTTTCTTTTTTTTATTTTAGCTTAATTCTATCTCTATATTGTTCTATTAAAGTATTTATTTTAACACTTTCTTTTTCAAAATCATGTTGTTTAGCGTAAGTATCTCAAGTAATCCTATTATTTGTAGAAAAATCAAATCAGTATAAACTTATTTTCTCAATAGCAGTTTTTAGTAAAAAATAGTTAATAAAAACAAAACCTGAACTCGGTTCACTTCATAGTTCTTGATAAAGAGAATCGTA
>CBFHLZ010000024.1:0-16231 GCA_965656795.1 Patescibacteria group bacterium
TATTTTTTAGAAAAATTATTTCATGGCTCAAGTTTGAATTCGTGAATTTGACGCGAAAAAAATGTACTTTGATTTTGTATCTCAAAATTATACTGGATATAAAATTTCAGAATTATCACAATTAGAAAATATAGATGAAAACAGAAAATATGTAGTCAAACCAGATATGTTATTTGGAAAAAGATGAAAATATGGCTTAGTCTGAGTAGATTTAAATAAAGATGAAGTTTCTTCTTGGGTGCATAAAAATTTTCAAAAAGAAACACAAATCTGAAAAATTACTGGAAATTTAGATATTTTTATCGTAGAAGATTTTGTTCCTCATATGCAAGAATATTATATTTCATTTTCAGCTGAAAGAGATTTTGATGTTATAAATTTTTCATTTGAATGATGAGTTGAAGTCGAAGAAAATTGGGAAAAAGTCACTTCCCTAAAAATTTGAGTAGATAAAGATTTAGAAATTTCAGATTTAGAAAAAATAGATATCACAGATAATAAAATTATCGAAACTATTTTATCACTTTGGAAATATTATAAAACATATTGATTTGTTTATTTAGAAGTAAATCCATTTTGTTTCCACGAAGAAACCTGAGAATTAGTTTTACTTGATATGGTTGCTAAAATCGATGACCAAGAATTTTTCAAACAAAAAGAAAATTGGCATAATTTAGAAATCCCAAATACATTTTGATTTCAAGAAAATCCAAGAGAAAAATTTATTTCAAAACTTGATCAAGAAACTTGAGCAAGTCTCAAATTTAAAGTTTTGAATCCTCAAGCAAAAATTTGGACATTATTAGCCGGTTGATGAGGTTCACTCGTGATGACAGATTCACTCGGATATCTAGGTTTTGCAGATGAAATCTGAAATTATGGAGAACTCTCAGGAAATCCAAACAGGGATTTTACAAAAGCCTATACTCGTACGCTTTTAGATCAAATGTTAGAAAATAAAATTGAAGGAAAATATCTCATTATTGCCTGAGCAATCGCAAACTTCACAGATGTTGCCACAACTTTTGCATGAATTATCGATATTCTTGAAGAAAAACAAGAAGAAATTCTCGAACAAAAAATTCAAATCCTCATCAGAAGATGAGGAATTAACGAAACAAAAGGTCTCCAACTTATCAAATCAGCATGCGAAAAATTAAATATACCATGTAAAGTCGCAGATTCAAAAGAATATATGACAGATATTTTAAAAGAAATTAAATTATAGAATAAATAACAACTCTTCCCTAAATCCCTACTCTTTATAAGAGCAGGGACTTCAAATATTTTTTGCTCTTGTAAAGAGTAAATGTCCGATAGGACAAAAGAGTTATTAAAAATAATTATAAACAACAAATAAACATGTTTACAAAAAAATCAGGAGCAATAATATATGGTATGCAATTAGGTTCAGCACAAAAGATGTTGGATTTTGACTTTTTGTGTGGACGTGAGCCGAGTGTGGTTGCGTTTATTAATGAAGGAAAAAAACAGGCTTTAAATAAATTATTTTATGGAAATAATGAAATTTTAATCCCAAGTTTTCCGAATTATGAAGCTATTTCAAAAAACTTACTAGACAAAGTAGACACACTTGTCAACTTTGCGAGTTTTCGTAGTGCTGGTATGGCTACAAAATCTGCTATTACATCAGGGATTTTTAAAAATATTGTTATTATTGCAGAAGGTATTCCAGAAAGAGAAACTAGAGAAATAATAACTTTAAATAAAAGATATAATCTAAACATTATTGGTCCTGCCACGGTTTGAGCTATGGAGGCTGGAGTTTTTCGTGCTGGAAATACGTGAGGAGCGTTAGAAAATATTATTGATTCAAAATTATATAAAACTGGATCGGTTTGATTTGTTTCAAAATCAGGTTGAATGAGTAATGAGCTTAGAAGAGTTATTGCTGATAGAACTGATGGAACTTCCCTTTCAATTGCTCTTGGTTGAGATGCATATAATGTTATGCAGTTTTCAGACGCTATGAAAATCATGGAAAAACGTGATGATGTGAAAATGATTGTTATGCTCGGTGAAGTTTGAGGTCGTGATGAGTTAGAAGTTGCCAGAATGATAAAAGATTGAGAAATCACAAAATCAGTTGTTGCTTGGTGTATTGGGACTATTGGAGAACAAATTTCTGGAGAAGTTCAATTTGGTCACGCAGGAGCAAAATCAAATAAAGATGAAGAAACAGCCAGTTATAAAAATAAATTTTTAGCTGAATCAGGAGCAATAGTTCCAGGAAGCTATATGGATTTTTGAGATAAAATAAAATCTACTTTCGAAACATTAAATATTTCAGAAAATGAATTTATTATAGACATTCCTCATAAATTATCGCAAATTAACACAAGAAGAAAAACTCTCTTTACTTCTACTATTTCAGATGAAAGATGAGAAGAACTTCAATATAATCATAAAAATATTTCAGATTACACCTCTGCTGGAAGTTTCGCAAATGTGATTTGAAATCTTTGGCTCAAAAGAGATTTGCCTGAGTATGGATTAGAATTTATTAATGCTATTTTAATTTTATTAGCTGATCACGGCCCTGCTGTTTCAGGAGCTACAAATGCTATGATAACAGCCAGAGCTGGAAATGATTTAAAATCATCGTTAATTGCTGGCTTAACTACTATTTGACCAAGATTTGGAGGAGCTATTGATTGAGCAGCAACATATTTTTTACAAGCTGTTGCAGATGGTATTACTCCAAATGAATTTGTAACTTCTATGAAAAAAGCAGGTTTAAATATTCCGGGAATCTGACATAAAGTAAAATCAAAGTTTAACCCTGATAAAAGATGTGAAATTCTCTTAGAATTAGCAGAAAAATTTCCAAATAAAAAACATCTTCAATTTGCTCTAGCTGTTGAAGAAATCACAGTAGAAAAAAGATGTAATCTCATCCTGAACGTGGATGGAATGATTGCAGTAATGCTGATTGATTTATTTGAAGATCTATGATTATCACATCAAGAAATCAGAGAATATATCGAAGCTGGGATATTTAATGCATTTTTTATTCTTGCCAGAACAACAGGTTTTATCGGTCACATCATCGACCAAAAAAGACTCAAAGAACCACTCTATAGAACTCCATGGGATGATATATTGTACGAATAAAAAAAGAAACATTTTCAAAATGTTTCTTTTTTTAATTTTTTATTAATTCATCATAATATGTAAACATTTCTTCTCATGAAATTTGCTGAAGATCAGAAGTTTTTCAAAATCGAGTAGTAATATTTATTTGTGAAGTATCTTTACTGTACATATCTTGTATAATTTTTTTGTATCATAAATTTTGTTCTGTTTCTACTTTAGAATATAAAAGAGGAAGATCAGTATCTTTCTGAACAATTCGTCTAAATATTCATTGAAATTTTTCTTCTTTACTTGCTCATGTTGGAATAATAAAAATATATCCTCATTCATTTTGAATTCTTTCTAAATCATTTTGAAGTTCATATATAATATTTTTTCAATCAGAAATATTTTTAAAAGTAGCTTGTCTAAATTCATTATTTTTAAATATTGAATTATTCATATCTAAATTCCATTCTGCTGTGTAAAAAATGGTTTTTTCCAATATTTCTTCTCCTAATTGTTCAAATAATGGTAAGTAGTCAGAAAAATTCATATTTTGGTGGTTTGAAATTATTACTCATTTTCTCTGATCTCTTAATACTTCTATACTTTTTTTTGATAAATCATCAATGTTGATATTATAATTTTTAGAAAAATTTTCAGCTGTTTGAAATAAATTATTTTTTCAATGTAAAAGTATATGAAATACTTTTCAAGCTGTTGAAATAATCGTTTTTCTCATTAATAATCAAAGTTTTTTATTCTCTGTAGAGACCTTCTGTTTTAAAGAAGGAGATGATTGTATTTTTATCATATATTTAAA
This sequence comes from Patescibacteria group bacterium, assembly GCA_965656795.1. Classification (GTDB taxonomy): domain Bacteria; phylum Patescibacteriota; class Gracilibacteria; order BD1-5; family UBA6164; genus CAJXJP01. The sequence goes on from CBFHLZ010000024.1 coordinate 3,923, forward strand.
TTATACATAATTATTATTTATATATAATACTATATCAAATAAACTAAAAAAAAGAAACATTTTTAAAATGTTTCTTTTTTTATAGTGAATTATTTTTTTGGAGTTTTGAGCATTGCTACTATCCCAAAAATAATTGATAATACATAAATAGCTCATAAAAATAATGCTCAGACCATCATGTCTTCTTTTGGATATCCTGCATAATTGAAGAATCCATCTTTGAAATTTAAAATAATCAAGCTTAATACAGCGATTGCTGATATTCACCAAGCAGTTAAAATTGTTTTAGTACTGGTAATCCATTTTGGAAGTGATGAATGGTCTTGGATAAATTTTGCTAATTTTTTTCAGATAAATAAGAATACTACGAGTTCAAAAAGTGCGACAAATGTAACAGCATATTGAGTTAAATAATAATCCACAATATCTAATAAATATAAACCATTTCAATACATAAATGGAATACTTGCTAAAAATGCTAGTACAGCAACTCCAAAAAATACCATTTCTGTTTTTACTTTTGGGAGACGTTTTCTAATTGCTGCTGCAGGAGCTTCAATTAAAGCCATTGCAGAATCAATTGCTAAGAAGAAAACAGTTAGAAAAAATACTACTGCAAACAATGGTCCAACAAAAGCACCAAAAGTACTAAAAATAGTTGGGATTGTTACAAAGATTAATCCCGGTCCACCTGCTGCTACTTCACTTACACCAACTCCTTGTTGATTTGCTAAGTACCCAAGAGATGTAAATACTGCGAGTGATGATAATACCGAAATAAGTGCATTTCATAATATTACCATGATAGTAGATTTTGCTACTTCTTCCCCATTTGGTTTTTGAGCACCATAGATAACCATAAATGCCATACCAACTCAGATTGAGAAGAAAACTTGAGCGAGTGCTGCAGTCCAAGTAGAAATACTAAAGAAAGCTTCTTTATCAAAAGTAACTAAGTATGATAAACCATCAGCTGCACCAGGAAGTGTAAACCCTTTTACTGCGATAAGTAATAATGCGATATATGGAAATACCACCGTAAACCATACAACTTTCCCTATTGATTTTGCACCTTTAAATGTGAAAAAATATAACGCAATAAATGTAATAATTGTTCACCATAGTACTGGAATAGAAAGTTCTCATCTTTCTTGTAATCCTCAAGTAAGTTGAAGAATATTATTATTGAAAAATGCTTCTGGATTCCCAGTCCAAGCAAATCATCCATCTATAAATCATCTTAATGCATAGTAAATATAATCAACTGACCAACCTACAATTACTATGTAATAAAATACTATTGCAAGTGCTGTTAATACAGCGACCCAACCCATTATTGAGAGTAATGGATGAATTTTAGATAAACTGGTTGTCACACCTTCTCTTGATCTTTGTCATAAAGCAATTTCTCAAACAGCCAGTGAAATACCAACTATAAGAGTAATAATCACATACGCTATGATAAATGAAAATCCTCCATTATCATATACTTGATATGGAAATCTCCATAAATTCCCTAGCCCTGCTGCTCATCAAATCGCAGCCAGAATAAAAGTCCATTTTGAACTCCAAACATGTTTACTCATAAATAACAAAGTTAAATATTAATACTATTTATAATATCAAAACTGGATAAAAGTCAAAAATAGGCCCTATATTTTTGATAGATTTGATTAAGTTTGATATGCCGAATTATTTATATTTTTAGCAGGAAGCTACTGACTTGAAAAAATCAACATTTGTCAAGCGATTTTTATTTTTTAGAAAAAAATATCAAGAATTACCATAATAAAAAAACCTAATTTAAATTAGGTTTTTTTTAAAAAAAGTTATACTTTTTAAAGATAATTATTGATTTTAAATTTATGAACGAAATATTTTTTTATAGCTGCTTATTTATTTTCGGAACTTTATTTTGAAGTTTTTGATCGGTTTTAATTTATAGATTAAAATCTTGAGAAAAATGAATTTTAAATGGGAGAAGTCATTGTCCAAAATGTAATACTACCCTGCAAGCAAAGGATTTAGTTCCTATATTTTCATGGTTAAAAAATTTATGAAAATGTTGATATTGTAAAAATAAAATTTCTCCGGTTTACCCATTTTTAGAAATTTGCACGGGATTATTATTTATGTGAGTTGGATATTTTCTTATAGATATAAATGCATTATTTACTGGAGTAATTCAAGAATACTTTGTGTTATTATTCTGGCTAATAATTGCTTTTATAACTATTTTATATATTTTCTATGATCTCTTATTTTTAGAAATCCATGAAGGTATGATGGCAACTGGAATAGGATTTATGATTGTATGAGTACTTATGCAAATGCAAATCCCAGGATTAGTTTTTTTTGATAATCTTCCAGTGACTTCAATGAGTTATGGTTTGTTAAGTATTTGGATAATAATTCTTGCTATTATTTTAGCTGCAGCATATACAATTATGAATGCTCAGCTTGATGAAAAATATGATATTTGAATTATACTTTTAAGTCTAATCATAATCTATTTTTGAGCATATTTCACAGGAATTGAAATGTGAGATTATGCATTAACGAGTTGATTAGTAGCTGCAACATCAATATTTTTATTTTTCTTTTTACAAATTTTTGTTTCTAAGTGAGCATGGCTTGGTTGAGGAGATTTAAGAATTGCGTTAATGATTTGATTTGGATTATGAATGAGTTTAGGATTTGCAGGGATGATGCTCACATATATTTTATGAAGTTTTATATCAATTTTTTATCTCATCTATCAAAGAATAAAAAATAAAGGTAGAGCTGTTGAAACTCAAATACCATTTTGACCATTTCTAGCGTTAGGATTTTTTAGTGCTATATTTTTTCAAAATGAAATTCAAAATTTTATCAGTCTATATATTTAAGAATTGTAAAGCTGAAATTATTTACAAATGCCCTCTTTTTTCTTACACTGTATATAAAGATAAAAAATAAATACAAAAATTATGCAAAATAAAAAAACTATTGAAGCTATTCGTGATTTTATTACTACTGCTGAAAAATCAATCAAAAATGCAAAAAAATTATTACGTGATGTAATGGAGGAAGAAGGTATTTCTCTTGATTCTCCTGTTGATTTAGATACATCGGGTTTAAATAGTTATTCAAGCCAAGATTCAAAAATTGTAGAAGGAGTTTTTACTGGAGAACAAATGCTCGGAGCTGATGGAAATAAATATCCAGTTCCAGTAAATTATGCTTCAAAATCAAAAATGGTTCAAGGTGATAAGTTAAAACTCACTATTATGCCAAATGGAAAAATGCTGTATAAACAAATTGCTCCAATTGCTAGAACTATTCTCACAGGTTTACTCACAAAAGATAAAGATAAATATCAAGTAATAGCTGAGGGAGTGACTTATGATGTTTTAACTGCAGCAGTTACACATTTTAAAGCAGAAATTTGAGAACACATTTCTGTAATTATTCCTGAAGGAAAAAATGCTACATTTGCTGCTATTGATGCAGTAATTCCTAGCGAATGAGTAAAAGAAGATAACTACTAAAAATAAAAAAGTTCCCGGGAAATTTCCTGGGAACTTTTTTATTTTATTTCAATATTGTAAAATTCTGTATTGTCTAAAGGCATTTCAGATTTTATTTTTGCAATTGCAACTTCTTCAATATGTTGACCAAGTGTATTGAGGAATACATCCTTCCCTTCTCAAAATGGTACAACTACTTTTGCTTCGATATTTTCAAATAATTTTGCAGAAGCTTTTGAACCATGGATAAGTAAAATATCTACATCTCCAAAAAATGTTACAATTTCTTCTTTGAGTTCTAAACTTTCAGCATTTACGATCACTACGTGTTTTGTATCAATTACAAAATGATAGAATAATTTTTCTTCATATTCTTTTACTTCGAGTAAAACTCCAGATTTTTCATATTCTCCAGGATAAGTTACATCAAAATCTTCAATTTTTACTGTATTTGTTTGAGAATCTAAAGTGATTTCAACATTTTCAGTACTTTTGAGCATAACATTATTTCCTTGATATTTAACTTCTATCATAATTTTTTATATATTATATAAAATATGTTTTATTCTTTCAGATTATTGATCAAAGATCAAACATCACATCTACATCTTTAATCTTTTCTATTGGAAACCATTGGTATCCAACAAATCTTTCCTCCTTTTGTACTACAGGAATTTCATTCCCATGATATTTTACTAGAAACAAATATACATCCTTATCTATCACTGGATTATCTTCGAGATATCCAGCTGTAAAAGTGTAATTTAATTTGGTAATAAATTTAATTACCTCTAGCTCTTTGGTATTGAGTCAGGCTTCTTCACTGATTTCTCTAATTGCTGTATCTTTGGCAACTTCTCATTGTTCAATGTGTCCTTTAGGAATAACGAAAATTTCTTTATTTCTTGAGTTTAACCATTTTAATAAAAGAATTTCTAACTTTCCTCCTTTCTTCCTATACACAACACCACCAGAACTTTTTTCATATATTTTTGCCATAAGGTTATAAATAATCACATCTGATAAAATCTGTTTTTAATATACCAAAAAATGTGAATTTAGCAAGTGTTTTTCAAGAAAAATATTCTTTGAATTTATTATTTTACAAATATTTTATGACACAATAAAATGTGAATTTAGCAAGTGTTTTTCAGGAAAAATAGCCTTAGAATTTTTGCATTAAAATTTTTGATATGATAGTATTAATTTAGTAAAGAAATTACACAAAAACAAAAATAAAAATTTAACAGGTTCTTATGGAAAACAAAAAACAAAATGAAAACAATGATTCTTTAATTTTAGAATTAGAAAATCTTATAGATGATACAAATACATCTACTGTAGAAGTAGAGAAAATTGAAGTTGCTCCACTTACTGCTCAAGTAAAAGCAGAAATTAAAGAAGAAGAAAAAAATAAAACTCCAAAATCTCCTGTTGCAAAAGGTCTATCAGTATTATTTTTCACACTTCGTTATGCTTTGACTACTTCATTAATTTTTGGTGTACTATTAGTTTCAACAAATTATTCTGCATACTATAATATTGCCATGAGTTATATTAATGCAGAAGAATTAGAAAATCAAAGTAGAGGTCTTATCTCATCTGTAGAAGCTGCAAATATCAAAGAAAAAATTCAAGATGAATTTATTCAACAAAAAACATTTATTGAAGATGATCAAAACTCTGTAAAAACGAAAAATTCTGTAAAACATTTGTTAGAAATTTCAGAAGAAAATGGAGTTGGAATGGAAATTGACATTGCACCATATCAAAATAGAATTATAATTCCTAAAATTTGAAAAAATATTCCTCTTGTAGATATTAAAAATAGAGTTCTAGAAGACGATAATGATTTAAATAACATCTTCATGAAGGAATTAGAAAATGGAGTTATCCGTTACCCTGGGAGTGCAAAACCGGGTGAAAAAGGAAATTCATTTATCTTTGGACATTCATCAAATTTCCCTTGGATTAAATGAGATTATAATGATGTATTTGCTCTTTTAGATAATGTTTCATTTGATGATGAAATAATTATTTACTATAATCAAAAAAAATATAAATATGTTATTAGAGAAAAAAATGTAATCACTCCAGGTGATACAAGTGTATTAAAAAGAAATGACGATAAAGCAGAAATTACTCTTATGACTTGTTGGCCGATTGGTACAACACTCAATAGATTAATTGTAACTGGAGAATTAGTAGAAGAATTATAAAATTTAATTATTAAAAAAGTCGGATGAACGGATTTGAATACAAATACAATACTCCGAATGATATATTTCAAAATATATTATTACTTCAAGAAATTTCCCCTATTTCTATAGGGATATTTTTTGTGCTTTTGATAATAATTATGAGTCATTTACTTTATGTTATTCCTATGATAAATATAGTATACGTAGAATTTATAAGAGCAAGAAAGGCAAAAAAAAGAAAAGACTTTATTCGTCAAATTGCTATTCAAAAAGATATTGAAGATCAAATCATGCAAGAGATGGACGAGCATTAAAAAAATAATTCCTTACGGAATTATTTTTTTATTTTGCTACGTGTTTTTTTCCCCAGCAGATAATATATTCTTCATGAGATGAATCACGACAAGCAAGAGGTTTATAAGTAGTCATATTTTCAAATCTCTTTTTTACTTGTTGAGCTAAATCATTAAAGTCTTCTCATTTGAAAACTTTTAAAATCATATTTCCTCATTCTTTAAGAAACCAATCACTAAATTTACAAATTTCAATATTTAATTCTACCGAAGCATATTGATCTATATCAAATCTTCCCGTAGTATTTGGAGCAATATCGGAAGTAATTAAGTCAAATTGGTCGTCTCAGACTATATCTATAACTTCTTTTGATAATTTATCATAATCAAAAATATCACAAACAATAGTTGAAACATTTGGATATGAAAAAGGAGTAACTGGTTTGAGATCTACTCAAATAATAGTTTTTTCTCTTACAATATTTCTAATTGCTTGTAAAAAACTTCCCGGAGCACATCAGATGTCAATCACTGAATAATCAGGTTGAATTAATTCAAAACGTTCTTGCATTTCCAAAAGTTTGTAAATACTTCTGGCTCTAAATCAAGCTTTTTTAGCTTTAATTGCATATTCATCACGAATAATATATTGTCCTCTTTGAACTTTTTTCTTTCTATGAAATCCTGTTTTGGGAGCAACAGATTTTTTATTTTGAACTCTATTTTTTTTAGCCATAATATTTTTTAGATTAATTTTTTGTGTATCATATTGAAAAAATTATATATGACAAGTAAATCAATTTGAAAACTCGACAAAAAATAATATACTTTTGATATAATATATTATTAATATTATTTATATGAAAAAATTTTTAAGTGTAATGTGTATCTGAATGTTAAGTTTTGCTTGAGTTTGAGCTGAATATAAAAAAAGTATTCAAGATAATCAACCAGTAAAAAAAGAAATTATTTATGATGATAATATTGATTTTGAAATTTCTAGAGATGGATATGAAGTAGAAGCAAGTTGGGATGAATATGAAGCATCAGATTTTAAATACTATAAATTAGTAAAATCATATACAAATGATAACCCTGTATATCCAAATGATAAAACTGTTTTTGTAGGAATGAAATCAGACGATGATGAAAATACATTTAAAGATTGGACAAAAAAAGTAGGATATTATAGAGTTTGTATTGTCAAAACTGATGAATCAATTGTATGTAGTAATGTAGAAAAATTATCAGCATATGAAGATGTAAAAGAATATCAAAAACAACCTATAGAAAATTGTATTCAAATGATTCAACCCGCATATCATCCAGTTACTTGAGAATGTAAAGAATTTTCTACTCCTTGTAGCGTAAAAAATGGTTGGAAAAAAGTAAATTCTTGTGATGCAAAAGAAGTTATTTTAAAACAAGAACAATATAATGATAGAAAAAATAATGTATCTGATGAAGATGAAGATGATGATGATAAAGAAGAAATGCAAGAAGAATATATGCTCGATAGAGTTATGAAAAAAAGAGCAGACAGTGCAGTAAATTCTCTTGTTTGAAGCTTAGAAAAACAAAAAATTTCAACAGAAAAAAAATTAGAAAAATTAGAAGCTATTATTAAAAAACTGGATTCTTTAGAAAAAAAAGTATCTTCTACACAAGCAATAAATCTTGTAAAATATTTAAAATTAGAATTAGAAGCTAAAAAAGAAATGTTTGAACAAGTTGATGATATTGAAGCAATATTTAATATGATATCAGACTAAAATAAAAAAACGAATTGTTACCAATTCGTTTTTTTTTATTTTAATAATTTTTCAGCAATCATATCTCATTGTGATTGAGAATCTTTTGAATTATTTTGTTGATAATAAAATTCTGCAATCGTAAGATTATTTTCATGTAAATAAGTAGATAAATCAACTCCTAAATATCTCCAATGCCATGGTTCTATTTCATATCCATCTACTTCTAATCATTTTTGATAGGTATTATGAAAACCATATGTGTGAGCGTTGGAATCAAGCCAAGTATAATACCCCCATAATCTGGCATTATTTTTCCAAGTATATTGATTTGAAATTGAAAAAATATCGAAACCAAGACCAGATTGATGTTCTGAAAATCATGCTTTTGCACAAAGGTTATCAGGACAACCTCTATCCTTAATTCCCTTTTGATATGCGTAAGATCTATACGAAGAATTTATAAGAAATTTTGTATTAAATTCTTCGTAAAATGCTTTTGCAAGGGATTCTAATTCTGGGATTAATTCTGCTCTGAGAGTACCATATCATTTTCCATCTGCCACGTATTGAGAAGAAAATTTTACTAAATTACTCGGTACATAAGATTTGTCATTAAATGAAACTTTTGAATTGACAAATTTAGTAATTGAATCATCAGATTCTAAATCGGCATTAAAAATATTATTATATTTTATAGATTGTTCTTCCCAATTTTTTTTGTTTTTCGCATCGAGCATAAAATATTTTTGTTCTCCAGAAATTTCTGAAGTATCTAAAAATTCGAGAAATTTTGTTTTCAAAGCATTTCCATAGACATCCAAAATAATATTGTGTCCATATCCATCGATTTCAACAAAATATTTATTAGCATATTCTGTTGTTTTTCCATAGTTTTGATAGACACTTTTCCCTTGGTCAAAACTAACAATGTTATCTTGATTTCAATGAATCATTAAAACAGGTGAATCAAAATTTTCTACTAATTCTATTGTATTAAATGAATTTTCTTGAAATAATAACTTTTGAATTGGCATTCAAAGGAAACTTTTACTCATATCATAGCGAGATGCAAATGGGGAAACTAATACTAATTTTTCAAAATCATTTTTAGATGCAAAATCTGTCGCTACAGCTGTCCCAACAGAATATCCCCAAATAATTAATTCTTGAGAATTAAGATTTTTTTCTTCTTTTATGTAATTATAAAAAGTATTTGAAAACTCTTCTACATTTTCTTTATACGGAAAACCTGTTGATTTCCCATAAGCTGGATAATCGTAAGCCATTACATTGTACCCTAAATCTCAAATATACTGAATTTCTGAATAAAAATAATTTAATGGTCCTCCATTTCCGTGGAAATAATAAACAGTTTTTTCTGCATTATTATCTAAATACAAACCATTTATATTATTTCCTTGAGAGTCAGGAATATTTATTTCTTCAAATTCAAAATCAGCTTTTACATGTCCAACAACATCTTGAACATTGATTCTCACACCAGGGAAAGTAGCAAGGGTTTCAAGTCTTTTAGCTTGAGTGAGTAAAATAATATATAAAACTATTACAATAAAAATAACTCAAAAAAGAGTATAAAATTTCTTTTTATGTGTATTAAAAAATAGTTTTTGTTTTTTGTTTGGAAATTTCATTTATATATGAGTAAAAAATATTAGGTGAATTGTATCGAAAAAAAAATAACTGCAAATATAAAATTAAATTATTTATTTTTATTATAATATATTGATTATTGAAATATAGTTGAAAATATTTTATAAATCAATTTCAAAACGTGTTTCATCTCAAGAAAATATATTTTCTATCGTAGATAAAATATCTCAAATTTCAGTTTTTTGATGAATATCCATAGAAATATGCGAATTATTATGAAAGTTTGTTTCGACTATTTTAGGATTTATTAAATGAATTTTTTTTCATTTGAGTTCATTTTTTATACTTCCAGCAAATCATCTTAATCCAAATTTTGTTGCTTGATAGACAGCTCAATATTTCATAAATTTTTTTGAACAAATACTTCAAATAAAAATAATTTTTGCTTTTTGAGATAAATATGGCAATAATTTCTGTGTAAGGATTATAGGAGATTTTAGATTGAGATCTAACATTTTTGAATAATTTTCTTCTGAAATATTTCAAAATTCATCAAAAAATCAAATTCAAGCATTTAAAATTATTCCATCTAAGAGAATATTATTTTTTTCTAAATAATCAGAAATTTGTTCTAAATTTGATATATCTGATAAATCTAACGAAATGTGTTTATAATTTTTATTTCCATCACTTTTGCAATCAACTCGACTTCCCCTACTTTCTAAGGAGACGATTGAGGAGTGGTTTCTAGATATTCAAATAATATTATAATCTTCTTGAAAATTATTTTTTAGAGATTTTCAAATACCTGATGAACTTCATGTGATAAGAATATTTTTTAATTTTCCAGACATAACAAACATTTATTATCTAAATTTTTAAACATAGTATAAAAAGTATCACGTACTTCCCTGGCTTCTCTATAGAAATCGTCATTTTCTAATTCTAATAAATGTAAAATATCCAGATCCGGGTATTTTTTTAAAATAGTATTATAATCACGTTTCGTAAATAGTAATCCTGAAGCAAATGTAGAAGCAATGTCACAGAAATTTATTTCTTGTTTCATTTCATCTATAAATTCTTGATAGATTTCTTTATAATTTTTTACCGGCAAAAGTGGTAAAAAACGTAATCAAACTTTGAAATTATGCTCTAAGAGTAGATTCGTTGCTTTCATTCTATTTTGAAGTGTTGCAGTACCAGATTCATATTTTTCTATTAATGATTGTGGATTGAGAGAAAAGGCAATTTCAGTATTTTTTGGAGCAAATCATAAATCTAAAAGTGACTCGACATTTCCTGCTTTGGTTCTTACTTCCATTTTTACTCATTCAAATTCATCAAAAAATGGTATGAATTCTTGGTTAAATCATGAGATTATATCCATACCTTGAATATCACTATAATCAGATGAATAAAACCAGATTTCTTCTTGTATTCCAGATTTTTTTAACTCAGAAATTTTATCAGAAATTTGTTGTTTTATATCATCATAATTTACAAAAAATACCATGTTATCGTTTTTAAATGCTCATTTTAAAAAACAGTAACTACAATCAAAAACACAGTTTAAACTGGTTTTGAAAAAATAGGCTTGTTTGGTATGGCCATATCAAGCCGGAGCTTGAGTGACTGCTGGAGAATCTAATTTTGCAATAATAATGGATTTTTGAACATTTAAATTTTCGAAATTTTTATCAAAAATATTTTTATAATGCTCAATAAATATCACAGAAGCATTTTTATATTTCTGTAATATTTTTTGTGTTTGAGGGTAATGTTTTGCTTGCTTTTCTACGTAGATAATCATGATTTTTTATATTTTATATTCTGATAATTTATTTTTTAAGGCTTCTAAAAATTTCTTTTTTTCTAGATGTTTATTTTCTTGGAAAAAATCTTCGAAATCTTCTCAAACAAATAGAGATATAAACTTATAATACCATTTTTCAAAGATAATTTTTTCACTAAATGTAAATGAAAATAACTCACTATATTTTTCTGGATTATATTTTTTTGGAAGTTTTTCTAAATATTTGTTTATTTTTGTTAATAATTTTTCATAATCAATATTTTTTTCTAATAATCATTGAGCATAAGAAATATCAAAATTTTTCGTTTCCTCTCACACTTTATCAACCGGGACTTTTAGAGATATTCTCGCTACTTTGAAACTCTCACAAACTTTTTCAAATCCGTATGATTCCATATCTACAAAATTATATTCTCATAAAACTTTTGGTTCAAAAACTGGGATTTCACTACAACTTATCGATTTTAAAGCAGCGAACTCTAAAACTATAGGATAAATAATTTCTTTTTTATTCGCTAAATTATAACTGTGAGCCACTTGAATAACTTCAGGTTTTTCATTCAAATTGTGTCCACAGACTCAAATATTTATAACAAAATCATATTTTTTTTGAGATAATGTTTTAGTAAGTTGTAAAATAGTAGAATAATTTCCTACTCAATGTGCAAAAAAATCAATATCAAATTCTTTTTGAGAAATTTTTTTTATTTCTTGTTTTACAACTTTTAATTCTGTATTCAGAGCACTGACGAATAATATTTTATACATTTAATAATATTTATAATATTTATATTTTCCCTACTTTATCGCAAAATTATAAAATTACAAGAAAGAATTTTTACTTTTTTCTAAAAAAAGTTTTGACTTTTTTCTAAAATAAATAAAATACATTTGCTTTAAGAAAAACGAGTGAGTCGCCATCGTCTAGTGGTTAGGACTCCTGGTTTTCATCCAGGCAACCGGAGTTCGATTCTCCGTGGCGATACCAATTTCATAAAGCAAAAAAAAGATGTAAAAATTTATTTTTACATCTTTTTTATTTCTCTAAAATTTTTAATAAAAAAACGCAGCAAATGCTACGTTTTTAAATAGTTCTACAGAAATAACATTTCATGCTAAAAGTTC
>CBFHLZ010000025.1:0-2676 GCA_965656795.1 Patescibacteria group bacterium
TTTTATTTTTTTAGATCAGAAATTCTTTTTTGTAATATTTCTAAATTTTTATATCAAGATTTGGTTGGGTAGGTATTCAATTGAGTAATCCACATTCCGAAATAATTTGAGCGATAAAATCTTGCAGGGATTATATGAATACTTTCAAGAGGTTCTTCTAACTTTTTGATAAAATAATGGTATTCTAAATTTTTCATTTGATTTTTATTCATCAAAAGAGGAATATTATATAAATAATCATATTGTTTGATCTTATCAGCAAATTCATTTTTAATTAAATATTCCCATAAAATATCAATATTTATTTCTTTTATATGTGAATTTATTTCAGAAATTTCTTCACTTGAAAATATTTTTTTATATTTTTCATAAAAATCTAATGTATAATTTTGCATTTTCATAAATGCTTTCACATCTATATAATTTTTACTGTTTTCTAATAAATTATTATTGAGTTTTAATATTTCAATAAGAGTATTTTTTGCTTGAAAACTTTCTTTATGTAATATATGATATTGATATTTTAAAATATTAAGTCTTTGAGCTAAAATAAGGTTATTATAGTCATATTGTATATTTGAATTTTTTATATTTACTTGTTTTGTTTGATTTAAAACATAGTCTAGTGTTTGGTAATATTCTTGATTGAGATTATATAAAATTACTTCATAATCAGCATAAATATCTTCTTTAAGTGCGAGAGATTCTAAGTATTCATCAATCACTGGTTTTTTCACAATCTCTACAATTGATTCTTGTGAGCTATCAAATACTCTATCAGATTGATTCATATCTGGAGAATATATATTTGGAATAATATTTCTAGTAAATATAAATAATATTGCAAAAATGATTGATAAAATTACCGTAAAAGAAATAAAAAAGTCTTTGATTTCGAAATTTCAAATATAGGTTTTTGTTTTTAATCTATAATAAATATAGTAGTTTCTCAATCCTAAAGCAATAAAAATACTAAATATAGGGAAGAGTTCATTCATTCAGAATAATATTAAAAATAATAATATTAATGAAAAAAATCCATAAAATATTGATATAAATAAATGAAGGGTTCTGAGATTTTTTTTCGAACGTTTTTTATTTAAAATACATCTGATTTGTAATAGTAAAAATAATCCAAATAGCAAAAAATAAACTAAAGGGAATAACCAACCTACATAATTAGGTATTCACATTTGAGTTAAAATGGTCTGTTTTGCAAAGATCATTTCAAGATTTCAAAATAATAAAAATCAGAAAAATAGTATTCATAAAGTTGTATAAATAACATTTCTAAAGAAAGTATTACAAATCATTTTTGATATAATAAAAAGTTAATTAAGAATATAATATCATATTGTCAAGTATTTATCAAATTATAGACAAAAAAAAAGGACATCATGAGTCCTTTTGTAAAAATTATTCAAAAAATTACTATGCTATTATTCCTAGCTGCGCTATTTACCTAGAAATAATAGAAATAATTTCTTAAACAAAATTATTTTATTCAAAAATGAAATTTTGCAAGTGAATATTTTATAGATTATTAAGATTTATTTCATGCAATAAATATTTAGAATTATGTTTTTCTGCAAACTGAAGAAATCAATTTTCAGTTATTTGAAATAAAGATGGATTCATACAACATGCTTTATTCTGAATATTTGCAACATCGATATTTAAAGTTGCATCGTCAAAATATATTTTGTTTTCATCAGCAATAAATCACATCTTATTATCATAAAAAAATATGTTTTTTAGTGATGTAAAATTATATTTTTCATTTAAATTTTCTCCATTTTCAAAAGTTATCACTTGTATTTTTTCTTGAGAATATTCGTTATATTTGATCTCTAAATAACTATTTTTTCATTTTTGATAAAAACGAATATCTCAATATTTATTATTTTGGTATATTAATTCTTCATTAAAAAAATAATATATTTCATCTCATTTACTCGCGCTAATCCAAGTATTTCAATTTTTATCTCACACAACTTGCCTATAATATAAACCGTCTTTATAAGGACAAGCTCATTTGTATTTAAAACCATTACAGGTCGGTCTATTTGGTTCGAGATATTGCATATCTTTGATAATTTCTGATGAATCGAAATCAGTGTATTTTAATACTTCTGAAAAACTTACTTCAACAAAATCACTTTCGTATATTTTATTATCTCATTGCTCATCTGTTATTTTTGTTACTTTATTCTCTAAAATTGATTTTTCTGAAATATGACTCTCTTCTCAAGGAACTTGATCTTCATTTGAACAACTTAATACTATAAAACAGAATAATATTATTATTTTTTTCATATTTATTTTAAATAATTTAATCTAATATTTTCTGTAAATATATATAAAATAAAAAATATTCAAAATAATTTTTACATTTAATAAAATAATATTATAGTACATATAATTATTTTATATAAATATTAAAAATGAAAAAATTATTAGTTTTATTTATTTTTATCTTTGTAGTTTCTTGTGGAAATGCAGAAAAAGAAACACAAGAAAACAATTCTAATCAAGAGATTGAAGCACAAAAAACTCAAAATGAAAATCAGGAAGAAATAGTAGATACATTAGATAATATTATTGATTTAGTAACTGATGAAGCGAATAAATGAGACAAAAAAGAATTAGAAATAGTAGAAGATAACGAGGAAAATA
>CBFHLZ010000025.1:2776-15940 GCA_965656795.1 Patescibacteria group bacterium
GAAAATATAGAAGAAAATTCAAAAGAAGAAATAACTCAAGAAACTAATAATATTGAAAATGAACAACCAAAAGAGCAAGAAAAAAAAGTGGATATAGAA
This sequence comes from Patescibacteria group bacterium, assembly GCA_965656795.1. GTDB lineage: Bacteria > Patescibacteriota > Gracilibacteria > BD1-5 > UBA6164 > CAJXJP01. The sequence goes on from CBFHLZ010000025.1 coordinate 2,876, forward strand.
CTTGAAAAAAATAATGAAAATAAATGAGAAAATAAAAATAATCAAGAAATCATAGAAGAAAAAACACAAAATACTACGTTTGAATTTTTAGAAGAAATTTCTCAAGATTATTTACAAAAATCTGATTTTGAGGTTTCACAAGAAGGATATTTGAAAAAAAATGTATATACTATATGAAAATATAAATTTCCAGAAGATGACTATACTCATAAAATCAAAAAATCTATTTGTGTATCTGAGATGTGTTTTTTAGTATGAACTCCAGTGAAAATTAAAAATAACGGAATTATTTTCACTCCTACATTTGATTATGATGCAGTTTGGTATAATCCAAATAATGAAAATTATTATAAAACTAGTCAATCAGATTGACCAGATGTAACGATAGTCAATAGACATCTGACATTTGATAATACACTCGTAGAATCAACTATTTCATCATCTTGCTGAGGAATAAATTATAAACAAACAGCAAATGGAAAACTTTCAAAACTCCCAGAAGTTATTTCATATGGAAATGTAGATTTTTATCTACAAGATCTCAATTTTACAGGGAAATATTACATGATGAATAATGATGGGATTTGAAGACTCGGATATACTCAAGATCTCATTTCTCAAAATAAAAATAGTAATACTGTTACTTTCAAAAATGTTGAAGAAAAATTAGCAGAGCAAGTTGAGAAAAAAAATAAATTGCAAACTACCTATTATGTGAATTTCTTAGATTACCCTGGAGTTGTTTTACCTTATACAACTCAAAAAGAACTTTCTTTTGGTGTCTACCAAAGTGATGAAAACTTAGAAAATGGAAATGTAAAAAACACAGAAATAGCAAAAAAAATACATGAAAAATTAGCAAGCTATTATGTATTATCTCATGAAGTAAATGGTACTATGCCAAATCCAGTTGGATGAGTTTTAGCAAAAGTATTTCGTGTAGAAAAAGTAAAAGATAATACATATCTCGTTTATATAAATAAACCATACTCTCTGCAATCAATGGCTGAAATGTGTAAACCTCTCGTGTATATTTATGGAAAAGATACTGAAAATATGAGTTTAAAACTTAATACAATTAAGGATTGAGAATTTACAAAACTTATTCCTGAATTTCAAGAAAAAAATACATGGAATTTTTCAACAAAAAATAATAAAGTTCATTTTGGAAATCAAAGTTATGATTATCTTTATTATGCTATTAAAGTTCCAGAGTATACACATAATCAAAATGGTTGGATAATAGAATGATCTCAAGCGGAAGAATTTTTTGAAGATAAATTAGATTATATTTGATTTAATAAACAAGAAAAGAAAGATTTTATAGAATATTGGAAATCAAAATATGAAAAAAATAAATACTATTTTGTTTCGTTTAAATTTAACGCACAGTTAGATAAATTTGTAAAACTAGAATTTTCTCATACTCCTGATTCTGTTTTTAGAGTTTTACTTGATAGTTATGAAATAATTGATAAAAATGCTATTGCGAGTGAATTTTGGTATGAAAATACCTGAGAAAAATTTGATAGACAATTACTAGAAAAATACTCTAGAAGTTGAAAATTTGATGTATTTGAATGGGGAGGAGTTTTACAAACGTTTGATAAAAAATATATAAAATAATATGAAAATAAAGTCCATTATTAGCATTTTACTCATTCTTTTGAGTCTCGTATTTATATTAAGTTGCAAACAGTATTTTTTCTGAGGGAAAAATACTGATTTTGTCGTTTTACCACATCATAATTTAACGTATCAAGCTCTTGATACATATTATAAAAAATTATGAGAAAAAAATTATAAAAATATTGTTATTATTTCACCAAATCATTTTGCAACAGGAAATAATAAAATGCAAAGTTTTCAACATAATGCAAAATATTGTTTTCAAAAATTTTGTGTAAATGGAAAAATGTTTCCAAACTATAATCAAGCAGAATTTCAGTTTGATTTCTCAACTCAAGTAGACAAAAATACCTATAAAATCGATGAACACTGAGTAGGAACACATTTTGAATATATTTCAAAATATATGCCAAAAACTTGAGTGTATGCTCTTGTTGTACAAAGAGAATATTCTGATTTTTCGAATGCTAATAAAGTAATTAAATTTATTGAACAACAAAAATTCAGTTGAAATACACTTTTTGTTGCTTCGGTTGATTTTTCACATCATGTAGAAGAAAATTTTGCAAAAATCCACGATTATAAAACGGTTTTTGAAATGACAAACGGAAATTTTGAAAATCTCGAGGTTGATTGTGCGAGTTGTTTATATATTCAAAAAAGACTTGCTGACAAATATTGAAAAAAATATTTTTCGTTTATTAATCGTACGAGTGTTGATACTCTGCTTTCAAAAAATACAAATAATGAAAATACTTCTCATATTTTTTGAGAATATATATCACAAAAACCTCAAAATAATTTTAATGTATTAGATGATTATATTTCGCTAGAATTAGATGAAAAATTTGCTTCATGAGGATTGGTTACCGGTATGTTTTTTTGAGATTTTAACTTTGCTGATAGGTGATATGCAGAAATCGTCCGCAGGGAAAAAGCAACTCCACAAGAGCTGTTAGATGTATTTGCAAAAGAAGAAAAACCCGAATTATTTTGAAATAAATATATTCATACAAAATTATCTAGTTTTGATTTTGTATCTGCAAATCTGGAAACATCTGTCTATAAAGATGTCAATGATTGTCAATATTCACAAAAAAATATTATATTAAAATCTCACGAAAAATATTTAAAATATTTTAAAAATATCTGAATTTCTCATGTTTCTCTCGCAAATAATCATAGCTATGATTGTGGTGAAATATGATTCGAAGCAACAAAAAAATATCTGAACGAAAATAATATTAAGTATTTTTGAGATGGGAGAAAAAAAGAATCAAATATTTTACTCCAAGAAATAAATGGTCAAAAAATAGCATTTGTGTGATTTAATGACACTTCATATCAAGTAGCTTGGGAAGAAAAATATAAAATAATTTCTGAATTACAGCAAAAAAATTATTTTATTATAGTAAATATTCACTGGGGAAATGAGTATGAAACACAAAATAATTCTAGACAAAAATTTTTAGCAAGAAAATTTATAGAAAATTGAGCAGATCTGATTATCTGACATCACCCGCATGTGGTTCAAAATTATGAAATTATTGATGGAGTCCCTGTATTTTATTCACTTTGAAATTTCTTTTTTGATCAACCAATGCAAGAAACACTTAAATGAATGTGAGTTTTTTTTGTATTAGAAGCAAATATACTTAAAGTAAAGCCAATATATTTGTATAGAGATTCTAAATTTATGAAAATTCAATATTTTTCTAACCAATAATTATGATCAGATTTATAGTTATTTTACTTATAAATATTTGTGTAAGTTTTTTGATGATATATTATTTTGTATTATCTAAAAGTGTTATTTTAGACGAATGAATACAGCTTTCTCAAGATATTTCTCGCAGTGAATCAAAAATATTATTGTCAAAAAATTCACATTTAACCTGAGATATTTCTTTAGAAAAATGAGAAATTATTTTAAAACAAAATGCAAAAATATCAGGAAATATATTTTTAGCTTCTGGGAAAATTATCCTTGAGCAATGAGCACAAATCCATGGAAATATTCAAACAAAATGACAAATAATTTTAGAAGAAAATGCTAAAGTATTTTGAGATATTTCAAAATATTCAGATCTAAAAAAACATTCAAATTCTGAAATTTCTTGAGAAAAGCCAAATCTATTTATCACCACAAATTATCCAGAATTTTTGAAATATTTTGATGTGCTTCCTAAAAAACACAAAGAAGCATTTGGATATATATTTGTGACAACTCACAATATGGATATTCGCTGAGAAGAGAAAAAACCAGAAGAATATTTTCAAAATATTTTTGTGTACAAAGATAATTCACTCCAAGAATTAAAAATTTCCAATGATGACGAAAAAATAAAAAATCTATTCGCACAAGCAAATAAATATATAAATATTATTCCTGAAAGGAATGTTTGAAGGTTTTGAGTTTGATTTGTGACAAAAAATTATGCAAATGACAAAAATTTTGCTGATATGTATTTGAGTTCTTATGCTTTATCTTCAACACTTTTTATGCATGAAACTGGGCATGTGTTAGATTATAAATATGCTTACATCGATTATCATACTCCAGATTATCCTTATCCTGATAGAGAATCTGCGATTACTGAATATTGAGAATTTCACAAATGAGAAGACTTTGCCGAAGCCTACAGATACTATGTTTTACATCGAAATTCTTTTCTCAAAAAAATCGAAGAAAAACCAATCAGACAGCAAAAATACGATTATCTCAAACAATATGTTTTTGATGGAAAAGAATACAATTAAACATAAAAATTATGAAAAAAATAATTTCTTGAATAATAATTTTATTGTTTTTAGCAATATTTTCATTTTTTTGGAATAAATATAACTGAGCGAAAAATATCGCTGAATATCTACAAGTGAATGATATTATTAAACAAACTCAGTATGTAGATGAATTTCAGAAAAAACTCAGAGAAGATTACCCAGAAACATGGATTGAAATACAAGATTTTACTCTTGATAATATTTCTCTTCGTTTTGCTCATGTCTTTTATTGAAAAACGTTTGTATGTACCAGTTGAAAATTATTTGCAGAATATAAATGAGAAATTTATAAAGTTTACTCTCATGATATAGCCGATAGCCCGATTACACCTTGCACCTTTAACGTAGAACAAACCGATAATGAAAATATATTTCTTATAGATTTTTGTTTAGCTCCAGGTTGATGAAGTTGAGAATGTCTTGGACAAGAAATGTATTATAATTTCACTGAAAAAACGTGGAAAAAATGAAAATTATTTTATCCAGAATATCCTAATGGTGTATTTGATAAAACTGAGATTACTCGTGATAATATAAATTTTGAATCAGATAGTGCGTATTCAAGAGTATTTTTACAAGATTTATGAATATTTGAATAGTTAATTAATAATAATAAAAATATGAAAAAAATAATTTTAATTTCTAGTTTATTTATTATTGCTATTATTGTTTGAATATTTATACATATTCAAAATAATAAATTTACAATTCCAGAAAATGGAATAGTAGAACTATCAGGGAGAATATATGATATAAATAAAATTTGAAAAATCAGTGCATGAGAATTTGATTCTGCAAAATTAATTTCAAGAAATAATGCTTGAACTGGTTGATTGTCATGAGATTTCATTTTACGTGAAAACTATGGGTGGTGAGAAAAACCTGAAACACTTATGAGAAGTCTTCGTATAGAATTTAATCCTGATAATGTTTCATCAATAGGTGATAATTCTAATTGAAATCTTTCTCATGATGATTTTGATTCTTGGTTTAAAAGATTTTCAACAAAGTATTATTTTGTTGAAAACTCTTTAGATAAAATACAAAAATGTCAAAAACAATCATGTTATGCTTGGGAGATACATTTAGTAAGTCCTCAAAGTAAAAACGAACTCATGAAAATTGCATGAAAAATATCTCAAGAAAATATCGTCAAAGATGTAAAATTTGTTTGAAATGCCAGTCTGTATACAAATAGCGTTGAAAAAATTTGAGAGGTACCAAAAAATTGAATCTTAAAAATATGAGAGACTGAATATAATTTAGATAAAATTGACGAAATAAAACCCATTAGTACGCAATGAAGATGATTTTATTATGATTACTCTGGATATTGATTTGAAACTAAAACACATAAAAATGAAGTAACTGCCGAAGTAAAAGAAAAATTTTTAGAGATGTGATATCCAAAATCATTTAGGAAGGCTATATGGGTTAATATTGATGATGAAAATTATTCAGCTTTTAATACAATTTATATAAATTTTGATAAACATAAAATTTTTAATGATGGTTGAGATGGATGGTCAAAAATAAAATTTCATAATTGGTTTGAGAAATTTAATTTAGATTACGTAGTATTATCTCTATGAACAACTAACTGTGAAGGGAGATATTGTGACCAGTGGGAAATTTATCTTCCAGATGCAAATAAATACGAAACGACGAAATTTCTGATGGAAATAAATCAAGAAGATATTATTAAAAAGGCTTCTTCAGATATAATAAATCATGATTATATAAATAATTAAAAATAAATATCCAAAATATTTTTGGGTTTTTATTTTGCTAAATTTTTATTTTTGTATATATTTTGTATATAAAATTAAATAAAACTTATGAGAAAAAATTTTTTAAAAACTATTTATTTTAATGAAATACATTCTGATACACCACAAGAAGAAAATTATATAAAAAATATTGATATTTTTCAGAATATTTCAGAACTGCATTTTGAAGAATCAATTACCTATTTTGTATGAGAAAATGGCTCAGGAAAATCAACTCTGCTGGAAAATATAGCAACAACTTTTGGATTTAATAAAGAATGAGGGACAAAAAATTCTCTTTTCCAAACCAACGATATTGATAATAAATCAAATGCTTGGTTAAAACTCTCTTGGCAACCACAAAAATTTTTATCTGGATTTTTCTTCCGTTGAGAATCAATGTATAACTTCATAAATTATCAAGAATCCATTTGATGATTTAACGCATATGGATGAGAACATTTACATACTATGTCTCATGGACAACAATTTATACGAATCTTAGAAAGCCTAATTGATAAAGTAGGGTTTTATATTTTTGATGAAATAGAATCAGCACTTTCACCAGAAAATCAACTCAAAGCTGTTGAAATAATAAAATATATGGCAAAAAATGGATCTCAATTTATTATAGCAACCCATTCTCCAATTATTTTGAGTATAAAGCAAAACTCTCAAATAGTGTCTTTTGACTATGGATATATTCATGAAGTGGATTATGATTTAGTTCCTTGTGTAGATATGTATCGTAGAGTTCTAAATAAATAGTTTTTTAGTTTACATTTATGATTAATCATTACAATTATAACAAATAAATAATTAATAATTATACAATTATGAAGAGGGAAATGATGGAAAAAAATATTCAAATATTTTTAAATTTTTACAAAGCAAAACAATCTCAGCTCAACAATCTAGAAGATGGGATAAAAAATGAATGAATCAATAGAGATATTTTAGATTCATTTTTGGCATTTTTAGAAGTTCCAGCTGACGAAGAATCTCGTTATGCTGCATATATGCGTTTATGAATGCTGAAAGAAGATTCGCTGAAACTTGTACTCGAAAAACAATGATTAGACGAAGATCAAACAGCTGAAGTTTTATACGAAGCATTTATTTTTGTAAAAAATTATCACTCAGATATTTTTGAAGAGATTATTGAATTTGCTCAAGATGAAGAATTATTTCCACAATTTTATATTCAAATTTTAAAATGAGTTCAAAATGTTTGAGAAGCGTTTAGTGATTATTTTATCGCTTGGCATTCACATATTATCAATGGTGTAAATAAATTTTTAGAAGACAAATTTGATAATAATTCTGAAGAAATTTTTGCATACTTACAAGAAAATAATTTAGGTGCTGATAAAATTGATGGAGTTTGTGTAGATAGAAGTTATTCTGCACTGGTTCAAAAAGATGATGAATCATTAGAAATAGCTACATATGCAAAAGCTTTTCCTCAAGAAGTAGATGAAATAGTTTTTGAACTGGATAAATTTATCACAAAATTATCAGTTTTAGAAGACGAAGTTTATAATAAAAAAGAAGCATATATTTCGTATTTAACGGCAATTAAAAATGCATTTTTAGAAGAAAATATCGATGAAGTTGTAGGAAAATGGAGAATAGCAGAAAAACTTTGGATGGAAATTGATACTCCATTTCAAATCGGTCATCCAATGGAATTCTATGAAGATAATTATAGAAAAGCAGTAGCTCCAGAATGGGATTTAAGAATAGTTGATACCTCACTTTTGGAATCAAAAGTTGAATCAGATATGAGAAATATGTACGAACATTTTTATGACGATATCGGAAGATGTAAATATGAAGATTCATATAAATATTCTCTGGATAATATGAATAGAGTTCAACAATATATTTCTGCACCAGTTTTATATTTTGGAGCTGAATTCACTGGATTATTTTCAGCACAAGTGGTTCCAAATGATGAAGTAGTTTCTCAAGCACATGGGAAAAAGATTTTTGCTTTTCCTGGTTTTGTCCTCGAAAGTCAAAAATCTATTCCTGAAATGCAACTCACAAAAGATATTTTTCCAAAAGAATTTTTAGAAAGAAAAAATGAAATTGTACAAAATCTTCCACAAAGATATTTTGAAATTTATGATATAGAAACTATCGGTCACGAGTTTGGTCATACTCTTTGGTTAGATTTAGATACAGAAAGTTTGATGAACTCTGGAGGAAATTTCAAAAATATAGAAGAATTTAAAGCCACTGCTGGTTGACTGGTTGCATACTTTGTAAAGTATTTAGGACTCACCCCTCCTAAGCTCCCCTTAACAGGAGAGGAACATATAGAATTACAAAATGATATGCTCATCAAACATATTCTCAGAGCTGTTGGATTAATGAAATATAGAAAAATTATTGATATTGTGCCATATTATTGTGAATCATTAATTCATTTAGAAATATTATTTGCTTCAAAAATATTATCATTTGATGGAAAAAAATTATCGTATGATTTTAATCAAGAAAATTTTGAAACACTCGCAAAAAATTATATCTGAGCCTATAAAGATTTGATTTACACATATCTAGAAAAACAAGATGCAGAAACATTTTTATTTCAATATACTGTGAAAGAAGGGAAATACTTCTTACCAAAAAATGAAGATGTAAGAAAATTCGTAGAATATTATTATGATAGATACGAAAAAATCGGAAATAAAATAGCAGAATAAAAAAATGAAAATCTTTTAAGATTTTCATTTTTTTTATTCTGTATATGTAAAAGCAGTACATTCTCCCTCAAACTCAGCACTATTTTTTATAGTATCAATTCTAGATTGATTGCTTGGATGAGTTGATAAAAATTTTGTGAATTGACTATCTTCTCACAAGCTTCTTTCAAAAAATCATAGAGCACAATTGAGATTTAATCAGAGTGAATCAATCAGATCAATTCATCAAATATCTGCTTGTTTTTCAGTGATTTGAGAAGAATAATTTCATGAAATATTTCATAGTGAAACTCCACTAAATCCTGTATCTAAACCGAGTGAAGTAAGAACAAAACGAAATGGCAGTTCTTTTGAAACTTTTTTTAGTACATCTCTATTTTCAATATGAGCGATTTCATGTCATATTATAAAAATCAATTCTTCTTCATATTTTATTTCTTCAAGAAGTCCCTGCGTAACATAAATAATTGCTCCAGGAAGAGCATAAGCATTGGCTTGTACATCATCAGTTACATAAATTTCATAAGGAATTTCAAATTTATGAGATAATTTTTCAAAATCTAATTTTTCTTGAGTTTCAAAAAATCATGTAAATAATTTTTTTTCTTCTTCTATCGAGATTGATTTCATTAAAAATCAACTCAAAATTATTAAAAGAATATAACTTCAAACAATAAATCAGATGAGTAAGAGTAACATTTTTCCAAGCCGTTTAAAATCTGGCTTGAGGGGAGAAGCTTCATGAACTTCAATTGGTAATTCTATTTCTTTCAATTTTTTATTTTTAAAAATTTATTTATTTGTGATATTTTATAATTTTTAGTATACTCATAACACATTAATAATAAATAAATTTTATTTATGAAAATACAAACACATTGCACACACTGTCATAAAGAATATAGTCTAAACTTTGAACTCATCGGGAGAAAAGCAAAATGTAGCCAATGTTGAGAAGAATTTATTATCCAAGAAGATACAAATTCTCAACCAGAAAATACAGAAAAAAAAGTTGTTGAAAAATCTCCAGATTTAGAACTCAAGCCAAATAAAATGAGTTTTATGGTATTACACAATTGAGGAATAATTGTATTTTTTGTAGCTCTAATAACATTATTTATAAATATTTATATTTGAGGAATTCTTTTATTGCTGACAATTTTAAGTTATTATTTCAGATTTGTTACCTATAAAAAATCATTTTTCACACTTACTGATAGAAAAATAATTTATAAAACTGGAACCATTCTCACAGACAATACTGTTGAAATAAATCTTGATAAAATCACTCTTGTAAAATCAAGACTTGGTTTTATTCAAAATAAATTATTTAAAACTGGTTGATTACTAGTAAAAACAGCGGGATCAAATAATTCAAAGGTTCACTTTTTTCATATCAACGAAACGATGAAAACTTATGAAGAATTACAAAGTAGAATGAAAAAAAATGGATTTCATCTTCAAAAAGATCAACTCGTACAAATAGCTAAACCTCACGCACTTGGTGTATTTTGAGAATTATGAGCAAAAATATTATCAACTGGTTTAATAGTATTGTATTTTGTTTGGTGAGCATTTGATTCTCTGAGTGAATTATGAGAATTCAGTTTTATTTCACATTTCGTAAATGTAGCAATTGTGCTTTATGCTCTTGTTGCTGTATTAACATTCACTCTGAGTTATCTTGATTTAAAGAGAAGAAAATATGAAGTATTTAGTGATAGTATTTTTTATTCAGAATGATTTCTGACAAAAAATTATGCCTTTATCCCAATGGAAAATATTTCAGATACGCAAAATACTCAAAGTTTTTTATCAAAAGTACTCTGAATCCATGATGTAGAAATTAGTTCTGGATGAGCAAATAATAAAGTCGTATTTAAAAATATGCTTTGAGGTGAAAAAATGATGGAATCAATCAAATATCTCAAAGATAAAACTATCATGTGAACAAAAGACGAAATTGCATGAGAAGTAAAAAAACAGTCTCTCATAAATTTTAAAGATAAAATAGAAGAACCTCTTGATTTCGACAGAGATTTTACCGGTGAATATAAAATGAATATTGCCAGATCAATGGCAGGAATTATGTTTATGGTTCTAGTTTTATCACCGTTATTATTTATAGCATGAGAAGCTCTTTTTATAATTTTTATTGTGATTATTCCAGCTATTATAAAATCAGCGATTTCAATTATTGCTACGAAATTTCAAGTTACAGGTTCTAGTGTAGAATATAAATATGATTTTTTAACCCATAAACAAAATTCGTTTTCAGTAGAAAAAATCACAAAAGTTACGATTATTGAAACACTTATCGATAAGCTATTTAAAACCTGTACAATAAAATTTTATTCTATCGGTTCTGGCTCAGCAATTGTATTTAAAAATATTAAAAAGACTGACGATTTATATGAAAAATTATTAGCAAAAGTTTGAATTTACACATCTGATGAGCATAAATCTCTTCCAACAAAATTTAATATTATTGAATATATAAAAGCTCATATTTTTTCTTCAATATTTGTTGTTCTACTGGTAATATTTTTTGGAATATTAAGTATTTATCACATTGTTTTGACTTGATTAGCAGTATTAATTTTAGTATTATTTTTCTGATTTATTGGATATAAAAAATTATTTTATAGTCAAAAATTTTATCAAAATAAATTATTTAAACAATTTATTCAACTCAATACATGAATATTAATTCAATCGAGTGAATTTGCATTATACAGACATATTAAATCTACACATTCTACGAAAAATGTTGCGACACAGGTAGGGAATATTTCGTTAAATGTAGCAGGGGAACAAATCCAAGATACAAAATCGAGAAAAAAAATCGAACTATCTCAAATATTTAGTTCAAACTCAATTGTTTTAGATTATGTGGTAAACGCACAAAGTGTCGTAGATGCGTTTGATACTATTTTCCTAGCAGAAAAAGTTGATTCAACGGAGTTACTCTCATCAAAACAAGATATAAAAAATACTATTGTTCTGGCTCTTCCACTCGCAATTATTTGATTTTTATTTCTCGGATTTTCAACAAACTATATTATTGTGTTATGTATATTTCTCATTTTTTCACTTATTTTTGCTTGTATTATTTGGTATATAAAAACTATTAAATATAGCTTTCAAAATCATAGAATACTATTTTCATCTTGAATTTTTTATAAAAAAATACTTTCAATTCCATATATTCGTTTTAATTTTATTGAAAATGACACTGGTTTTGTAAATAAAATCTGTAAAAATGGGAATGTATGAATTTTTACTATCTGAAGTGGAAAAAAAGAATTAAATATTAAAAATATTTCAAATTATTCTCAAGTATATGATTTAATGAACAAAGATTAATTTTCATCAAAAAAGCACCTAATCGGTGCTTTTTTTATTTGCAAAACGTTCATACAGGTGTCTTTGTAAAACATTTTGCCAATCACTACAATCAAACTTATGTAATTCAATTCTGATTGCTTCATCATCGTTTTCGATAATAATACGATCTGATTTTAAATATGAAACAAATCCATATTTTCTACCAGATAATATAAACTCAAAATGAATTTCATAGTAATTATTATTTTCTAGAAATCTAATTTCATTTTCCATATCGTTTCTTGTAAAAAAAACGCCTAAAGTACGAAAATATTCTTCCAATATATCCATATTTTTTTCTTCTTCTGCTCTTTGATTGCATAGTTCTAATACAAGAGATACAGGTAAAAAATAATAGATCAATAATAGCATAAAAATCCCTCGTTTGTTATTTCTGTAATTTTATAATAAATAAAAAATGGTTTTAGTCAAAGTTTAAATAATAAATAAAAAATCCCAGCAAAGCTGAGATTTCTTTTTGTTTTAACCATAAGACAAAATGCTTATGATTTATTATTTTTTTTACTTATTATAATAGTAGCAATACCACCGATTATTATTGCAAAAAAAATAAGTAGTGGAAATATTTCTCCCATAAAACACCTCCGTAAATAGGAAATTTTTAAGATTAAAATCTTACATTACTTTTCTTGGAAGTCAAGAAAAATATAGAAAACTATAAAAATCAATTTGTGATTATAGTATCAATACTGTTATAGAATTTATTTTTTTGTGTAATAACTAAGATTAAGTCGTTAATATTTTTTATTTTCTTAAGATTT
>CBFHLZ010000026.1:0-14236 GCA_965656795.1 Patescibacteria group bacterium
CAACTACGTTTCTGACAACTCAGTCAAACGTTTCTCCGGTTTGAATTGTTTTGATATCGAGTTTCTTCCCTGCTTTTTGGTGAGAAGAATTTACTCTTGGATCGTGACCAATATTTGCGTGAGATTCTAAGATAAATTCTACTGTCCCAGCTGTTACTTCAGAGAATAATTCTTGAAGTTTTGCTTTGTTTGATTCAAAACTAGCAACAGTAATATTATTTTCAATTACATAACGAGCTAATTCATATTGATCAGGATGAATATCCGTATTATCAAGAGGCTCAGGACTTTCTGGAACTCTTAGAAACCCGATTGCCAGTTCATATACTTTGTCTGATAATTGTTTTTTAAGATGTTCTCTTGATTTATATGGTCTATGATTGTAGATTTTTTTCGCTGATCTTTTATCGATACCTGAGATATGATTTAATACATATGATGAAGCATTATTTACGTTGATCCCGATTTGGTTTACTACATCTTCTACTACGTATCCGAGTTTTTCTTCGAGTTTTTTTACTGGCATATCGTGTTGATACATCCCAACTCCGATACTTTCCACTGGTACTTTTACGAGTTCTGATAATGGATCAATAAATCTTCTCCCGATTGAAACGGTTCCTCTATCAAGAGAATCTAAATCTGGGAATTCTTCTTTTGCGATTTTACTCGCAGAATATACTGATGCTCCAGATTCATTTACGATAAATATTTCTCCTTGAAAAATTTCTCTCACGATATCTACCGATTCATTACTCCCTGTACCATTTCAAATAATAATTACTTCTATAGAATATTTTGAAATCCAAGTTTTTAGAAATGCTTTTGCTCTATCTTTTGCGTGAAGAAAAATTTTATTAAATTCTAAAGGATTCCCTAAATTATCTAATACTGCAATTTTACAACCCGAAGCAAATCCAGGATCGATGGCAAGAATATTTTTCCCGTATTCTGGTTTTGTCATGAGAAGTTTTTCTAGGTTTGATTGAAATGCACTTATAGCATCGTCTTCTCAAAGTTCGTTTAAAATTCCTCTTACTTCAGTTTCTACTGATTTAAATAATGCCGTGTATCATTCTTTAAATGCATCTTCTAAGATTTGAGTGAATTGGCTTCTTACATCTAAGATTCTTGCATAATGAGTTCTAAGACCTTCGTATGTTTTTTCTGTTTTTTCAATTTTTGACGAAATAATTCCAAGATTTTCTCATCTATTTAAGGCTAAAACTTGATATGGTTTGATTCTAAAAATAGGACAAGAAAAATCTGCATAAATATCAAATTTTGGGATTTGTGCTTGGTCTTTTTCATTGAGTTTATCTAGGGATTTTTGAGTTTTTAATTTTGATGAAATTGTTCCATATTTTTGAAGCGTTTCTCTTAAATCATCTCTAAGAGAAGCATTTGCCGTTACTTCTGCTGCAACAATAAAATGAGAACCTTCTAAAATTTCTTCGCTTGTATTTTCTTCACCTAATAATTTTTGAAACTCTTGAGATTTTTCAATCGTCATAGAAGTGATATTTTGCTTCATCATGTCTGCAATGACTTGAAATCCTTTTTCGATTGCAATCATCGCTTTTGTTTTTTTCTTTGATTTATATGGTTTGTAAATTTCTTCTACTTCTTTCAAAGTTTTAGCATTCACAATATTTACCATAAGCTCATCAGTCATTTGTCCAAGCTCTGTAATACCATTTATAGCTGTTTGCTTTGCTGAAAAAAGATTTTCTTGTTTCTTTTGTGTATCAATAATACTACGGATTTGATCTTCGTCTAAATTCCCAGTTACTTCTTTTTTATAACGAGCAATAAACGGAACCGTTGCTCCCTCAGCAATCATTTCTAAAACAACATTTACTTGATCACCTCAAAGATTCAATTCTGCTGCAACACTTTCTTTATAAATTGGTTCTACTAACATATCTTTCCAAATAATTAAAAAATAGATATTTCCTCTATTTTGAGAAAATATCTATTTTTTGCAAGTTAATGTGATTTTTTTATTTCAATTAAGCTAAAATCTAAGCCTACATATTCGGTTAACCAAGGTATATAAATTAATAAATTTTCTGAAATTCTCACAAATGTTCATTTTTCTAAATCTCAACAAGGTGTTTTGAAATGAAATTGTTTTTCTTCGTACTCTATTATTGTGTCAAAATGATACGTTTCTTTATCATAAATTTTCATATGGCCATCTTCTAATTTACCCAACTCACATACTCATTTATATTTTTCATCATAAAAGTTTTCCAAAATAAATTCTCGAGTGTCTATATTTTTACTCACTGGATAAAATCTAATATAATCAATTTTTTTCTATTATGATATAATCCATATATTGAATTATCATCAATAAATAAATTTTTTTCTCTTGAAATTGTACTAATATAATCATTTTCAAGAATTTTAAAATAATAAGTATTTATAGAATATTCTCACATAAATGATTCATAATACAGTGCCCTATAGAGTCTATATAATGCATATTCATTAAAACTTTTTACAGGACTATTATCTTTAATCTCATCATATCTTGCTCATAATTTTTCTTTAATAATTTTTCTATACTTCTGCGAAATTTCTAAAGGATTTTTAGAATTTTTTAATATTTTAGTTGCCTGTTGTTCGAATAAATGTATTTTATATTCATCATCAATATTTCTCACATAGTCAGCAGAAACTCAAATATGCAGGAAAAATAAACATAAAATAAATAGTAATTTCAAAATTTTCATGATTTATAATAATTAAATATATAACTAACTAATATTATCTAATAGTTATTAAAATTCAATTTTTAATTATTTTATAATTAATGATAAAATAAAATTTTATATTTTTTATTTTCAAGAATATCAAAATATTCTTTTTATTTCGTATTTTATTTCTAAAGGTTGCTCAAAATCATTTTTGAGTTGTCTAGAAATTTCCTCTAAAATTGGTAAAATATCAAATCATTCTGCTGTTATAACCGTAATATTGGCTTGTGTTCAAGAAATATTTTTTTGAATTTCAATATCCTGAACTTCGAAATATTTATTTTGCTGAGCATATTGAGTTATCTGAGTTTTGAGTTGAGAAGAAATACTATAATTATTTTTGAGTGTATAAAATGAACTCAAAAGTGGTGCTAAAATTAAACCAATTAAAATAATTACGATTCATATTCTTTTCATCACAGCATTTTGTAAACGAGAATCATGAGGAGAAAATCCATAAAACCAAAAGAAAATAGTTGCTACTAAAATCATCGCAAATAAGTTGGCAAAAAATAACATCAATGCTCACCAAGCAGATGAAAAATCATTATAAGCTATAAATATTCACACAACAGCCAAAGGTGGCATGAGCGAAGCAGCCATAGCTACTCCAGCGACACTTTCGCTTAAACGAGAGAAGCGCAGACTTAACACAGCAACCGTTGCAGAAAATATTGCAATAAAGAAATCTAATACATTTGGATTGCTTCTGGCTAAAATCTCACTCGTAATTATTTCAAAACCTAAAATTTTTGTCATACAAAATGCAAAAATAATTGGGAGAATAATAGATCATGCTAAGAGTTTTGCAGCTGTAAAAAATCATTTATGTCAGCCACGAGCCACAGAAAAACTTAGTGCGTGGATTGGACGTAAAAGTGGAGCAATCAACATCGCTCAAATCACAACAGCAACCGAGTTTTGTAATAATCACAACGTAGCGATAACACTCGATAAAAATATTTCTATCCAATAGAGTTTATCATTTATTACATCATTTTTTATTTTTGTAGCAACTGATTCTTTTTGCTCGTTATCTAAAGCAAGAAATTCGATTGTATCAAAAAAATTAAGAATTTTTTCTTCTTTTGAAATATCTTTTTGTGAAATAGTATCAGAAGTTTCTTTTTGTTTAAGTATTTGTTTTACTTCGTGCTTTATTTCCCTTTTTTCTTCTTTTGAAAGTTCTCAAATAGTATTTTTGTCTATTTCTTCTTGTGATGAGTTTTGCATAATTTTTGATAAATATTATTTCTTATAATTATACAATAAAATTTAAATTAAGACAACTAAAGAGAAATATAATTTTTATAAATAAAATACTTTATAAATCAAATAAAAAAATAATAATAATTTTATTATTCATAATAAATAAATATATTTTATATACACTTAATAATGAGTGTATTAAAAAGGATGATTAAGATGAAAGTTATACTTCTAACTGTAATTGCATTGGTATTTAGTTTTGGCGCAAGTTCAGCAATAGCCAATCCTCAACTAGAATGTAAAGTATTTGATGTTTCCACTGCTCAAAGTAGTAACTGGTCAAATAGTTGTCATAACTCAGTTCGCTACGGAAATATGTCTCATGTGTCTTTTCGAATTGTAAATAATGTTGATGCACATTCATACTTCTGGTCAGCTGATGGAAAAAACTTTAATCCCAATAGTAATACAGGTTCACTGAGTTCACCCAATGCCGGTACAGTGAAAGTTATAGTTTTTGATAATAATGGTAATTCTTACCCTTTGTCTGCAACTTATTCGGTTTCATATTTATGTCGTAATTGTATGATACCCTAATAAAGATGCGTAAAGTTATAACAAAACCTCAAAAATGAGGTTTTATTTTTTTGTAAAAAATAAATTTTCATGGTACAATTATTGTAATATTAAATAATATATTTTTATGACAAATATTGCTAGAAAAACTATTGATACTACTCATATTGCTGAAAGGATTGCTAATCCCATAAAAAACGAGGGCAAACCGAGTCTTGATAAGGTAGCAGAAAGATGATTTAAAATTGAAGATTTAGATTGAAATGTACTTATGAATACACTTCCTAAAGAAGTTATAGCGACTATTTGAGATACAAAATTACTCATTGAAGATTGTTTTAGCGTCACTCAAAGTAGCTTTCAAGATCGTCATGGAAATATAACAGATGTAAACGGAGATCCCTTAAAATATCCTCAAAGTGAGAAAGTATGAGTTATAAAAGCTACAAACAAAGAAGATGTTCAAACTGTAAAAGAAAATATTAGAATTTATTAAAAAATAAAAAAATAATTCCTCACGGAATTATTTTTTTATTTTTCTCAAGCAAGAAAATTATTTTCTTTTTCAAGTTGTATTTCTGACTGTGACCAATTTTGCTTTGGATCATAATAATATTTAAATACTCTTCCAACTTTTGCATTTCCATAAATATTTATAATTTCGTCCCAAGCAATTCTCTTTCTTTGTGCTGAAATAGTTTCAGAAACCCAAACTCATTTTTCGTCAAAACTATACGCTGCAACGATATGTTTCACTTTCTTTTTTTGTCCAGTTTTCCAGTCTGTATAATCCCACCAATATACTATTGAAACCGGTTCTCCAGCTTGAAGAGATTTTATAATCGTATCAAGTGACCAATATTCTCTGGCCTGGATATGAACAGCTTTGTCATATTTTCTCATGATTCCATAGGTCCGCAGAGTCGTTGGAGCTCTTCAAATATATTCGTCAACTTGAGGAATATATACTCAAATCCCATGCTTATATTTCAAAATATTTCTGACAGAAAACGCATAACAACCATTTAAATTTTGTCATTTAAGTGGAAAATAGTAGTTTGGTTTTAAATATGGTTTATATCCAGCATCAATATAATCTTTAGGAGTAGAATAATATTTTCTCAAGTCTTTATAAAAAATTTTAGAAACATATCTATAATACACTCATTTTGTAAAATATGTTTTTGCATCTGCTTCTTTTTCACAAATTCTTAAATTTTTACAATGTTGCAAATTCCACATAATCCCAAGTCTATTTAAGACGATGAAAAATGTTTTTTGATTTACTCTTCCCTTTGGGTCAAAATATTCGTTTTTTGAAAAAGCTCACAGATGAGCAAAATATTCTAATTTTTCTCAGAAATCAGAATCTAAATCTACATCTTTGAAATATTTTTCATTGTCTAATTGTGAATAATTTTGATAATCTACGTATAATCATCTCTCTTGCCTATAGCTTTGGTACCAAGCGTGGAGTGTTTCTACAAATTGTTTTCTTGAAATTTCTTTGTCTAAGTTTTGAGTATTTAATTCAAAACGTTCCACGAGATTTTCACTCCCTGTTTCGAGTTGATAATTTGCAAAAATACTCGAAAAACTTAAAACAAAAATCGTCGAAAATAATATAATTTTTTTCATAAAAAAAGATAGGAATTAATTAAATTAATTCTATCATTTTTTATTTGGTATGCAAAATTTATTTTTATTTTAATAATTTTTCGATTCATCTGAGCTTTTCTTCGACTCTTCCATGATATTCTAACTCTAAAATAATTGCTGGAATATTATAGGTTTCATAAATATATTGTGCGAGAACTCCAGTAAAAATATTTTTTCCTCATTCATCAAATTCGTATCTTTGTATACGAAGATTTTTTTGATAATTATTTGAAAATTGAGAATTAAATTCATAATTTTTTCACAAAATTTGTTGAATAGTGTCAGCAAAATTTAATGTATTAGAATCGTTAAATCAACCATCTGGGACAAAAATAATTCATCAAAGAGAATGAATATCTAAAACATTTGAAAATGAAAAATATCTAAAAATATTATCAATCACTTTTGTTTCGAGTTGATCTCAACACATTTCTCATTTTGAGAGTAATTTACGTTCTCCTCAGAAAAATTTTAAATATTCTCCGTTACTATAATTTTTTGTACAAAAATTTCTATTTATATCCACATCATTTTTATTTCATCTTCACTGTAAATAAAATCATTTTGAAAAATTATCATCAATCGCAACTTGTAAACCATCTGGATTCAGTGTTGGAATAATAAACCATTGAGATTTCCCTTGATCTGTAAAGTATTGTATTAAATCTAAAGCCGTTAAATACGTTCCATACTCATATGCTCCATGAGAATTTGCTATAATGAGTAAAAAATCTTCTCAAATATCTCATTTATAATATCCATAAATTTCTTTAAGTTCTTCAGAATATCACACTACAACTTTCTGTACTCCAGATAATTGGATTTCTAAATCTACTAATTTATTTTCCAGTACTTGCGAAAATATACGAATATTTTGTGATTTTTCAGAAATATTTTCAAGTTTATTTGATAATTTTTTCAAAAATTTAATTTGTTTATATTTTGCATCTAGTCATGAAAAATTTTTATCTAAAACTTTTTCCAAAATATTATTTGCCTGATTTTGTGTTATAAGTTTTTCTTCGTTAGCACTAATAAAATCAAAACAAAAAAAACTTACAAATATACAAGCTAAAAATGATAAGAAAATATGTGATTTTTTAAACATAAAAATGTAGATAATTTTTCAAATAATGTATTATTCATATCATAACACACTTTTGCAAAAATTTTCATTATTGAGACACTTTTTTATATCTTTTTGAGAAATATTACTGTTTATTTTATAAAAATTGCGTGAATATTGATTAAAAGAATAAAATCAGTTTATATCAGAATATAATTCTAAAAAATACATATGATTTTCTGGAACTTCTAATTTTTTAAAATTTTTTGCATCCAATTGAGGATTATATTCACCATTTAAAAATACATATCTGTCGTCTTTTATAAAACCTGCGTCTATAATTTTATAATATTTTTTACTCAGAGTTAATAAATTATTTCAAAAATAAATCCCATTTTTGTCTTGAAAATAATTATATTTTAGATAAGAAAAACTATTTGTATCTATTTTATTTTGTTGTTGATCTCAATAAAAAATTTCATCTCAAATTTTTACAAAATATTTAGAATAATTATTTTTTGAATTTTCTGGAATAATTTTTACATCTTGATTTTTATGTTTGATAAATCCATAATCTTGATAATACAAATATTTTTCATCTTTTGCATAATCTCATAATAATATTTCAAAATTTTTCCCTACTCTATAATCTCACCTATCACCTATTCAATCAGAAATATAAATTTCTTTTCCTCAAAAAAAATAATTTCTATCATCTTTTGCATAACTTCCTGTGAGATATTCAAATGTTTCTATATCTACATTTTTAAGTATTTCATCACGATATTTTATTATTCAATGATCTTGGATATAATTTCCTCAGTAAAAGATTCTTGTCTCCTGTTGAGCATTATACACAGGAATTATTATGGCTTCTTCTTCTCAAACTTCTTGAATATTTTCAAAATTATTTTTATTTTCTCAAAAGTTTCAAAATTCATTTCACAGAAAAACCCCTATTCCAAAAATAAATATTCAGACTAAAATAATATATGTCTTTTTCATAATTTTATTTAACAAAAAAATATTTCATATAGCATATGAAATATTTTTTATTTTTCAATTATTTTTCTTCATTGAGTTCTTGTTTTATTTTTTCGATTTCCTCAAGTGGATAGATTTTCAAATCATCTCCGAGAAATTTTGGTTTAGAAGCAAATATTTCAACATCTAAAAATGCTTTCACGCGTGCTAGAACTTCTCTTCTATCATTATACGAATCCATTAAATATACTTGTAAATTTGTTGAAACTCAAGAACCTTGAATTCAGAGTCTCGCTGCTATATATAGTGCTCTTTTGAGATGAAAATCTTGAGTAAAAAGTGTAATTGAATCTACTTTAAATAATTTTTTTGCTCTATAAAGTGAATCATAGGTATCAAATCCAGCATAATCAAGATGTATATGAGCATTATCAACTCATTGAGAAATAAGATATTTTCTCATTACTTCTGGTTCATTATAATCTTTTTTACTATTATCTCATGAAACAATTATCTGTGAAATTTTTCCTTGATTATAGGCTTCAATAGCAACAGTAAGTCTATCTTTTAAAATATCTGAAGGGTAGCTATTATTTATAACTGAAGCTCAAAACACCAATCAAACTTCATTTTTTGGAACTTGTGAAACTTGCGTATATAAATTATCACGAGAAAAACTTAATACATATATATTTATTGCAACAATAAAAAGTATTCACAAAGTAATAAGTGAAAATATTTTCAGCAAAAAGTTTTTTTTCATGAATTTTATAATCATAGTTGGTATTCTAAAAATTTATAATACAACGGCATAATTCCTGCTGCAAATATAATCGATATAAGTAAGTATATCGTCGAGCGAGAAAAATTCAAGCACTTTTTTTTCGTTTTTTTTGGTATTTTTTCCATTAAAAATCTGATTCATTTTTAAAATAATCACTATAACTTTCTTCGAGTACTAATTCTTTATCTCTCAGGAATTCTGCATATTTTTTCATAGAAACCATTCATTCTTTTGAACCAGTTTCAATACTTGAATAAATTTGATTCATAGACCCTTCACGAATAAGATTTTTAATCCCTGTAGTCATAAACATGATTTCAAAAATCCCAATTCTTCCTCCTCAAATTTTTGGAACTAATCTTTGTGATAATACTCCCATAAGAGTATCTGCAAGTTTCGCTCTCACCGCGTTTTGTGAATCTGTTGGGAAGAAACTTAATAATCTTGAAATAGTCTGAACGGCACTTGAAGTATGAAGTGTAGAAATAACTAAATGACCTGTTTCAGCTAATTCTAAAGCTGCTTGAACGGTTTCAGCATCTCTCATTTCCCCAATCATAATAACATCAGGGTCTTCTCTCATAGCCCCTTTTAGTGCATTTTTAAAACCATTTGTATCAGTTCCTACTTGTCTTTGAGAAAATACTGATTGATCGTCTTTAAATATAAATTCTACCGGATCTTCGATAGTTAAAACGTGTTCTTTTCTTGTTTTATTTATTTCGTCTAAAATAGAAATCATAGTCGTAGATTTCCCAGAACCTGTTGGCCCAGTTACGAGTAATAACCCTTGTTTAAATTCTGTAAATCTATGTACAGAATCAGGAAGATGCAATTCTTTCATCGTCATTGCTCTACTTGAAATTCTTCTTAAAACAAAAGAAATTTGACCTAATCTATAAAATCCATTTACACGAAATGACGTTCCGTCATCATTTACATATGCCATATCCAATTCTCTATTTTGATGGAATTCTTCTATTTTTTCTTCATCATTATTGAGAAATAATGCTAAAATCCCTTCCATTTTTTCTTCATCTAAAATCCCTGCTTCAGTTTTTATAACCAATTCTCAGTGAAGCCTAAAAGTTACAGCTTTCCCACAACTTAAATGAATATCTGATGCTTCTTGTTTAATTGCATAATCTAGAATTGGTTTAATTAACTTTTTCATTTTTTTATAGATAAAATAATAATTGTTCTTATTATACGCTATTGTAAAAATGATTGCAAAAAAACTACTTGAGTATTTTTAATTTTTATCTCAAGTAGTTGTTTCGTATTTTCTAAACCAAGTAAGCTGACGTTTGGCATAGTTTCTATTATGTTGTTGCACCAAAGTAATACATTCCTCTAAATCATATTCTCAGAGTAAATATTTCACTACTTCTATATATCAAATAGTTGTTAATCCCGGAGTTGAATCTTCGTATTTTTCTCTGAGGCTTTTTACCTCATCGACCAAACCCTCATCAAACATCATTTTCACGCGCGTGTTTATCCTATTATATAAAAACTCTCTATCTGCATTATACGGTGTAAGAAATAATACATCATATTTACATATTTTATCTCCTCTAAAATCTTTTTTTGATTTTCAAGATAATAATTTTACTTCTAAGGCGCGGATTACATATTGAAGGTTATTTGGATGAAGTTCTTTTGCGTACTCAGGATCAATATTTTGTAATTTTTTATAAATATATTCATTTCAAAATTCTTTTGCTTCATCTTCAAGTTTTTTTCTCAGTACTTCATCTGCTGGAACTTTAGGAATATCAAAATCGTAAATCAAACTATCAATATATAAACCTGTTCCTCCACACAAAATCGGAATTTTATTTTTTTGAATTATCTGTTCAATATTTTTTTCTGCTTCTTTTTTAAATTCTCCTACAGAATATTTTTCATCTGGTGAAATAATATCTAACATAAAATGAGGAATGTTTTGCATTTCATCAGATGTAACTTTTCCGGTTCAAATATTCATTTGTTTGTAAATTTGTCTAGAGTCCGTAGAAATAATTTCAGAATCCAAATATTTAGCAATTTCTATACTTACACCAGTTTTTCCACTCGCAGTTGGTCAATAAATGACAATTATTTTTTGTTTTTTAGATTTTTTTTCTATAAATTTTTCTATTTTATTTTTCCAATCCATAAGTTATTTTCAATTAAAATTAGATTTTTTATAATTTTTTATTATACTGATTTTATCGTTAATTAAGCGATATGCAAATAGTTTTTTTGCAAAATAATTATTTTTTTAAAAAAAAGTTTTGACTTCTTTTTAAAATTTAATATTATCTCTCTCGCATCACAACAGATGCAAACAAATAACACTTTTAAGCCATCATAGCTCAGCTGGTAGAGCATTCGCCTTGTAAGCGAACGGTCATCGGTTCAAATCCGATTGATGGCTCCATTAAAAATTTAAAAAAGTATAAATAATTTATTATTTATACTTTTTTTATTCTGTAAAAAATAAGAAATTCTATAATTTTAGAATTTCTTATTTTTTTCATAATTATTTAATAACTATTTCACCAGGATTGGTAAAACTATCATTTTGTATAATTCTGCCAGGGTATACTGAAGTATTCATTCATGTCTTTACATTATCTCAAATTATAACTCATAATTTTCTTCTTCAAGAATCTGTCATTTTGTTTTTAATAGGAACTTTTATATTTCCATTATCGTGTCTGAGGTTTGCTGTTATAAATCCTCAACCAAGGTTTACATTATTTCAAACAACTGAATCTCAAATATAACTCAGATGTGCCGCGTTAGAATTATTTCAAAAACAACTATTTTTTATCTCTACAGCGTTTCAAATTTTACATCAGCTACCAATAACTGTATTTCATCTTAAATACGTGTTAGGGCCGATTTTTGAGTCTTTAGCAATGTAACAATTTCATTCAATATATGTACCTGATTTTAATACAGCTCATTTTTCTAAAATAATATTTCATTTTATTTGAACATTTTCTTCTATCTCTCAATCTATAATAGAATCTTCTAACGTTTCTAAAATATATGTATTTGCTTCTAAAATATCCCATGGATATCAAATATCTATAAATTTTTCAATCAGTTGGAAAGCATAAAAATCATTTTTTTCTACATATAAATTTAACGCATCTGTTAATTCATATTCTCATCTTGGTGAAATTTTAATTTGATTGATTAAATCTAAAATTTCTGATTTCATTTTAAATCCTCATAAATTTGCTAGATCTCAAATAAATTCATGAGGTTTTTCTACTACTGAGATTATTTTATTATTTTGTGATGTTTGAAAAATTCAATATTTACTTGGATCTTCTACTTTTTGAGCAAATACTCAATATTTATCAGATTCTAATATATGTCTCATATCTTGTTTTGAGATAATACTATCTCAATAGAGAATAAATACATCCTCTTGCGTTTGAATTCATTTTACCGCTGCAGCAGTTCACTTTTCTTCTGATTGTGTTTTATATGTAATTTTAACTCATTTATAATTATCTCAAAAATACTGTGAAATTATTTCTTGTTTATATTTTACAACTAAAATGATTTCATCAACATATTCATAAATATTTTCTAGCAAATATTCTAAAATTGGTTTTCAACATATTTGAATCATTGGTTTTGGTATTGTGTTGGTCAAAGGTTGTAATCTAGTACCCCTTCATGCTGCTAAAATAATGGCTTTCATAAGCGAAATTATTAATATTTATTATATATATTGTAAAAAAATATTTTATTTTTCAAAATTTCTCTTTTTTTTCTTTAATTTTCTTTACTTTTTTTCGTCTTTTTTCTTGATTCGTAGCCAAAAATTCGTATATTTAATATATGTTTTTTACTGCTTAAGAAAACTATTTATGTCTGAAAATACTAACGCACCATTAGATGATAATGGTGAACAAAATGAAGAACAATTAGAAATGGGAATTTCTCAATGAATGGTGTATGGATGAGATGAAGATAAATCTATCAGATCTGAAATGGAATCATGTTATTTAGAATATGCCATGAGTGTTATCGTATCAAGAGCACTTCCAGATGTTCGTGATGGAATGAAACCAGTTCATAGAAGAATTATGTATTCTATGCACGAACAAGGTCTTAGATCAAGTGCAAAATTTAGAAAATCAGCAACAGTAGTAGGGCATGTACTTGGGAGTTACCATCCTCATGGTGATTCATCTGTATATGAAGCTATGGTTCGTATGGCTCAAAACTTTTCACTCAGATATCCACTCGTTCACGGTCAAGGGAACTTTGGTTCTATGGATGGTGATGGAGCTGCAGCCTACAGATATACGGAAGCTAAGATGACAAAACTAGCTGAATACTTATTAGCTGATATAGAAAAACAAACGGTTGATTTTAGAGATAATTTTGATGCTACAAAACAAGAACCAACTGTTTTACCTACAAGACTTCCAACTCTTTTAATGAATGGGGTAATGGGGATTGCTGTTGGGATGGCAACAAATATTCCACCACATAATCTAACGGAACTAATTCAAGCTATTAAATATTTACTTTCTTTACAAGATACTTCAGATGTATCTGTTGAAGATTTAATGGAATATGTAAAAGGTCCAGATTTTCCAACTGGAGGGATTGTTTATGATAAAGAAGCACTTTTAAAAGCTTATTCTACGGGGAGAGGTTCAGTAATTGTAAGATGAGTTGCAAATATTGAAGAAGGAAAAAAAGGAAGAAGTATTATTAATATTTCTGAAATTCCATATGGTTTAAATAAAGCTTCTCTTGTAGAAAAAATTGCTGATTTAGTAAGAGAGAAAAAAATTGTTGGTATTTCAGATATCAGAGATGAATCAAATAAAGATGCAGTAAGAGTTATTATTGAAATGAAAAAGGATGCTTTTCCAAAGAAAATTTTAAATCAACTCTATAAATTATCTCAACTTCAAACAAGTTTTGGATATAATATGGTAGGTTTAGGTGAAAGAGGGAAACAACCAAGATTATTCAATTTAAAAGAATTCTTAGAAGAATTTATCGGACATAGAAAAGAAGTAGTGACAAGAAGAACGCAATATGAATTAAAAATAGCAGAAGCAAGAGCTCATATTTTAGAATGACTTAAAAAAGCACTCGATCATATTGATGAAATTATCAAACTTATCAAAGCCTCATCAAGTAAAGATGAAGCAAGAGTAAATT
>CBFHLZ010000026.1:14335-15836 GCA_965656795.1 Patescibacteria group bacterium
AAAAAGCACTCGATCATATTGATGAAATTATCAAACTTATCAAAGCCTCATCAAGTAAAGATGAAGCAAGAGTAAATTTAATGAATGATTTTTCTCTTTCTCAAATCCAAGCAGAAGCAATTTTAGAAATGAAATTAAATAAACTTGCAGGATTAGAAAGACAAAAAATTGAAGATGAATTAAAAGAAAAACATCTATTAATTGAAGATTTAAATGATATTTTAATTAAACCTGAAAGAATTAATTTAATTATCGATGAAGAATTAGATGAAGTTTTAAAAAACTTTGGAGATGATAGAAAAACACAAGTAAATTCAGGAAAAGTAGGTGAATTTAATGCAAAAGATACTATTCCAAATGAAGAAGTTATTATTACTCTTTCAAAAAATTCTTATATTAAAAGACTTAAAGCAAGCTCTTTTAGAACTCAAAGAAGAGGTTGAAAATGAGTTGCTACTGCTACAAAAGAAGATGATGAAATTAAATTAATCGTGCCAACAAAAAATCATGATGATTTATTATTCTTTACCACTCAAGGGAGAGTATTTCAATTACCAGCATACGAAATACCAGAAACAACAAGAATTGCAAAAGGACAACCTATTATTAACTTATTAGGATTACAAAAAAATGAAGAAATTTCAGCAATCTTAGATATTTCAGCAGCAGAAAATAAATATTTATTCTTTGTTACTAAAAATGGTATTGTGAAAAAATTAGAAATGGATGCTGTAAAAAATATTCGTTCTAATGGGTTAAAAGTTGTTGGGGTAAAAGAATGAGATGAACTTACTTGGGTAAAAACTACGAGCTGAGATGATCATATTTTTATCGCAACACGTGAATGAAAAGCGATTCAATTTGAAGAAGATGATGTTCGTCCTATGGGGAGAGCAGCTGCTTGAGTGAAAGGTATAAATCTCAAAGCTGAAGATAGTGTAATAGAAGTTGCTATTGTTGGTGAAGATAAAGAATTTGTATTTATCGTTACTGAAAATGGTATGTGAAAACTGACTTGAATTGATGAATATAGAAATCAAAAAAGAGGTGGAGCATGAGTAAAAGCTATGGCTATGACAGCTAAAACAGGAAAATTAATTTCTGCAACAATGTTGTCTAGCGATGATAGAAAAACAACTGATGTTATACTTATTTCTAAATCTGGTCAAACAATTCGTATGAATTTAAAAGATATTAGAAAAACTTCAAGAGTTACTCAATGAGTTATTCTTACAAAAATTAAAAAAGATTGAGATAAAGTAGTGAGAGCTTCTTTAGTAAAAGAATCTGAAGAAGAAGAATTATAAAATAAAAAAGTTCCCGGGAAATTTCTCGGGAACTTTTTTTATGCAGCTTTTTGAAAACCTGGTCATGTTATTTCAGAATAATTTTTTGTATTTACCCAATGGAAATTTAAAGTTCCACTTTCGGTTAAAAATCATAATTCTACAAATTTTTGTCAGATATTTGATAAACCCGAAACAAAATTTCTTTTTTCATT
>CBFHLZ010000027.1:0-15577 GCA_965656795.1 Patescibacteria group bacterium
TTGTTGCTTCTGTACAAGCATAATTAATAATACATTAATGTAAATTAATGTATCCAACATTATCAAGTTAGCTTGATAGTGTTGGCTCATTAAATTATATTAAATTTAATTTTTCATTTAATTAAGAAATGTCAGCAAATAAAAATACTCAAAAAATTAGAATTTCTGTTAAATCTTTTGATTACAAATTATTAGATGAAGCTGTGAAAAAAATAGTTTTATTAGGAAATGATTCTGGTGCAAAAGTTGTTGGACCTATCCCTCTTCCTACAAGAATTGAAAAAATTACTGTTAATAGATCTACTTTTGTTAACAAAGATGCAAGAGAACAATTTGAAATTAGAAGACATAAAAGATTAGTTGATATCTTAGAACCAACTGCAAAAACAATGGAATTATTACAAGATATTTCTATTCCAAGTGGTGTAGGTATTGAAATTAAAGCGTAAGCTTACAATTTATTAAATCCATAATTTTAAAAAAAATGTCTAGAGTTTGTGAAATAACTGGAAAAAGAACTGCGGTTTGAAATAATAGATCTCATTCAATGAGAGCTACAAAAAGAAAATTCTACCCAAATCTTTTTAAGAAAAAAATTAAAGATCCTGAAACAGGATTAATCTACGAAATTAAAGTTTCTGCTAAAGGTTTAAGAACTTTAAGAAAACATGGAATTGTTTAGTAAACACTAAACTTTCCTTGTGCCCAGATGGTGGAATTGGTAGACACGCGAGACTTAAAATCTCGTTTCCATAGGAAGTGCGGGTTCGATTCCCGCTCTGGGCACCATTTAAAACACACTTAAAAAAAATAATTACGAATTATTATTAGTTGTTATTACTAATAACATTTGATTTGTAATTCGTAATTGATTATTTAGTTATAAATTATATAAATATGTTAAAAATTAGATTAGCAAGAGCTGGTAAAAGAAATATGCCTTTCTTTAGAGTAGTTATTACAGAACATACTAAAGCTGCAAAACACGGATATAAAGAAGTATTAGGTTTTTATAATCCAATTTCTAAAGAATTTAAAATAAAAGATCTAGATAAAGTAAAAGGTTACGTTTCTAACGGAGCTCAATTCTCACCTAGAGTAGAAAAATTATTAAAAGTAAATAATGTTGCTGTTTAGTAAAATAAAAGTATCCTTCAATTGTATTTACGGTTGAAGGAATTTTTTATATCTTAATTTTAAAGAATGAAAGAAGTAGAATTTTTACAATTTATAATTGAAAATCTTGTATCTCAACCAGAAGATATAAAAATTCAAAGAGTTCAAGATGAACTATGAATTCTTTTAACTCTGAGTGTTGCAAAAGATGATATGTGAATTATTATAGGTAAAGGAGGAAATACAATCAATTCAATACGTTCTATATTAAGAATTTACGGTCTGAAAATAGATCAAAGATTAAATTTAAAAGTTTTAGATTAATATTTTATAAAATATTGTTATGGTAGAAACTACATATGCTACTGCTCAAAGTAGCTCAATCTTATGAGAATCGATGGCTTTTGGGGATTTTATTCTTTTAGCAATTTCATTATTTGTTTTAGCTGCAGGTATTTTTTCAATTGTATTTATTTTATGGTGAGGTTTACTTTTAATTCTTTCTGGTGGGAAAGATGATAAAATTAAACCAGCTATAAATACTATTCGTTATGCAATTATTTGAGTAGTAATAACAGTTTTATCTATATTTCTATTTCCAATACTTTGAAGATTACTCGGTTTAGATGTAGAAAAATACGCAAAACCTGATAGAATTTTTCAAAAAATTGAAGAAATCTGAAATGCTATTTTTGGATGAGGAAGCATTTCAACACAATCAACTGATATGAATAATATCGATGAGTTAGGGTCTGACTTTTCTGATTTATAAAAAAAATACTTTTTGTACAAAAAGTATTTTTTTTTATTATGTATGTAGTTTATAAATCATTTCTTAAAAAATGATTCCATTTTTCTTTGATTGTCATGTTGTCGGTAGGTTTATAAGTTTTTACTTCTATTTCTTCCTGTGTTTTTTCGAAACTAACTTCTTGAGTATATTTATTATAATTCTCTTGTGTTGTGAGATATACAACTTTTTCTCATTTATTTTTGAGTCATTGTTCCTCTTTTAAAATCATATTTTTATAAGCACTTGATTGTTTGTATTCAATAACTCATAATGCTTTTTTATTATACTGTTGAGTATCTTCTATAAAATTCTCTATTTTTGTGATATGTTTATCTATTTCATATTCTTCAATACTAAAGCTAAGTATGAGATATAAAATATATAAAATAACACTTATCATAGTGAGAAATACGTATTGTTTGTTCATAATTTTGATAAATATTTATTTTTCGATAATATGGTGACATATTCTATTCTTATAATACCCAAAAATGAAAAAAATAAAAAATAAATTTATTGTTTTTGTTATTTTTATACTTTCAGCTGTTGTTTGATTCCTATTATTTTCACCAAGTAATAGTAAATTGGACTCTAGTGTAACGTTAAAATCCTGAGAAGCAATTATATTACAAAGTGAATCAAAAGTTAATCTGGTTGAAAATATACCAGTAATTTTGAACGTTTGAGATACCCTTAAAACTCTCAATGAAGATTCTCTAGCTATAATTAAATGGTGAGATGGAAGTATTACTCGTTTATGAGGGATTTGAGAACTAAATATTCAAGAAGATTTTATATCGTTTGATAAAACTCAAATTAATATTAAATTCAATCTTCTTGCTGGTAAAACATGGTCTAATGTCTTAAATTATATTCCTGAAGAATCACATTTTATTCAAACATTTAA
This sequence comes from Patescibacteria group bacterium, assembly GCA_965656795.1. Lineage (GTDB taxonomy): Bacteria > Patescibacteriota > Gracilibacteria > BD1-5 > UBA6164 > CAJXJP01. The sequence goes on from CBFHLZ010000027.1 coordinate 2,817, forward strand.
TGACCATGAAGCTGCTGTAAGAGGAACGGTTTTTGATATAAATTTAGATAATGATTATATTTATGTGACCGATCATGCTGTTGAAATTACAAAACCAAATGGTGAAAAAGTTGAAGTATGAGAAAATAAACCATTTTCTATAGAAAAATGAGAATTTATAACACTCTTAGAATTTATTCAAAAATTTAAAGATTCTACGTGGACAAATATTAACAAAAATTTAGATAAGATTCGTTTAGAGGACCTTCAAGCTGAAATGGTAAAAACGCTTCAAGCGGGGATATGATTTATTGAGTATGAAAATATTACAAAAAATAATGATATAGCGCGCTATATTAGAAGCCTAAATAGTGAAGAAAAAAGAAAAAAATATAGAGAATTACTATCAGAATATCAAAATCTACATTTTGCCAATGCACAAACTCCCGAATTGTTAGAGGAAAAAATAAAAGTGAAACAAGTATTAGTAGAATTAGCTGATGAAGAAAATAAAGAATTACTGATAAAATCATCTTTATATGATTTAGACGAAGTATTTCAGACGAATAATCCTTTAGCATTTCAAAGAATTATTGAAATGTTTGAAGCTCAAAACCAAATAGTACAAAAATTGAAAATTTCACTTCCTGAAGTATTTAAATTTGATAGACTTTCAGATGAATTTGTAGTAGTTTTACAATCACGTATTTGAACTCTAAAAGAAAAATTTAGATGAGTTGATTTTCAAACTATTCCAACTATTACTCCTGAAATGTTACAAAATCTTAAAAATTCAGCTGATGCTAAAGTACAAGACTTTTTAAATAACAATCTTGATCCAGAAGTAATCAAAAATTTTGGGCAATCAGCGATCGATACATTTAATTCACTTTTTAATAATAAATAATGAATAAAAGCGAAAAGTTATTAAAAAATAAAAATATTCTCACATTTTGAATCAGTGTAATTATTTTTATAATTATTTGGATTTTATCTGTGGTATTTAATTTTTTTATCCCATCTAATACAGTTGTACAAAATATTATTTTAGATGTAGCTCACAAGGCTGAAGTTTCTAAAGATATAATTGTAGTAGAGATTGATGAAAATACTACTACAGGTTTACAACGTTTTCCATTTGATAGAAAAGTCTATGCTCCGGTAATCCAAAGACTCAATGAAGCATGAGCAAGTATTATTGCTTTTGATGTGATTTTTGCGGATAAAACAAATGATCAATCAGATCAAATATTTTCTGATGCTGTAAGAAGAGCTTGAAATGTCATTTTTTGACTCTCTTTTTCTCAAGATTGACTTTTTGAATTCCCAATAGAGAGTATAAAAAAATATGCAAAAGATTTCTGATTTTTTTCACCAAGAATAAACCCAGTTACCAATAATGCAGATGCCTATTATCCTCTCTTATCTGACAAAAAACAAACACAAAGTTTTGAATTTTTTCCTCTAGTTATAGCAAAAAATTATTTAGGAATTTGAGGAATGTGAGTAAAAACTCAAGATTTTTATAATTTATGAAATGATATTTCACTTCCATTTTGATTTAAAAATTCACCATTAGTGTATGTAAATCATCCAGAAATTCATAATTATCAAAAAGTTTCCTTTATAGACATTTATGACGAAAATGAATTTGAAAGGATAAAAAATAATGTCGATTTCAAAGATAAAATTATCATTATTTGAGCCACTGCAAAAGGAATAAAAGATACATTTCAAACTTCAGAATGAATTATGTACGGTGTCTACTTTCATGCAAATGCTTTGAGTAATATTTTACATAATGATGCGGTTAAATTTTTATCAAAACATTTAGAATGGATTATATTTTTCTTGATTATGAATGTTTCAATATTTTTTAATTTACATCGTTCTGGGAAAATATTAATTGGAAGTAATATTACGGTATTAATTATTTTTGCATTTTTCTTTCCGGTTTTGTTATATTCACAAGCTTGATTGTTGGTAAATTATTACTATGAATTAATTATTTGATTAATTATTTCTTTAGCTTGAGCTAATATTGTAAAATATTTAATAGAAAATAAACATAAAAATAAATTAAATAAAGCATTGTGAGAATATGTTTCAAAAGATATTGCTGCAGAAATTTTATCAGGATCTGGGAAAATAAATCTCGATGGAGAAAGTAAAAAAATTACTATGTTTTTTTCAGATATTGAATGATTTACTACCATTTCTGAAAAATTTACTCCCGCAACATTAGTAAAATTCTTAAGAGAATATCTATCAAGTATGTCAGACATTATACTAGATTTAAGAGGATTTATTAATAAGTATGAATGAGACGCAATTATGGCTCTTTGGTGAGTATTTGGAGGTGAACACGAACAAAATGTTTTCGAAGCCTGTGAATCTGCACTCAAGCAACAAGAAACACTAAAAAAGCTTAATATTTGATGGGAGGCAGAGTGATTTTCTCAAATTAAGGCGAGGATTTGAATCCACTGTTGAGATGCAATTATTTGAAATATTTGATCAGCATGAAGAAAAATGGAATTTACGGCACTTTGAGACAATGTAAATTTAGCTTCACGTTTAGAATGAGTAAATAAATTTTATGGTACATATATCTGTGTTTCATCAGATGTAGTAGGAGCCACGAGTGATAAATTTTCGTACAGATATTTAGATAAAATTCGTGTAAAATGAAAAGATACTCCAGTAATAATTTATGAACTTTTATCAAGAAAATGATGTATTGATGAAGATAAAAAACAAATTATTTTACAATATACAAAAGCTATAAAATTATACTTAGATTGAGATTTTGAATCAGCAAAAGATATTTTTAAAAAATGTGCAGACAATTGAGATGCTCCAAGTTATACCTATTTCAAAAGATGTCAAAAATTTATATACGAAAACACTCCAGAAAATTGGGATTGAGTATGGAGTTTTGATGAAAAATAAAACCTTGTATAGCAATAGCTATACAAGGTTTTTTCTATTAAAATTACAACCACATCATTTATTGAGGATTGCAATCATATGAGGAAATTAATGCTGAGATGAAAAAATCCTTATTTTTTCTGTTAAGTTTGTTTGATATGTTTGTTTTGCTTTTTTCAAAATATGATTAAAGCAAAAAGAATGTATTGATTTTTTTTTGTTGTCAATACAATATTATATATTAATTATAAAAATAGTAATAACAATTAAAAAATGAATGGAATAACTTATATATCCAATGCTGATAGAATAATTAATTTAATAAATTATTTTATTGAAGATGGAAATTATTATAAAATATTTTTTTGATGAATAGATTATTTTCCTCTTTATTCTATTATTAATCATCCACCTTGGAATGATAGCTTTTTAGCGTTTTTTGTTTGAACACATTGAGTATTAGCTATTGTTTTATTTGTATATACTGTATTGATTGCATACATTTTTCGTTGAATCTCAAGATTGTTTAAATATCAATGATTCTCTTTTTGATGAAACGAAAAATATTTTCATTTTATTTTTGTAGTTTTACCAATAGTAGGATTACTTTACGGTATAATACTAGGTTTTTCAAATCTGAAAATACATAAACAATTAAAATATATTCTTTTAGGTACTGCATTTTGGTCAATAATTTTATTTTTGAGAAATAATTCTTGAGCAAATTGATATGAATGATTAATTTCACCATTTTACTTTTCTCCAATTATTTTGTTAGGTTTATTTTTATGGAAACCACTTCAAAATTGGAAACAAATATCTAAACACGTTATAATTATAATAATATTTTTATTACTTGTGATTCAACCATTTTTCTTTACTTTTTTTATTGATGATAGAAAACCTATGGAATCAAAAGTATGTTACCCAAGAATTTCAGGATTATCTCAAAGTAATCATACTGTTGTATGATCACAATGTTTTAAAATTTTTGAGCCTTTTTGATTATATCCATGGATGCACAATTTTTGACTTACTTGAGAGGAATACCATATTTGGAAGACTGAAAAAGAACTTGATAGATTAGTACAAAAAAGAAAAAAATACATTTTAAATTCTCAAAATACAACGATTTTAGATGAAGAAATACGATATCAAAAAAGATTAATATTATCAAAAAAAATAGATAATTTTAATCTTGATATTCGTCATTACAAAAATTGAAAATTATGAGATTTAGATATTTCAAAGTTAGAAATAATAAAAAAAGAGTATAAAAAATTTATTTGAGAATATTGAGATACATTTGAAGATGAAGAATTTTATAGACTTATGCTGAATAATTTCGATAAAATTAATTATTATAAATAAAAATAGTCAAAAACATTTGACTATTTTTTTATTTATATATAATGCTTTGGCACTTAAGAAATTTAAGTGTATAAGAAATGTCCGTGTCGCCATCGTCTAGTGGTTAGGACTCCTGGTTTTCATCCAGGCAACCGGAGTTCGATTCTCCGTGGCGATACCATTTTTATATATATCGCGGGGTGGAGAAGTGGTATCTCGACGGGCTCATAACCCGTAGACCACAGGTTCAATTCCTGTCCCCGCAACCAAATAAAAGCGTAAAAGAAATTTATAAAATCTGCTTATAAATTTTTTTTTATAACAAAAAATTACAAAAAAACATTATCAAATACTTGATAATGTTTTTTTGTTTTTATATTATTTTTTCTTTTATCCATAAATCCAAGGGAAAAATAGACTGAGAATATATCAACTTAAAAGTAATAAAATAATTCAAATAAGTGTTTTTGTTATTCTTTTTTTTGCTTCATCTTTCATACCACTATCGACTCATGACATTGAATACATGATACCATTTACGACAATAAATAATACAGCAGAAATCATAGCAATATAAGTGAAATATTTTATCATTCATGATATCATAGTCATAATGCTTCAAAATCATTTCTTTACTTCACATTCATATACCTTTACTTCAGCTGTAGTTCATTTACTTGTTATAGTTGGTTCCCCACAATCCATCCATGGTAGTTTTTCTGTTGTAGTAATGATTACTTTTGTATCATCTTCTCAATCTGCATGAACTCAATAAAAAGAAAATAAAATAGAAAGCAGCAGAAAAATTTTTAAAAATAATTTCATTGTATTTTTTTAAAGTGTAATAAGGTCGAGTAAAAATGTATATCATGCTAAAAGTATAACAGTAGCGAGTAATACATTTACAATAATATTTTTTGCTTTTGATATTTTATCTTCTTCTCCATTGGCAGTGATAAATAAATATCCAGCATACGTAATAAATGCAATTGCAACTGGACCTGCAAAAAATGTAACTAAGTTTACTAATGCTTCGAACATATTTCTTCCATCATCGATATCTCATTTGTAGACAAAATATTTCCAAGATTCTATAAACCCTACTAATAATAATCAAATAACTGACCAAATAATTTTATTTTTTGATTCAGTAATATCTTCTTCTTTTCCACGAGAAGCTAAAATTTTAACTGATGCTAATAAAATTACAGCTACAGCAATTGCAGATAATATAATTTGAATAAATCCTATTATATCACCATTAAGTGTATTTCATAAAGAATACGCATTTATAAATATATTTCCATTATCTCAACTTGATGGAGTAGAAAACCAACTATTATACCACACTCATGATGTTACATCTTCTTGAGATGTTGAGTTAAATGATTTATAAATTGTTCCAGGTATATTTATAAACACAAATGCAATTATTGAGTACCATATTTGTCTTTTAGCACTTGATAATTGGTCTTCATCAGTTCCCATACTCATAACCATTTGAGCACCAGCATAAACAATAAAAATCACGAGTAATCCTCATACAATTGTTTTAATACTAATGAGAATTTTTTCTCACGTTTGATTTATAGCTTCTATTGGATCAACTCACGTTTCATTTGTACCAATAGATTGATTCTTTATTTCATTTGTTTGATTAATTGAGTTAATATCTATAGCAGCATGAGTCTGAAAGAATAAACCAAATAAACAAAAAAATGTAATAAGAGTTGAAATAAAATATTTCATAAAAAAATTATAATAAATTAAATATTATCCAATAGGAGATTCTGGAATAAGGAAAAATGTTAGAATGAGATAGTTACAAACTAATACTCAAATACCAACAAAAATATATAGTAGGATACTCTTAGCTTTTGTTAGTGATTCTTCATCTCAACCTGATAGTAATACTCTTGCTCCAGCAAAAATAACTAAAAGAACGACAATTATACCTATAAACCCATTTGCCCAATTAATTACTTGGGCTATAGTTTGAGCAAATCATTCTAAATTTTGAGGTTCTAAACAATCAGCTCTATCACCAGGTTGATTTATATCTATAATATCATTTATATTTGATCAACAATCTATTTTTCCGTACGTTGTGTAGACAATTGTTTTTGTCAATTTAACTCAAATAAATCAAATGATTGCATAAACAATTGACATTTTTCCTTCTTTTGCAGCATCTTCATTTCATCCAGCTGTTACTAGTTTATAAAATGCATATACAGCAATAGCAATAAAGAAAAAACTGGCCCCTGTTTCTAAAAAACTGATAAAAGGTTGAATAAGTTTTTCTGATACTTCTTCGGCTAGATTTTCACTGACTCATCTATCAAAAAATGTATTTACAAATAAATAAGCTATTTGTGTTACTATTAAACCAATAGTAATCCATAAACCTCATTTTTTAAAGTTTGAAACTTCTTCTTCTGTTTTTTCACTTACTAATAATTTGAGTATTAAAATAAGTAAATAAAGGCTGGCTATAACAAATACAATATTTTTTAAATCTTTAGCAATTCTTATAAGTGTATTTGCAATTGCTTCGTCACCTCACTGAGAAACACTAATTCATCAATTTTTAAATCTATCAATTTTATCATTTTTTGCAGATTCTCATGATGTTTCACTTGGTCACTGTGTATTGAGATTATTTTCTGTACTACTTTGTTGTTGTCATACTTCAAATATATCTGCATGAACTGAGCTACTCAATGTTAGAATTGAGAATAAACAGATAAATAAAATACTAATTTTTTGTAATATTTTCATACAATTTTTTTATAATTAAATTTTTTATGTTGGATTAATTCCAAGTCTTGCTTCGATTTCCATATCAACATATTTTTTCTTTCTTCCGTATTTTTTACGAGAGTACTCTTTTATAATAGACGCTATTTTTTCATTTTTATAATTATTATCCCAAATAGTTTTGAGATCAAATGCACGAGTTGAAGCATTGTCAATATTGAGTTTACAATATGCTGTAAAGTTTGCAATCCCAATAATATCTTGTTGAGAAAGTAGAGGAGCATATTCTTTTTCCATATATTCAGCATCATCAGCACCAACTTTAAATGACATAATAGTCCCGGCATTCCCAAATACGGCATCTTTAATACTTGGTTTATCTCATTTTTGAGAACCTCATGAATTAATTTGAGCAATAAATTGGTGAGCCATAATAAGTGCTAAACGATATTTTCTGGCTTCTGACAGTATTTCACCAAATGTTTCAGTGGCAAAGTTTTGGAACTCATCAACGTACATATAAAAATCCTTTCTTTGATCTTCTGGAATATCGGCTCTCGACATGGCAGCCATATTTACTTTGGAAACAAATATTAACCCGAGTAGCTGTGCATTAAGTGCTCATATTTTCCCTTTTGATAGATTAACTAAAAGGGCTTTTTTGTTGTCCATAATGTCACGAATATTAAACGCTGATTTTGGTTGACCAATAATATTTCTAATAGTAGTATTGGTAATAAATGGACCAAATTTAGAAGAGAAATACGGAATCATTTCTTGTTTTTCTCTGTCACCAGTATTGGCATATTCATGATCCCAAAATGATCTTACTACCGGATTTTTTACTTTAGAAACTTTATATTTTCTAAACGCATCATCGACAAACAACCTTGGTACATCTATAAGTGTCCCACCATCTTCGACATCTTCCATTAGTGTTAAACACCCATTTCTAAAGTAGTGTTGGATACGAGGACCAAATATTTCATCACCAAATATTTTAATAAATATTTCAGTGGCATCCATTGCAGCTCTGTCCATTTCTCTTTTTCTTAGATCTGGATCAGTAGAAATAACTTCGAGCATATTTAATCCCATTGGTCTTTCATCATCCGCTGGGTCAAACACTACGACATCTTTTGCTCTTTCTTTTGGTGTAAAAGCAAGTACATCTTCGACAAGATCTCCATGTGGGTCAATAACACAAAGTCCATCTCCATTCCGCATATCCTGACGAGCGAGGTATCAAATAAATACTGATTTCCCCCCTCATGATTTCCCGATAACATATTGGTGTCTACCTCTATCTTTTTTACTAAAATAGATAGGAGTTTTTCTATTTCTATATTCATTCCAACCAAGGAGAACTCAATCTTTGTAGACAGGAAAACCTCATAGTTTTCTATGAACTTGTTTCGCTTCAAATACATCTTCACCATCTCTTTGTCATATTTTAACTTTTTCTTCTAAAACTGTTGCTTGAGTTGGAAATTTTAAATTATGTGGAGTTGGTAATTTTTTATATTCTAACCAATTGATAATTGGAGATTTATTATAATTTATATCTGGAAGATGATAGAGTGTTGAAACTTCATCAGCTGAGAAATAAGAAGTATTTTGGAAAAATCCAACTAATTTATATTTAAAACCAAAATATCTTAGAGGTGTAAATATCCGTGGAAGTGCATCTTCGAGTACTTGAGGATTATCAAGTGAATTATTATATTCATCCGTAAAAATTGATGCAGCAGCAACAATAGCGTGAACTCAATCTTCAGAATTTTGATGAATTTTACTACTTACTAATACACGAACTGAAGATTTAAATGCTGGCTGAGCAGCAGCTTCACCCATAATTTTTTGAGCTTCTGTTTCAGCTTGGTTAAATATTTTATAGGCATCTCATTCACTCGCTCCTGGAGCATTGTTTCATCAACCTGCGACCATTGAATCAGGTCCTTGAAATATTGCAACAATAGGATTCCATAAAAATCCTAAAAATCAGAGTAAATTTTTTCTTTTCTTTCCATATTGTCATTTTGCTACTAAACGAGCTGCATTTAAAGCGAGTTTATTATGTGCAAAATCAGGTTTAATAACAATTTGAAAAACAGCTTTATCGTCTTTATGTAGACCACCAAATACATTTGAAAAGTTATTTAATGGATCATCTTCTAAATATTTATAAGTTTTTATTGGAAATACATCATCGTGTTCTTTTCAAAGTGATGCAGCTCTCATTGAATATCAATTTGGTTTTATATCTACATAATCTTTTTTCTCAACTTGAATAATTTCTGCATCCGTATAAATAGAAGTGAGATGTTGAGTAATAAGATTTACATAGTTTTTATAAGTGACTATATAAAATGTAACTTCACCATTTTCATAGACTAATTCTAAAGATATTTTTGAATGTCAAAAAATCCAGTTAAGAAATGTATCACGAAGACCAGCTTCAGATAATTTATGAATGGCTTTATAAAACATAGACATCATCCCTGTTTTTTCTTTGAAATCTTTTTTTGTTTCTTTTTCTTTGTCGAGTTTTGAATCGGCTCTTGGAAGAGTTACTTTTAAATATCTCAAATTTTTCGCATAATATAATTCGAATAAAAAACGTATAAAGTTTTTTAAGAATAATAAAACAATTATTCCTCAAACTATATAAATAACCCAAATCCCGATAGTTTCAAGCATATCAAGACTTCATTCGAAAAATCAATCTTCTTGATTTTGTTGATTTTGGTTTTGATTATTTTTTGGTTTTGTGTTTCCAGATTGTGTATTTCAACCTAAAAGTCATGCTGAAAAAACACTTTGTGAAGTGCCAAGTAAGCATATAAATGTAAAAAATAATTTTTTAATAGAAAAATTCATATTCTCAAGTTACATATAATCCTTTTTATTGTACCACAGAAAAACTCCAGAAACAAATATTTACGTTGACGAATTGTATTTTTTATGAAGAAAAAAGAAGTTATTTTTCCTACTCCTACTTCGAAGAAGTTTTTTTAGAAAAATAGTAACGGTGCTAAAATTATTTAATATGTAAAATAAAGTATTGATTTATTTACATTTAGAATATTATTAACAATAATTAATTATTAATCGTTATATATGAAAAATTTTATTAATTTATTTATTTTTATATTTTACATAATTTTTTATGTAATATTTTGTATATTTTTTAATACAGAAAATGTTTTTTGATATTTTTTACATTTTTTACTTTTATTTATACCGATTTATATAATATTTAAAGCAATAAAAATTAAAAATAATGTATTACTTTGAAGCACTGTTTGAGTAATTTTTTTGTTTTGAATCTATGTTTTACAATATAATTATTTTAAAATTCCTGATTCTCCAGATAGCTTTTTAGAAAACTATAGCTATCAAGATTTTTCTGAAGTAAAAGATTGTATCAGTTTTTCTTGTGATGAAGCAGAACAAATAAATTACTTTGATTCTCTACTAGATTGAAATATTAGTTTTCGTGCTATTGGAAATGTTCAACAAGAATTTTTAAATTTAGATGATGAAGATGCTCTAAAATTAGATTTTAATAAAGAAATAATTTTAAAAAATTATTTAGCTCAATATATTTATTCTCCATATTATTTTGATGAAATAAGAGGAAATAATTTATTTTTTCAACAAAAATCTTTTCAAGATTATAAAAAAATACATGCATTTTATTTGTATGATTCTATTGTAAATCAAAATGATAATACTGAGATTCAAAAAGAAATTACTTGAGAATATAGGAGTTCTATTGTTTGGGATTTCCTGAATAAAAAATATTTTTATAGTAGAATAACTCTGAATAATGATGTAATTGAAGATTTTTGGAAACAATTAAACTTTATAGAAGAAGAATTAGAATTTATGAAATAATATAAAAAAACAAGAACTTTCTCTTGTTTTTTTATTTTTTTGAATTTCTTGAAAAAAATAAAAAATTCGCTATAATTCGCGCATATAAAATTTTAATTATTAATAGAAAAAACGTGGAATATTCTAGAGAAGCGTTGGATAGACAAGCAAAAATCCAAGCGATGAAAGATGCAGGAATTATTTGTTATGCAAATCATTTCCATGGAAAACAAGATATAGCAGAAATCAGAACACAAGAATCAAAACTCAAAGATGTAAATCAACTGATGGAAAATGGTTCTCTGGGTGAATTTAAAACGGCAGGGAGAATTATGTCGAGCAGAGGAATGGGGAAATTAGTCTTTGGGAAAATCAGAGATCACTCAGGAGATATTCAAATGTGTTTTATGAGAGATAAAGTTGATTTTAATACTGGGAGAGAAATAGTTCAATCTATTGAAATTTCTGGTGAACCAAAAACAGCTTTTAAAGTCGCTGAAAAATTTTGCCAAGTATGAGATTATATTGGGATTACTGGAGATTTATTTCTGACAAAACATGGAGAAATGACTCTTTTTGTAAAAGAATTTCAAGTGTTATCTAAAGCTGTAAGACCACTTCCAGAAAAATTTCATGGAGTTACTGATCAAGAAACTATTTACAGACAAAGATATTTAGATCTCATTATGAATGATGATTCATTTGAAAGATTTAAATTTAGAAGTGAATTTGTAAAAACTATCAGAGAATTTTATTGGAAACATAAATTTATCGAAATAGAAACTCCTATTTTAGGTAATAGCGCATCAGGTGCTGCTGCGGCTCCATTTAAAACACATCATAATGATTTTGATGAAGAATTTGTTTTAAGAATTGCTCCAGAAACTTCACTAAAAAAAGCAACGGTTTGAAGATTTGAAAGAGTTTTCGAAATGGGGAAAAACTTCAGAAATGAAGGTTCAGATCCAACACATATGCAAGAATTTTCAGTATTTGAACACTACGCAGCATATTGGAACTTTGAAGATAATATGAAGTTTACAGAAGAAATGTTTGATTATATTTTCGAAACAATGAATCTGGATAGAACTATTAAAATCAGAGATAAAAATGGTGTAGAAAAAGAAGTAAATTTCACTACTCCATGGCAAAGAATTGATTATATTGCTGGAGTAAAAGAAAAATCTGGAATTGATGTAGAAGCATATGGACCAGAAGACGAACAAAAACTCAGAGCTGATATAAAAGCAGCAGGACATTCTTGGGAAGGAATGGATAAACAAGCAACAGCAACTATGATTGACTACTTATATAAAAAAGTATTAAGACCAGGAATTGTTGGACCTGCTTTCATTTACAATTATCCAAAAACTATGCAACCTCTTGCGAGACAATCTGACCAAGATGGAAACATAGTAGAACAATTTCAACTTGTTTTAAATGGTTGGGAAGTTCTCAAAGCTTATTCAGAACTTGTTGATCCAAAAATCCAACAAGAAAACTTCGACGAACAATCAGGAGCAATCGAAGCTGGAGATGAAGAAGCAACTGCAAGTGATGATGATTTTGTACTTGCTATGGAATATGCTATGCCTTGTCAATCAGGTTGGGGGATGTGAATCGATAGAATGGTTTCACTCCTTACAGAACAAGAAAATCTCAGAGATGTAGTTTTATTTCCGATTATGAAATCAGAAAAAACAGGTGAAGAAGTAAAAAATGAAGAAAAATAATCAAAAATAAAAAACCGCGTTTACGCGGTTTTTTGGTGGTTCAAATCTGACGACAGGCATTTCTTTCGTAGAAATATTCATCTTCAAGATTTGTTTTCAAGCCTTCAATTGTATTGTTAGACAGTTGAA